>CAZJXN010000040.1:0-37039 GCA_964549655.1 uncultured Saprospiraceae bacterium
CATCGCTTGATTTCCAAAGGTTGGTAGAACTTACAAACAGTACATCCGCATTTAATGGATTTACATCAATATTACAATAATAAAAGGGTCGGTCTAATAATTCTTTCTTCGTACTTACCAATTCAAATTTTTCGCCTTTATCATCGGAGCGATACACGCCACCTTCGCCCGGAAGCGCTTCCACCAGCGCCCACACGCGATTTGGATTCGATTTGGAAACCGCTAAATCTATTTTACCAATTACATTTTTTGGCAAACCATTATTTATTTTTTTCCAAGTGCTGCCACCGTCCGTTGATTTATAAATGCCGCCTTCCTTGCCACCGCTAATAATCGTCCAAGGTTTGCGCTCCACTCGCCACGCTGCTGCATAAATTATATCAGGATTATCGGGTGCAAATTCTAAATCCGCCACGCCGATTGTATCGGAAATAAACAGCACTTTTTCCCAATTTTTACCGCCATCCTTCGTGCGAAAAACGCCCCGCTCTGGATTTGGTGCGAAAGCATTGCCAATCGCCGCTACAAATACCACCTCCGGATTCGTCGGATGAATTTCTACTGCGCCAATTTGACCCGTTTTTTCTAAGCCGACCAGCGACCATTTTCTACCGGCATCTACCGATTTGTACACGCCTTTTCCTGCAATTACATTGCTGCGAATGCCATCCGAACCCGTGCCGACATACACAACATTTGGATTAGTAAGTGATACATTAATCGCGCCAATGGAAGGCGTTGCAAAAAAGCCGTCCGAAACGTTCGTCCAAGCCGTGCCATAATCGGTCGTTTTCCACACACCGCCGCCCGTTGCGCCCATGTAGAACGTGCTGGGCTGGGAAGGAATGCCCGCTACTGCCGTTGCTCTGCCGCCACGCAAGGGACCGACGCTGCGAAATTTAAGTTCTTGAAATACAGAGGATTGTGCAAAAATAGTATTTGCAAAAAGGAGGATTAAAAGTAAAAATAGGTATTTCATCATTTTGATTTTAGAAAGCTCTGGTTACAAGACATTTATTTAGAAAGCTTTTTTCCTGATTTTTTGAGAATCTTGAAATCCTATCTATGATTTGGAGAGCTTGATATAGCCTTTATTAGAAAAGTAGAACGAAATGAAATTCTTTTTCGTTATTTTTGTCAAACACAAGATTAAGAACGTTCTGAAATATGGAAAATATTAATTTTATTAACCGAATTACAATTAATTCAGAGGTTTCGCAAGGAAAGCCAAGCATTCGTAATATGCGTTTCACCGTCGCGCAGTTACTGGAATTGCTCGCTGCCGGCATGACGCATGAGGAAATTCTGGAAGATTATCCCTATTTGGAGCAAGAAGATATTGTTGCTTGCCTGTTGTATGCTGCTCGCATGGCAAATACCAAATCTATCATTCCGCTGGCTGCTTAAGTAATGCTGAAATTTATTGTTGATACCCAACTGCCACCCAAGCTGGCGTCATTCCTAACTAAAAAGGGTTGGGAAACCATCCATACTACGTTTTTTCTGGATGGACACTTGCTGAAAGACGACGAAATACGAGCTATTGCAATACAAGAAGTTCGCATTATTATTACTTATTAGTTTAGTCATTTTTTATTGCTACAAACTTGTTTAGTTACTATTAAACTTTCTTACTGTTTTTTACAAAAAATTCATACATCACAAAAAGCATCACAAATCCATATTCCATTGCAATCAATCCGTAATTTTCTTTAAAAATATCATTCCAATAATGACTATGACTTAATATTGCTACCCCTGACCAAACCATTGCGTATCGCCATTTTGTAAAAACACTTAATGCAACGAGTAAAGTGAGATACCAAGGATGCACTGTCGTAGCAAAAAGTAAATAAATACTTATCGCAAATAGCCAGCTTTCGGGCAAATTACGAATGTCTTCTTTTCGTTTTTGAATTGCTAATGTAATAATACTTAAAAAGGTAATAATTGCTAAAGCAGGTCCGATTGTTGCTACTAAATTGTGTCCTTCTATTTGATAGCCAATCCAACGAGCGATATAATAAGCACTGGCATTGAATTCAAATTGCCGGAAGTACAAATTCAGGCTTTCGCCGAAATGATTGAAAAAGAAGCTATTAATTAAAGGAAAAAATAAAATCAAAAGTGTAATTCCTATAACAAGAAAGTAGAGCATACTTCTTTTGAAATTCAATTTTGTAATCAAGAATGGAAGAAATAGTAATGGAATTAATTTAGAAGCAATTGCAAGTGTCATCGTTATTGCTGACCCCACCCAATTGAATTTCACCAAAAGCCAAAAGGACAGTAATAAAAAGAAAATCAGTAGCCCTTCAAAATGTACATTGCCAACGGTTTCTATAATAACAAGCGGATTTAAGGTATATAACAAAACATTCTTTTCAGGTAATTTAATTTCTTTTAACAATTTGATTATCAATAAAATACTGCCAATTTCGGCAACTAATAAAATCAATTTCATAATAACAATGCTCCCTAAAATACTTTTTGGAAATATCCAACAAGCAATAGCAAAAACGGCTTGTGCCACCGGCGGATAAACAGTGAAGTAAAGTTTAGAATTTAATTGAGCGTATAATTCAGATGTAAGACTTTCCGGCAGGATTTTATTTTCAATATAATAACTCGGCAATTGTTCAAATGGATTTAAACCATTGATAATCAAGCGTCCATCCCAAATAAAGCGGTAACAATCTTCAGAGAGATTTGGAAGAGAAAAAAGTAATATGATACGCAGTAAAATACTGATTGCAATGTAAAAACGGATGTATTTTGGGTTTTCTATTCGATTGGAAATAAACCAGTAGATTATAAAAAACAGCGTGTAATTTCCTATTAAAAGCACAAAATTACTTCGCTCTACTACATAGCCAAGTATAATAGTAAGTAAAATTAAAAAACTGGAAATTAAAATATGCCTTTGCATTAGGAAATTGCTCGGCAACTATATTCCTTTGTTGGCGTAGCTTTACGAGTCGTCAGGTCAAAAATGTATTTCTGCGTATAACCTAAGCCCAGTCCGGCTTCCTTGATTTCTTGCTCCTTGTCACACTTGGGTTTTGGCTTCAAAGCGGCAGCGGCATTATCATCTAACAACACAAAAAAGCTAATTTGATTATTTTGTAATATCACTTCCGCATCATCAAAATCAAATTTTCCGATTTCTTGATTGGTATTTATATCATAGATGTGCATCGTTCGACCTAAATCGTAAGTACCTTCATCCACAAATAAATAATTATCGGCTACGCCATAGAAAAAATTAAATCCTTTTCGACTTATTAATGTGCTATCTGAACCATCATTACGCACGAGTGTGATGCTTTCGCCGGCACTGCCATCTTCCATTTCGGCATATTCTACTCGAATTTTAAAATTTGGATATTCATAGATTGTTACATCATTTACTTCTTGAAATTTAGCGGCATCTGCGCCTTGCGGACCAAGGAGCGTGTCTTTGCCCATAGGCATAGCAGGTATTTGAGCAGTTGTATCAGCCGTTTCTTCTGTTTGAGGCGTTTGTTTACAAGCTGTAAAAGCGGTACTTATAATTAAAATAAAAAGGAAATGTTTCATATTGAAATTTGTTTTTCGTTTTAAATGCTCCCGCAGATTTTTAGTGCGCTCTTTACAGCCCTCATAGCATTTTTTAACCGCAGAGGACGAGGAGTTTTTCGCAGAGGGCGCAATGTAATTAACAAATCATATTTATCACATCCATCATAAAAATCAAAGTTCAGACATTCTAAATAAAAGAGGTGTCATCTTTTTACAGTATGACACCCTTATTTATTGCGATTAGATTGTATGCTTTTTTAAGATGTTAGACATTGGACGTTAGATAATTAGATTCCCTCAAAACATTCAGTCTAAAATATATTATAAAAATTATAATTCTAACTCACTGTGCGCGAATATGCCGCAACGTGTAAAAAAAAATCCCGCCGTAACCCAAGAATAACATCACATGGAAAACAAGGAACGTCGTGTTCTGAATCATGATACCGCCTATGACACCGCCCAAAAAGTAGAGTGCCAAAAACCCCTCCAGCAGCGTCGTCCAAGACACTTTTTTACTCATATATTTATGCTTACTAAAGGTGTCTTTGATGGTCTGAATATTGAACTTCGGCGTACGCACAAACGGCGATTTTTTACCTCGGTAGCCTTGAATAACTGCCACAGAATTGTGCAAAGAAAGTCCCATTGACAACGCTAAAAATAGCGGGAAAAGGAATATAAATTTATATAAAGACTTACTGAATTCCTCTGTTTGCTTGCGCGCGGGCGACTGTAAATTGGCAGTGTAATAAACCGCTACAATCGCTAAAAAGCCTACCATAAACCAAGCAAAGAAATTTTTACTAAAGCCATCTTCTATCAAATCACCCAATACGAAAAGTAATGGCACACTGAACACCCCAGAAATAAACACAAACACAAACACCGTACTACTCAGCAAATGCACCGTCGCCTGTATTTTTTGCCACATACTTAAGTCCGATTTCCAAACGGTAGGTAGCATCTTTTTCGCCGTTTCTGCACCGCCCTTCATCCACCGGAATTGCTGTGATTTCAAGCTATTCATTTCTGCGGGAAGTTCTGCTGGCGCACCAATTTCTTCTATAAAACGGATTCTCCAACCTTTTAACTGCGCCCGAATGCTCAGGTCGAGGTCTTCGGTCAACGTATCCGCTTCCCAACCACCTGCATCGTCAATGGTTTGTCGTCGCCACACACCCGCTGTGCCATTGAATTGCAGCAAATAATTGCCTGCCTCGCGTCCTTTTTGCTCGACGGTAAAATGTACATTGAGTTGAATCGCCTGAAACTTCGTGATGAGCGAGTATTCTTCATTGATGTGTTCCCAGCGCGTCTGCACCACCCCTACTTTCGGGTCTTCAAAATAAGGAATCGTTTTTTTCAAAAAATCTGCGTGTGGGAGAAAATCCGCATCAAAAATAGCAATAAACTCCCCTTTGGCGTGCTTCATACCTTCTTGTAGCGCACCAGCTTTATAACCTTTGCGGTCTACGCGGCGGATTTGTTCTATGTTCAAGCCCTTGGCTTTCCATTCTTCCACTTTTTTGCGGGTGATTTCGACCGATTCATCCGTTGAGTCATCCAGCACGTGTACCTCAAAGCGGTCGCTTGGGTAGTCAAATTCCGCGATGTTGTCAATGAGGCGCTCTACCACGTACATTTCATTGAAAATAGGAAGCTGGATGGTGACAAAAGGATAGTTTTTTTCGTTTTCCGCCGCATCATATACCGCATTGAGTTCGGCTGCTTGAAGCGGCTGTTTTTTGGCAGCTTTTCTGTAATGATACAGCAGGTTGAACTGCATAACACAGTACATTGTGATGTAAATCAGCGCCGTGCTGTAAATAATTAAAACCGCATAAGCCAAAATAGACATATTATGATGTTTAAAAGTTAAATGTGATTTGTGAAATAGGATTTGTAAATTGTGATTTGTGATACGTTATTTGTGATTTGTGATACGTGATTTGTGATACGTGATTTGTGATACGTGATTTGTGACTTGCGAATCCCGTATCACAAATCACCAATAACTAATCACATTGTTACAAATATTTAAATATCGTCCACAAAATTTTATGCCCTGCTAATAAAGAACCGCGTACCGTGCCGGAAACTTTAGATGTACCAATGCGCCGCCTATAACTCACGGGCACTTCCTTGGTATGAAATCGCATCTTAGCTGCCTTCACCTGCATTTCCACCGTCCAGCCAAAATCGCGGTCTTCCATTTGCAATTCGAGCAATTTCTTGAATTTCACTGCCCGAAACGGACCTAAATCTGTAAAATTATAACTGTAAAATAAGCGTATTAGATTAGTTGCCAGCCAGTTGCCAAAAATCTGCTGTGGCTGCATCGAGCCACGCTCCATATCGCCCAATACGCGCGACCCAATGACCAAGTCAACATTTTCTTCCAGGATAGGGCGAATTAAAGCAGGCATTTCCTCTGGATAATCCGAAAAATCAGCATCCAAAAATACAACAATATCTGGCTGTTCCGTAGCCGATTTTTTTAATAAATGTTCAATTCCCTTCAAACAAGCGCTGCCATAACCTGCTTCCGGTTCTTCCAAAACGGTAGCGCCTCCTTCGCGCGCAATTCGGGCAGTGGCATCCGTGCTTGCGTTGTTACATACGATAATTTCCCGTACCAAACTTCTCGGCATATTCGCCAACACCAAGCCGATAGACTTCTCTTCGTTTTGTGCTGGTATAATTACATCAATGACAGGCTTCTCCAAACTTTGAATCGTTTATAAATCTTTAATTTCAGGTAGCGGGCAATCGGTGGTTATTCTTGCTACAATCGTAAAACTTAGGCAAAAGTAGCTGATTTCTTAAATACTTTAACACTTGTTTTGAAACATATTTTTTTGTCATCTACAACGTCAAAGCGTGGAACGTTTTATAAAGCAAAGCAGTTTCCGCATTTTAGTTAATTTCGACGAGTGTTTTTTATAGACGGCAGACTTTAGACGATAGATTTTAGACAACCCGAACAAGAATTCTACTGTACAAAATCGTCTAACGTCTACTATCTAACATCTAAAGTCTATAAAGCAATGTATTTTTGCAGCAAAATGAAATTCGCTTTTCATCGTTTTACTATCCATTAAAATATGGCTTGTTGAAAAGTCTGGCATCTGGCATCTAAAAATCTGGCATCTAATCAATTGAAAATGAAATACTTATTATATCTACTTTCATTCGCTTTTGCAACTATCATCTTTTTCACCCACTGCGATAACGAAGACGACTTCACCACCGACGGCAGCGCCCAACTTGAATTCTCCCTCGATACCTTGCGCTTCGACACGGTTTTCACCGAACTTGGCTCCGCCACGCGCTCCTTCAAAATTTATAATCGCAACGACCAATCCATCCGCATTTCTAAAATTTACCTCGAAAGTGGCAACAGCGCGCGCTGGCAACTCAATGTGGACGGCTTGCCCGGCAATGCCCAACAAGACATCGAAGTATTGGCAAACGACAGCATTTACCTCTTCGCCAAAGTGACAATTGACCCGAATCAACCACTCGCCGCCAGCCCTTTCGTCATCGAAGACCGCATCGTTTTTGAAACTAATGGCAATACCCAAAAAGTGAATATCGAAGCATGGGGACAAAACGCGAATTACTTTCCAAGTCGTTTCAATAAAGGAGTCGCTGTGCGCTTGAGTTGCGACAATGGCGACCTCGTGTGGGACGACCCAAAGCCATACGTCATCTACGGAGCGGTGTTTGTGGACAGTTGCGAGCTGGTCATCCCCGCAGGTGCGCGCATCTACGTACACGGCGGCTTGGCGCAAAACGACTTATTTGGGGGTATTTATAATGATGGGGTAATCTACGTGCTACAGGCTGGAAAAATCACGGTACAAGGCACAAAAGAAAAACCTGTCATCATACAGGGCGACCGCCTCGAGGAAAGTTTTTTGGATAATGATGGACAATGGAACGGCATCGTTTTTGCCAAAGGCAGTCGCGGCAATGTAATGGAATACGTCACCGTGCGCAACAGTCGCTTTGGATTATTCGTGGATTCTACCGCAGATTTAACCATCCGTAACTCCCAGATTTACAACACTTCCAGCAGTGGATTGATTGGTTTTCGCAGCACTATTACAGCCGAAAATACCTTAGTTTACAACAATGGCGCGACTTCCGTGCTGCTCGTGCAGGGTGGCGATTATAATTTTACGTATTGCACCTTGGCGAGTTATGGCAATAATAGTTCGGCGTTAGGAATGAATAACTTTTACTGTTATGATGAAAATTGTGATATTCGAAAAGATTATCGCCTCAATGCGCGCTTCGTCAATTCCATTATTGTGGGTTCGCAAAACGATGAACTCGAAACCTCCGATATATCCGACCGAAAAAATCCGGCACTTTTCAACGTCCAATTTCAAGATTGCATCGTGCGTGTAGATGACTTACTGCGCAATCTTAATGGTCAATACGCTGACTTTTTTGAAGCGTTTTGCAAACCCTGTGTCAACGCAACCCGAAACGACAAATTATTTGTAGATGAAAATGAAGGTAAATTTCAACTCGATTCGCTCTCCATCGCCGATGGAAAAGCCAAGCCAGTTTTCTCGCCGCGCAGCATCACGATTGATTTAGAAGGTAAAAATCGAAGTGCAACCGCGCCAGATATTGGAGCTTACGAGCGCGATAAATAACGTTTGGAGGTTTTAGATTTGAAAGTTTGGCTTGTCCAGTTGAACAGCGTATTTGCTTCAGGAATATTTTAACTAATATGTAGGACTTTCATTTCAAATGATTTATATTAATTTTGAAACACATAGTGGCGGCTGCCGGCTAATTACCCGCTTCGCCTGCGCTAAAGCTACTGCGAACGCAGGGAGGAGATTGATTAGCCTATACTTTTTTGGTGACTTTTTGTGGTCCCGACATGTGTCGGGAACAAAAAGTTGCAAAACTCAAGCGTGGAGAAAAAAATCAAAATAATTCGGTAATAATCAAACTTGTAAACATTAGTTAAAGTTTGCTTAATGCAAATGCGATAGCTATCTGGATATTCGATTCAAATTCAACCTTCGAAAATCTCTTCGATAGAAAGTCGAATATTCGTAACAGGGTCCAATAATTCCCCTTTATTAAAATAAGTCGTATCTAAATTCGGGTCAATCAGCACAATCGTTTCCAGCGCAGGCATCACTACCCAAGAAGATTGTACGCCATTCGGAAAATAAATGTCGCGCGCTTTAGCTACTACCTCATCTAACGCCTGTTTTGGAGATAAAATCTCAATAGTAGTAATGGGCGGTTGGGTCATTTTTAAAATGTCAGCTTCCCGTTTAAAATTCAATTTTACTTTTGGATAAACACAAATATCAGGGGTAGCGGGTTGGCCTCCAAGCTCAAGGTCAAGTTCTGTGGAAAAAGAAAAAACACTTCTAAAATTACGGTTTAAAAGAAAGGAAAGTTGGTTTTGAACAAGCGCATGATGGAGACTCGGCAGGGGCTTTCCACATTCGATTTCGTAATCACTTAATGGTTCCAATGTCTCCGACATCACATTCTATTTTTGAGCAAATAAGTCATTTTCTATCAAAAAAATAAGATTTTGCAATTATAAGTTTTGAAGTTCCTTTACAGGAATATTTTCAAATAGTATGCTGTCTAACGTCTAATACCTAAAATCCAATTCTATGCAATACCTAAAACACTTTTTAATCCTTGTAAATCTTAGCCCGACGCTAATTTTCGCCCAAGCCCAAACCCTCGTCCTTACCCACGCCAACATCATTGACGGCTCGACCGACAAAGTCCAAACCGACGCCACCATCACCATCGTTAACGGAAAAATTCAAAATATCACCACCGGTAACGTTACGCCGCCCGTCGGAGCTACGGTGTATGATTTAAAAGGCAAATACGTGATGCCCGGCTTGATTGACTCGCACGTCCACATTCGCACGTTTGCCGATGCCAAGCGCGCTTTGATGTCTGGCGTGACGACTGCTCGCAGCATGGGCGTTTCTCACTTTGATGATGTTGGAATGCGCGAATTGGCAAAATCGGGCAGCATTGATGCCCCGGAAATGTTAGCCGCCGGTTACCATGTGCGCCACTCGCCCGACGAGGCTTTTTTTATGGATATGCCAAGTGTTGCCAAAGATTTGTTAAAAGGTGTAAAAACCACTGACGAAGTGCGCAAAATGACGCAAGTGATGGTAGACCGAAAAGTGGATTGGATAAAAGTGAACGCCACTGCCCGCGCCGGTACTGCCGACACCGACCCGCGTGAACCATATTATAACGAAGCTCAAATGAAAGCCATCGTAGAAACCGGTGCCAAAGCCAACATCCCCGTCGCGGCGCACGCGCATGGAGACGAGGGTGCTCGCGCAGCCGTACTCGGCGGTGTGAAGAGCATCGAACACGGTACTTTCTTGAGTGATGAAACTTTGAAATTGATGGCAGCGCGAGGCACCTATTTAGTTCCCACAATGGCGGTCGTTGTTGACCTCACGGAACCCGGCGGTGATTATGACAACCCCGGTTTGGCGATTCGCGGACGCTTCATGCTCCCCCGCATGCGCGAGATGGTAAAACGAGCGAATAACTTGGGTGTAAAAATCATAGCTGCAACGGATACCGGCTACGCGCCCAACGGTACGTTGCGTTTGGGACATGAGTTGGAAGAATTTGCCAACGCAGGTTTAACGCCGCTGCAAGTCATTCAATCTTGTACTTCGCTGGCGGCAGAAATGTTGAATTTAAAAAATACGGGTAGAATCGCTGTCGGTTTGGATGCAGATTTATTGGTCATTGAGCGCAATCCATTAGAAAATATCATCACTATTCAAGACCCGATGTTGATTGTGAATAACGGCAAAGTGATACACAATCGCTTGGAGTGGAAAGTGTCGGATAAGTGAGTAAGAAGTAATTGGTCAAGCGAATCCAAAATCGTCTGACCAATTAATCCTTCAGCAATGCTCTGATTTTCGCAATATCAGGATGCGTAATGTCGGCAGCTTCTAATTCAAAAAAGTCTTGTAAAAAAACCATTTTGTAACTTTTTTCTACATCATACATTTTATCTTTATAAGCTGTGTAAATGGCTTTCGCTTTTTCGAATTCATTATTAAAAAGATAGGCTAAGGGTAAGTTCGTGTATAAATTTGTATTCTTCGTGTCGAACTGCTGTGCCAGCAAACCCGCTTTCAGTGCCAGTTTAAACTCTTTGATAAATAATAATCGAAATGTAATATTACTGCAGGCAGCAGCGGCATCTTGCTTAGTTGCTTGGCTTATTTTTTGAGTTGCCAATGTTTGATAAAAACTCAAGGCGGAAATATAATTTTCTTGATAGGAAAATGTTTGAGCGTATTGTAAGAGATTCTCAACGTAAAACGCAGGCGGTAATTTTTGTAAGGCTTCTTTCTGGATAGCATTGCCCGACAAATCCAACTTTTGAAGGTTGGTTAATTGCCCGATAGAAATTGGAAGGTCGGTTAAATAATTTCCCAACAAATCCAACTCTTGAAGTTGCTTCAATGCCCCAATAGATGCGGGAAGACTTGTTAATAAATTGCCTGATAAGCTTAAAGCGCGAAGTTTACTCAACTGACCAATCTTTTCAGGAAGATTTTTAATTTGATTATCAGACAAATATAGTTTTTGAAGATTACTCAATTGAACAATAGATGCTGGAAGACTGGTCAATGGGCTACCGGATATACTCAAAGTTTGCAGGCTCATCATTTGACCCATAGACTCGGGAAGGCTCGTTAGTGGATTTGCATATAAAACCAATTTTTGAAGCCGTTTTAGCTGACCGATGGATTCTGGCAGGCTCGTCAATTCATTTTCAAATACTTCTAAAGTCTGCAAATTGCTCAATTCACCAATGGATTCGGGCAGTTGCTTCAGTTTATTATGAGATAAATTCAAGTTTTGAAGATTGCGCAATTCACCAATGGATACGGGTAGACTCCTTAAACCGGTTCGATGTAAATTCAAATTTTGAAGCCGACTCAATTTACTGATTGCTTCCGGAAAATTGGTTAACGGAGTATAGGTTAAAATTAAACTTTGAAGATTGCGTAGGTTTCCAATGCTTTCAGGCAGGCTCCTTAAACCGGATGCCGTTAAATCTAATACTTGCAGGTTTTGCAATTTACCAATCGTTGCAGGAACACTTTTTAGCTTCATATCACTATAGGACAAATCCAAGACACGAAGGCTGTCTAATTCTCCAATGGATTCTGGAAGGCTCGTTAATTGATTGACAGACAAGTCTAAATATTGAAGCTGGTCCAATTGCCCGAATTCTGCTGGCAGACCGGCTAAGCGATTTCTGGATAGGAGTAAAATTTTCAGTTGCGGATTTTCTGTAATTATCATCGGAAACGTATCTAATCGGCGGTCGCGTAAATCCAATGCAACCACGTTCGAATCCAATTGATTCAGCTCCGTTGCCAAGCGGTATTCCACCCCTTTCGTATCTATCAAATAAGATATATCTGTCCGTTTTACCCGCGCATAGCCCGTATTATCAAATGGCAGTGCTTCATTATATTTGTAATCAATAACTGCTTTCCCTTTTTTATCAATAAAGCCGTAATAATTGTTCTTATAAGCCAATGCAAAGCTATCTTTATAAAAATAAAACGCATCAATAATATTGTTAGCAAGCGCGAGGGCGCTGTCTGCTTTGGTAAGGGCGGCGGCAGTCTTTTTTTGTGTACTTTTGGCGTTGTTTACAGCTTGGTCTAGCGCAGCCACCCATTGGTCTTGGGTCTTTTTGATAAGGTCATCGAGGTCGTCTTTCACAGGTTTGTCGGGGCAGTAGCGCGCCGCGAAGAATTTATCTACGGCTTTGCGGTAGTTTTTCTTTTTGAGCAGCGTCAAGCCTTCGCCGCGTAGGTTTTTGTAGCAATCGGAATTTGCTTGCGCAGCAAGGGAGGTAGCCATGCTGATAAAAAACAGGATAAAAAGGAAGAAGGGTTTCATAATGGGGATTCCGCTATTGATGAGAGGTGAATATACGCCGATTTGCCAAATTTTTAAAATCCAGTAAATTGCAGGATGATTCTGTTATAGAAAAGTAGTAAATTTGTACAAAAAGATACGTTGGCAAAAGATATTTATCACGAGGCGGTACGAGCAGCGTTGGAGAAGGATGGCTGGACGATAACGGATGACCCACTGACCCTGTTGAGCAGAGAAGAAGGCGGTTTGCAAACCGACCTCGGTGCAGAAAAGATTATCACCGCTGAAAAAGAATGGACGAAGATAGCGGTCGAGGTCAAAAGTTTTACCACTCCTTCTATTGTACACGATTTCCTCCGCGCGGTCGGGCAATATCAAGGCTACAGTATCGTCATGCGAAAGAAAAATATAGAGCGAACGATGTATTTAGCAATGCCGTTTTATATTTATGAGCGATTGAATGAATTGCAATTTTTTAAAGACATAGTAGAAGAATTAAATATGAAACTTATACTTTTTAATCCACAATCCAAAAGCATAGAATCATGGAAACCGTAGCTCATTTGCAATCTAAAGTCAACCAAGTAATAGACAATTATTTGCAGCAACTGCGACAGCCTGCCAATCAAAACATTCACTTTGAGGCAATTATTGATACACAAGGAAATCATTATCAAATCATTGCGCTCGGCTGGGAGGATAATCATCGGGTGTTTAATTTACTTTTTCATTTAGATATTATTGATAATAAAATTTGGGTACAAGAGGATAAGATGGAATATAGCATCGCTGAAATGCTCGTGGAGCAAGGTGTTTCTAAGAAAGACATTGTATTGGCGTACTTCCCAGAGTATCATCGGGAACATACTGAATATGCAGTGGGGTAAGAAACTGTACCGGCTAGCTTTAGTCGCCGTTGTAATATTACATCGGCGACTAAAGCTAGCCAGTACTCACTTCTTCGGATACGGCACGTCCCCCTTCATCGCAAACCACAATATCCGGTTCATCAAATCATCTTTTCCATTATCAATGCCTTCTTCCACCATTACTTCCTGCGATTTCTGAGCGTAATACAATGCTTTTCCATTTAGCGAAGACAAAGATTTATTCATTTCATCTAACGGAATGCGATTTGGCAGAAACGTGTAAGGCGCAAGGGTTTTCGTAGTTGTAAAACAATCAAACATCGGCAGCGCAGTCGCGTCAATGGCGTGCATCGGCGGCAAGCCGAGGATTTGCTCGATGGTGCGCAGCATCGAAATCTGATTGTAATTCGTAGAAATTGTACGATTCAAACGCGAGTAAGGACTAATCACCAACGCGCCAGTGCGGTACGCCGAGATATGATCCCAGCCGTTTTGGGAATCATCCTCCGTGACGAAAACGACCGTCGAATCCCAAAAGCGACTTTTCGTGAGGGCGTCTATAATTTTACCCAAAGCCAAGTCATTGTCGGTCACTTGGGCGCGGGGCGTGGGATAGCCTGGACTCGTACCAGCGGTGTGGTCGTTCGGCAGGGCGATAACCATTAGATTTGGGAGACTGTCGCCGGGCATTTGTTCGTAGGCTTTTAATTCTGCGATGAAAGCGTCGGCGCGCATTTGGTCATTTATTTTGGGGTCGTCATAGCCGGGGAAAGTTTGCGACAGAATCGGGCGAACGCGCGAAATCGTGCTGGTATTTGTAAATTCAAAAGGCTCTTTGTTGGTGTATTTTTTATAAATGTCCGTCCAACTCAATTTCTTATCAAATTCTAAATAACAAGCCTCGCCGTAAATCCGCACCGACTTGCCATAATCCAGCGCGTGATTCCAAATGAAGCCATTTTTGGTGTAAACCATCGCATCATACTGGCGGTGCGGGTAAGAACGAAACCAGCCGCGCACACTTTTTTCCACATAATCCGATACAATGCCAGCGTCCGTCCACTGGTGTCCTTCAGCAGAAGATTTCCCGGAAGCGTGATAATTATCTAACAACCCATATTCCAAAGCCAACTTGTGCTGATTGGGCGTGATGCTGTCGCCGAAAACGCACAACTCCTTCTTGCCGCGTCCCTGCGCGAGGTCGCCATAGACTTGGTCATACGTGCGATTTTCCTTGATGATATAAACGACGTGCTTGAAAACCGAGGGTTCGCCAATGCGCTCCGGCACGGGTCGAGCAGGAACGTTCGGGCGCGGAGCTTGCTTGCTGATTTGCTCCCGAAAGGTGAAATTGAGCGATTTTACTTGGTTGGTGTATTTCCGCAGCCGACTTTTGTTGGGTACTTTAATAATGGAAAAGGAAGCGATTTGCTCGTGGGCATTGAACGCACCTTCAAAATCGTCGGCATCGGCTATTTTAAAACGTTTTTTCAATTCCGGCGTTTGGTTGCGCATGCGCGCGCCGATGGCTTCGAGATTGGTGACGTATAATTTTTTATCTACAAAAAGTAATCCAGACGGATACGCCTCGGTTGGAATGAAGCCTTGCACCGTAGGATTTGCACCTAATTTCACTACCGCTACCGCATTGTCCAATCCATTTGAAACGTACAGCACATCACCTTTTTCATTCAAAGCTAAGCCATTCGGGCTGCTGCCAATCAAGTTTGTCGTGGTGTTAAAAAGACCTACTGGGATTTGCTGCGTAACGACATCGTTATTTACATCAATCACCGAGACCTCGTCACTGTTGCCATTAGAAACATAAAGCAAGTTAGAATCCCGACTCACCACCATCGCATTCGGATGCAAACCGACTTGGATTTCTTTTATATTATTTCCACTATTCAAATAAAAAACAGAAACCGAGCCTTGCAAAGTCGCGCCCGTTTTTGGTTCAATATAAGCCGCCCCCCACGGCACGCCAGCGGTTTCGAGTTTAGAATTAGTAGGCGCAGGACCGCCCCAATTGCTGACATATACTTTATTTTTTACAATTTTTATACCAAATGGCGCAACGCCTGTAGCGGCAGTCCACATCACTTTACGGTCAGCAAAGCGCATCTTCACCAATTGATTATTTCCATTCAAAACGATGTAAAGAAAACAGTCGCCATTTCCAAAATGGACTTCCACTTCATTCGGCAGAGAAATTGGCGCAGGCGCGACGGCTGCAAATGGCAGGAGTTCAATATTTGCAATGGAATCGCTCGTCCACTGCGCGAGCATGACACCCGATTTCCCATTTTCTCTTTCAGAAGCACCCCACGCGAGGTAGGTTTTATTTTGAAACTGGAAAGCCTTAATACCCGAAAAGGTACTCATCATATTTTGAAAATCTTTGTTGTCTCGGAAAGTCCAACGCGCTATCAATTTATTTTGCTTGCGATTTAGAATAGCGATGCCATAGCGGTCTTCTATTGCCAATAAGTTATTATCCGGTAAAAGGGTCACATCTAAAGTATGATTTTCCAAACGCGGGTCGCCGTACGTGATGACTTTGCCAGCGGAAGCGACGAGGCGATTGTAAGGTAGAATAATGGGCGATTGATTGTCTAAAATGCGGTTGTCGGAAGGGTGACTTCCTGTGGCGGGCTGTTGCGACCATGCAGAAAAAGAGAAGAGGAAAGCAATGGAAAGTAGGAAAGTCGTTTTCATTATTTAAAATTTAAAACGTAAAACCGCAAAATCTAAAATGTAAATATGGAACGTAGAAGGCTGCCCTCCGATTTGAAGACAGCCTTTTTTGTTTTTGCCGCAGTATTAGCACATTAGCACATCATCCTATCAGCACATTAATATCCCTGATTCTGTTTCAAATACCCCGGCAAGTTCGACGCACCGTCAATCGCCGTTTGTGGAATCGGGAACACCCGACGGAACTTGTTTTTATCGTCCTTTTCCGTCCAGCTATCTTCGTATTTGCCGAAGCGAATCATATCCGTGCGGCGATACATTTCCCAATAAAATTCAAAACCACGCTCGCGGAATAGCAAGTCCAGACTCATCTCGGTCAAGGCTGGGGCAGGAGTCGTTTTGGTACGCGCCGCTCTCACGATGTTTACGTCAGCCAAGGCACCCGCTACATCATTGCTTTTACGCAGTTTTGCTTCGGCACGCATCAGGTACACATCTGCTAAACGAATGATGATGATGTCGTGGTCACCGAGGTTTCGACCGCTGGCAGATTTTTTGCCAAATTCGTATTTTTCCACGCGGTAGCCAGTTGGATAATTGCTGCCTTCTACTGTAAAGTCAACTTTCTCCGTAAAATTAACGGGCAACGTAGGTCTGTTGCGAGTCAGGTGAACGAGCGGTCCCACCAAAAAGTCACCATTCGCACACTTTGCAAAACCAGTCGTTCTACGTTGTAAACCATACTGCTGACCACGCAAGATACCGCGATTGATTTTGAAGCGTGCCGACGATACGCAAGTGTCCGCCGGATTAGAATAGATACCCATATTTTCTTGGTAGAATCGCGGATCAATTTTCGCTGGGTCTATCGGCGCATACGCATTGACCCAAGTGCGATAAAAATCTGGCGTGATGGCAGGACCATCGGTACCGTTGGCATTCGGGAATTCAGGGAGCGGGAACATATCACCCGATAAAGAGAAGTACGCCATCCGATTGTGACCGTTTAACTCCGCGCGTTGGTCCACAGCAAATACCAGTTCTTTGTTGGTATGGTTCTCATCGTTGAAAATAGCGAAGAAGTCATTCGACAATGCGTATTGACCAGAAGTGATGATTCTATTGGAATAGTCAATCACTTTGTCCATGTCTGCACCCGTAAAGTCAAATTTGTCCGCATAAGGGTCGCGGTAAACGCCAGCATTCAGGTATAATTTTGCGAGTAAGCCCCAAACCGCGCCTTTTGATAGGCGACCTGAACCCACGTTCGTTTCTACCAATGGCTCCACTGCCAATAATTCACTTTCGATGTAAGACACGGCTTCTGCGCCCCGTAGAATGCTGGAAGCGGCTGCAATATCTTCTTTCACAAACACGATGCCAAACAAATCCAAGGTGAGCAGATTGTAAAAAGCGCGCATACCACGAGCCTCTGCCAGATAAGTTTTAGCACTTGGGTCTGGGTTGTTTGGCAATTCATTAATCGCAGAAATGGAACGGGAAAGTGCTTGCAGAATCGGGTTCCAGGTGTTGCGAATATTGGCAGTTGCACTGTTGTAAGTATGCTTGTGCAATTCTACATAAATACCATTATCACCCCAGTCCGTGCCGCCGCGATACGGTAGAATGGCTTCGTCGGTCGTGATTTCCTGCAAGGCGAAGTATCGCGTGTGCTCATAAATCGTGGGCAGTAGGGAATAAACAGGGGCTATAATGCCGTCGGCTGCAAGTTTATCGGTAGCCGGTGTAGCCGAGGTTTCGTCGAGGATTTCTTCTTCCAAATCCGTGCAACTATTAGTGGTGAATAAAACACTAAAGAAAGTGAACAGAATTATTATATAATTTTTCATTGTTTTATTATTTGTACTGGCGGGCTTTACCCGCCGCATTATTTATTATATTACTTCGGCGGGTAAAGCCCGCCGATACAATTAGAAATTCACATTCAGACCAAAAACAACCGAGCGTGCTTTCGGGTAGCTCAGGTAATCAATGCCGTACGAAGAAACGCCGTTGATTTGTCGGTCGTTATTCACTTCTGGGTCGTAGCCATCGTAATCCGTGATGACAAATAAATTCTGACCCGTTACCGACAAGGTAATGCCTTGGATGTAGCGGTTGATACCCAAGTTTTCCGTGTTGAAGGTGTAGCTCAACGCCACATTATTCAAGCGCAAGAAAGCACCGTCTTTCACATAGCGGGTGGAAATCGGTGCGGAGTTGTTGATGGATTCATTCGGCTCGCCTAAGCCTTCGGTGGTAGTGTTGCGACCTTTTACCAAAAGGGCTTTGTAGAAATTGGCGTTCGCGGTATTATCGTAAATTTTGTTGCCAGATACGCCGTTGAAATTGATGCGTAAATCAAAACCTTTAAAACCGACATTGGCATTGAAATTATAAATCTCCGTTGGCAACGCACTTCCAGCAGCAATGCGGTCATTATCCGTCACGGCGCCATCGCCATTCACATCGCGGAAAATGTTGACCCCTTTATCATCTACGCCCACAAAATCGCGCAAGAAAAACGTACCAATCGGCTGACCATTCACATAACCATTGATAGTGGCAGAAGTCAAACCCGCGCCCGTTGCAAAACCCGAAGGAATCACGGAGTACGGAGAGCCTTGCACTTCATTGTCAATCAAGGTCAGGTTGCCACCAACTTCAAAGCGGAAGTCATTGGCGGTGCGGTATTGGTAGTTCAATTCTACTTCTAAGCCTCGGTTCGTAATCTCCATATCTGGCACATTCGTCCAGAAAGTGTTGGCAGGTTGAACGGGGTCGGCTGGAATGACTTCCAACAAAATATCGGTCGAAACTTTTTCAAATACGTCAATCGTACCCGACAAAGCACCTTTGAACAAGCCGAAGTCCAAACCAATATCGGTCTGATTAGAAACTTCCCACTTGATGTCAGGATTCGCCAATCGCACAAACGACGTACCCGCCGGAAAAGGACCAGACTCCGCCAAAGGATAGCTGGACGTGCCCGTTGTACTTGAAGTGAAAAGTGCTTGTGTGATTTTAGAAGGAATTTCTTGATTGCCCGTTTGCCCGTAGCCGGCGCGGATTTTCAAGTCACTAAAGATACCGCCTTTCAAAAATGGCTCTTCCGAAAGCACCCAACCCACGGAAACCGACGGGAAGTAACCGTATTTGTTGTTCTCTCCAAACTTGGAGGAACCGTCCGCACGAATGGTAGCCGTCAGCAAATAGCGGTCCATGAATTGGTAATTGACGCGCCCGAAAAACGATTGTAATTCATTGACAACTGCGAAACCGCCGGGGCGATTAGTTGCCAGCGCGAGTTCCTGTCCTAAGCCCGGATTGTTAATTGGGTCAATGTCAGAAACGGGAAACTTATTGATACTAAAATTTCTGCCCTGTACGTAAATGCGCTGGTACGAATGCCCTGCCAACGCCGTCAGTCCATGATTGTTGGAACGCAGGGTGTACGTCAGGTAGTTTTCAATCAGCTTATTTTCATTTCTTAAATCAATGGTGGTGAGACCGCCGTCCTGCTTTGGCAAATTACTGGCAAAAGACTGCACGGTACGGTCAGAAGTGGAATTGTCAATGCCAAAATTCAATTTATACACCAAGCCTTTCAAAATCGTAACCGAAGGTGAAATACTGGCAATCACGCGGTTAATGATGGTTACATCTTCTGATAAATCAATGGTTACCAGCGGATTGAAGAATGTTTGAGAGCGCAATGGACTTCCATCTTTGTCGTAAGCAGGGTAGGTCGGATTGGAGGTGAGCGCATCGCCCCACACGAAAGGCGGACGCTTATTCTGCGTATTGGCGGCATTCAAATTAATGTCAATGGATAGGCGGTCGTCAAAAAAAGTTTGATTCAAATTCACGCGCCCGCTGATTAGATTTAGACTGTTATTTTTGTGAATACCTTCCTGATTTTGCAAGCCAAAAGAGCCATAATAAGCCAATTTGCCTGCGCCGCCACTCAACGCCACATTGTGATTCTGCGTGATTGCCGTGCGAGTGATTTCTTTTTGCCAGTCGGTATTCGCACCCAAATCTTCCAGCACGCCACCTACTGCGGGTACTTGCCGACGATACTCGTCTGCGGTGAACACATCAATAGCGTTTGCCAATTCGGAAACACCGATGTTGCCAGAATAATTAACGGTAGCCGTCCCCTGTTTTCCTCTTTTGGTCGTGATGAGAATTACACCATTTGCACCACGGGAACCGTAAATCGCTGTTGCAGACGCATCTTTCAACACGTCAATGGATGCAATATCTTGTGGATTCAAAAAAGTAAGCGGATTGGTAACGCCACCCGTACTGGAATTATCGAGTGCCAAACCATCCAACACAAATAAGGGCGTACTGCCCGTGCGCACGCCGCCCGGACCGCGAACCGTAATGCTCTGCGGTGAACCCGGCTCGCCACTGGCGGACGTGACATTTACACCTGCTACTTTTCCTTGCAACAACTGCTCCGGAGAGTTGATAATGCCTCGGTTGAAGTCTTCGGCTTTCACTGATTTGGCAGAACCGGTCACTTCGCGCTTGGTCGTGCTACCGTAGCCAACCACGATTACTTGCGACAATTCTTGCGAGCCTGATTCCAAACTTACTTCAATCGTCGTTCTTCCGTCAATTAAAATTTCTTGTGTTTCGTAACCGATGAAACTGATAACCAGCACATTTTTTCCGTCGGGTACATTTACAGTAAAACTGCCATCTACATCCGTCACCGTTCCTTCGCTGGACTCTTTCACAGCGATGGTGGCTCCGACAAGTGGTTCGTTCGTCACCACATCCAGCACGCGCCCAGAGACGGTGGTGGCAGCAGTCGTTTGAAAATAAATGGTGGAAATGCTTTCGTTGGCGATGGATGGTGGCAGATTGACGAGCATACAACTCATCCAACAAAAACCGACTATCCATCCCAATCGAGGGGATAAGGGTGTAAGATACTTCATTGTCATAGTGAGTGATTGGTTGAAAAAGAATTCCGATAACTATCGAAACAGTGCAAAGTTATCGTACCCTAAAGGCAATTGTAGGATGTGTCGGGAAATTTAATGATAAGATAATGGTAGGCGGGATTTATGATTTTATTATTAAATTAGTGTAAACTTGGGATTAGATTTCCCAAATCTTAGAGATTTAGGAAATCTTTGTCACAGTAATCATAAAATACGTTCCTATACCGTTTAAGCAACTATTCATCTTCAAATTCAAAAACAGATTTATGAAACTATTTATTTTTAGTTTATTTTTTATCGCATTTGCAATCGGTTCCGTGTCGTTACAAGCGCAATCTTCCAGTAAGAAGTCGGAGAAACCCGAAAAGGAAAGTGGTATTCTGTCTATTTTCAAAAAGAAAGAGACGGCTGAAGTGGAGAAAACGGAAGCTTCCAACAAAAAACGCACCGATACCACCGCCTCCAAAAATCAGAAAGAAACCTTAGATCAATCGCACAAAGAAGCCAAAGCCGAAGTGCGCGCCACCAAAAAAGAACGCAAAGCCGCCGAAGCCAAGGAAGATGCTGCCCGCGCCCGTTCCGAAGCCATCCGCGCCCAGAAACGCGTGGTGAAAGCCGATAAAAAAGTGGATAATCGCGATGAAAAAGCAGTAAAAGCAAGGACGAAAGCGACGGAGAAAAAGAAGCAGTGAGTGGTTTGTAGCAATCGTAAAGCGGAGCAACATTGCTTAAAAAATGTTACTTTTGTCTGGTAAGTAATGGATGAATAATAAGTATTCGCTTTGGAGCGAGGGATTTTAAGTACAGTGGAGGCAAAAAACGGAGGCTTCGCCCCACTACGCCGAGGCTTTTTAACGAAGAATATGCTTAAAAGAACCGCTACAAAGCCAGCAGTTATTATTTGATCGTTGCTAAGGATAAAATGACGTTATAAAAAGTAGCTTATGGCGGTAGAAGTAAAAAAAAGATTGATTACTGTATCGGATTACCACAAAATGGCAGAAGCAGGCATCCTGCCGGAACGTGGTATTGAATTAATCAACGGAGAAATTGTAGAAATGAGTCCTAAAGGAAGTAAACACACCCAAATTGTAAAAAAATTGACTAAGATATTGGGTTTGGCACTAGGCGATGATGTCATCCTCAGTATTCAAGACCCCATTATTGCTAACAATTTATCAGAACCCGAACCCGATGTCGCGATTCTGAAATACCGTGCTGATTATTATGGTGATGAACATCCACACGGGCGCGACGTGCTGCTCGCCATTGAAATAGGCGATACTTCCGTGGCGTACGACCGCAAATTTAAATTACCCCTATATGCCGAAAGCGGTGTAGCAGAATGTTGGTTAATCAATTTAGCAAAACAGGAAATTCATACCTACTGGCAGCCTGCCGGAAATGCTTATAAATTCAGTGAATTCATTCAAAAAGGAGAAATCGTGAAAACGCAATATTTTGAATTGGCATTGGATACGAATCAGATTTTTGGATAAAAGAAGGCTGGCAATTCGCTTTAGAACGCCCAACCTTCCAAAAAATGCGGATAATATTCTTTTTATTGGAATGTTAGAAACATGGAATGCTGGAATACGGGATTCCATCTTTCCATCCTTCCATTATTCCATTTTAAACCAAATCCCCTTCTTTTTCAATCTTCGGCGGCAGCAATTTATACATCACCGGCGTGACCAATCGCGACAACAGCGTCGAACTAATCAAACCACCAATCAACACCAGCGCGAGCGGCGAGTACAGCGGACTGTATTCAATTACCAGCGGGATCATACCACCAATGGCAGTGAGCGAAGTGAGTAAAATTGGCACGAACCGAATTTCCCCGGCTTTTTGAATGGCTTCTTCGAGCGAAGCGCCGTCTTGGCGAAGTTGGTTGGTAAAATCCACGAGTAGAATCGAGTTTTTCACTTCAATCCCCGCCAACGCGATGATGCCAATCGTAGCCGTGAACGAAAGCGTCTGCCCGAAAATAAGTAGTATTAAAATCGCTCCGATAATCCCTAATGGAATCACCGACAACACAATCAGCGTACTTTTGAAAGTTTTAAATTCTAAAATCAACACCGCCAACAAACCAAATACGGTTACTAAAATTATCAAACCAATACCCGCAAAACTCTCTTCCTGACTTTCCACTTCGCCTGCTACTTTATAAGTGAATCCTTCTGGGAATTTGAAATTTGCTAGTTTTTCGGTCAATTCGGCATTGATTTCGCTGGTCAGAAAGCCCGTTTGCACTAAAGCGGTCACCGTTACAAAACGTTCCTTGTCGTAGTGGCGAATGGTCGAGGTCGAGGTTTTGAACTGCACATCAGCTACTTGTCGCAACGGAACTGCTGCACCCGCGATGCTGTTGACATACATTTTTTCAAAAACTTCCAGATTTGGAATGTTTGTTATTTTGGGAATGGTGACAATGATTTCGTACTCGTCGCCGTCTTCGTCGCGGTAGTTGCCAATGCCCAAGCCGGCAACGCCCATGCGCACGGTGCGGTCAATCTCCGCAACGGGAATGCCCAGCGCGGACGCTTTTTCCTTGTTGATGTTGATTGCCAGTTCGGTTTTCTGCGTCTTTAAAGGATTCGTGACGTAAATCGTTCCAGCCGTGTTAGCAATCAATTCTTCAATTTGCGCTGCAACGTTTTGTAACGTATCCAAATTTTCACCCAACACGCGAATGGCAATCGGCGCTTCAATCGGCGGACCTTGCTCAAAGTTTTCTACCCGAATTTTCGCACCCGGATATTCCTTAAATTCCTTGCGCAACTTGTCAATAAAAACTTCTTTTTCTTCCAATTCTACCTCGTGCAATTGAATAAAAATCTGCCCGATATTTTCCGATTGGTCAAATGAAATTACATTGTAATAAACCCGTGGATTGCCGCGCCCGACGTTGGAAGCGTAGTATTTTATCAATTTTTCTTTCGCTAATTTTTCTTCTACCTCCCGCATGATGCGGTTAGTTTCATACAAGTTCGTCCCTTGCGGCGTCTCCACATTTACCATAAACATCGGTCGGTCGGAAGCCGGAAACAAACTAAATCCAACGGACGGAATCAGCATCATGGAACCAACAAAAATCAGTCCCGCTATAATTAAAGTCAGTACCGGAAAACGCAAGGCTCGTTTTAAAATCGGCGCATAACTGCGGTCAATCACTCGTTTAAAAACCCGAAACACGCGATTTCCTTCTGGATTACTATGACTTTTCAACAACACACTCGACAAAAACGGCACCACCGTGAGCGACACCGCCAGCGATGCCACCACCGTAGAAACTACTGCCATCGGCAAACTGCGAATGAAATCCCCAGCATTGCCCGGCAAATAAAGTAAAGGTAAGAATGCTAAAATCAAGGTAGCTGTGCAGCCCACCACCGCCACGCTAATTTGTCGGGTCGCCTCCACCGCCGCCTTGCGCCGCGTGTAGCCCATGCGCATGTATCGCTCGATGTTTTCGACCACCACAATGGAGTCGTCCACCAGAATGCCCAGCGCCACAATCAAACCCACAATACTCAATTGATTCAAGGTGTAACCAAATAAATTTAAAATTATCAAACCAATGGCAATCGAAAGCGGAATTGAAATCATCACCACGAGTGAAGCCCGCGTGCCGAGCGGCAAAAGCGTGATTAAAACCAAACAAATCGCAATCGCAAAGTCTTTCGCAAAACGTCCCATGCGGTTGCCCACACTCGCGCTTTGGTCGAACACTTTATAATAATCCATGTTTTTCGGCAACTGTTTTTGGAATTTTTCCAGCACTGGCAATACAGCATCCCGAACCGAAAAAATATTCTGCCCTGCTTTTTGGGATGCGGTTATAAAAATCGCTCGGTGTCCGTTCAAGCGCGTGAGGTGGCTTTCATTTTCATAATCCATTCGCACCGTGCCGATGTCTTTGAGGTAAATCACTTGTCCGTTACCGGAATAGACGACTGTATTTTCAATTTCATTTAGTGATTTATAATTACCACTCGTCTTTACATTAAATTTCTTCGTATTTACATTTACATTTCCACCAGGAATATTCAGGTTTTCGCTTTGCAATACATTCATCACCGCGTTGGTAGGTATGCGCAGTTGCGCCATTTTTTCCAGATTCAATTCCACCCGCACCTGCTGCTCCGGGAAGCCCCAACTATCCACATTTTTGAGGGTGCGAATTTTTTCCAACTCGGTTTTCAATTCGTCTGCTTCGGTTTCCAATTGCGCATAACTCGCTGTTTCACTGATAATTGCAATTTGGAAAATATTTACATCCGTCGGAGAAATTTTATTCACATCAATGCGCGCAATGTCCGATGGCAAGTCGCTTCGTAAAGAACTCACCTCCCGAATCACCTCTTGATATTTTTCATCCACATCCACGCCCCATTCAAATTCCACGCGGGTTATGGCAATACCATCGGCGATTTCGGTAATAATTTCGTCCACATCCTCCAATTCATTAAAACGTTTTTCTATCGGGTCCACCACCTGCTCCTCCATATCCGTCGGACTCGCTCCGGGATATACCACCACCACCGAGAAGCCCGGAAACGTTGGCTCTGGGTCTTCTCCTTTTGGCATATTCAGCAGCGAAAACGCGCCCAGTGCCAGTACCGCCAGAAACACCACCAACGTAAACTGATAATTCTTTACAGCAAATTCCGTAATTTTCATATTTTATATTTTTTAGATTCCAGATGCCAGATTGGGAGATGCCAGACTTGCCGCTCTTTCCGCAGCGCTCACGGCATCAATTGGAACGCGGATGACGCGGATTGGGCGGATTTTTTTAACCCCTGAGGTCGCAATGGTGTGAATCATGATAATCATTTAATCACAAAAATCAAGATTCAGACAAAATGTACGAGGGCTGCAAGAGCGGAAAGTCCGGCAAGTCTGGCATCTCAAAATCTGGCATCTTTTTATTGTATAATTTTTATCAAAGATTTTTCCGTCAAATACGCCGAGCCGTCGGTAACCACTTGCGTTCCTGCTGGTAAGCCACTGGCAATCAATGCCTGTTCGTCTTTCAAAAAAGCGATGCGCACCGGAGTTTTCTTCACTTTATTGCCTTCGGGTACGAATACAAAAGCATTTGCGCCATTTCCTTCAATAATCGCATCAATCGGTACGGCAACATAGTCACTGCTATTTGTGCTGCTACTGCCCAATTTTATCGTTGCAAACATTCCATAAGTAAACTTTTTTCCTTGCGTATTAAACTTAAATTCAACCGGATACAAACCACTCATCGCATCAGCACTCTCTGGTAATTCCTTCACCGTGCCTACAAAAGCTTGATTTGGATAGGCATCAAATGTGATGTTTGCTTGGTTGCCTACACGCAGGCGCACGAAGTCTTTATCAGTAATGCCAGCTTTCACGACCCAATCGTTGGAACTCGCCGCGTGCATCATAAACACTGGATTTCCGGGACCGGCGACTTCGCCCTCATTCATCCATTTTTTCAAAATCTTCCCACTTATTGGCGCACGGATTTCAGAATAGCTCAAGTTGAATTTGGCAATCGAACCGTTTTCTTTCGCCACTTGCAGCGCGGTGGTCGCATTTTGCACTTGTTCTAAAGTTGCGACGGAATCGCGGTACAGGTTTTGTGCGCGCTGCAAATCGCGCTCGGCTTTTTGGATGGCTTGGTTGGCTTGGCTCACTTGCGCATTGATTTCGGTGAAATTTAATTTCGCCAGCAATTGTCCTTTTTTCACTGCCGAGCCTTCGTCCACGTAGATTTGGTCAATAACGCCGCCAGTTTTGAACGACAATCGCGCTTCCGTATCGGAAGAAACCGCACCCGACGCCGTCACGGATACAGCAGTATTTTCTTTGCCAACGGTCATTACTTTTACCGGAATTTCTTCTTGGGTATTCGGCGGCAACGCCTCTTCGGGTGCGTCTTTTTTGCCACAAGCGGCTACAAAGAGCAGCAACGGCAGGATGATTTTAAATGCAGATTGTTTCATATTTGTTAGAATTTTAGATTTTAGACGATAGATTTTAGATGCCAGATTAGGAGATGCCAGATGCCGGACTTCCAAACCGCAAAATGTAAAACACTAAACCGCAAAATGTAAAGATGAACTTCCAAACCTCCAAATTTCCAAATTATTTGCCAGAAGCAAACTGCACGTCCGCCCATTTCACCCACACGTTGGAGAGATTGATGGACTGTTGCAATTCAGCGTTCGTGATTTCGTTTCGGGCATCAAGAAATTCGAGGTACAGGACTTGTCCTTCGCGGTAGCGTTTTGACATATCATTGAAATAGCGGTTGGCGGATTCGACTTGCGCACGGCTACTTTGAAAAAGCTGAAGCGCGGATTGATAATCAGTGATGCTCGTTTGTAATTGTAAAGCAAGTTGGTCGGCGACTTGGTCGCGTTGCGCGCCGATAGCTGCCACGTCCATTTCTGCCATTTTGATTTTTTGCTTGTTGCGATTGCCTTGATAGATTGGCAATTCAATCGAAACTCCGCCCAGCGCGTACAAAGACCCATTTCCAACTTCAAAATTAAAGCCTTGCGAGCCCAAATCCACAAAAGCATTCACTTTCGGAATTTTATACGCTTCATTCATTTTCAAAATAGTCTGGTTGATACCTTGCGCCACGAGTAATTTGCGGAGTTCATCGCGGTTTTCGGTCGTGCCGTCCAATGTTGCTGGAAAAGCATAAGTAATGTTGGCAATAGTAGAATCTTCCGCGACAGGCGTATCCAATGGCTTGTTTAACAGAAAGTTGAGATAAGCAGCAGCATTTTTAGCATTGTTTTGGGCTTCGGTGAGTTGCGCTTCTACTTTGGTGATTTCATTTTTAGAACGAGTAACGACGGTCGGGTTGGCAATACCATTTTCGTATAATTTTTGATTTACGCGCAAACTTTCGCGCAAGAGTGTGAGGGCATTTTGAAAAATACGAGTCGCTTGGGTCGCTTGTAAATATTGGAAGTACGCCACGCGAATGTTTCTCGACAATTCTTTTTTGTAAATGTCAATATCGGTTTGTTGCAAATTGACTTGCTGCTCTTTGATTTGTTTATTATATCGAATGTCTTGATTTACAATCGGATACGCCGCGCGGACTTTGACATCATAAAAATTGTTCGGGTTAAAATTCTCATTCACATTTTCCAATTGCGGAAACTGTGATTTGCCAGTCAATTCGTTGAGTGTAGCGTAAACGCCATTGAGTAAGTCGCCGACAGGAAACTGAATCGAGCGCCCGCCCGCCGCCAGCGTGTATTGCCCGTTCAAATTCACCGAGGGTTTGAAAAATCCTTCGGCTTCTTCGAGCGCGTAGAGACTGCGTTGCAACTGAAATTGCTGCTGCTTGAGCGCGTCGCTGTTGGTGATACCCTCTTGCACGTAGCCGTCGAGCAGCGTACTTTGGGCAGCACCAGTACCAACAATTGAAAAAATAGAGAGCAAAATGTAGATGGTTTTCATGGTTCTTATTCTTATCGTTTCCATATTCAGGTTTTAAATTTGAACGATGTTTATACAATGAACACTGTTTAGTGAGTGTTTAAATTTTTTTACAAATCACGATTCACAAATCACATTCTTCACGCTTTCACCGCTTCCGCCCAATCATTCATCGCCTGATGGAGCAATTGTTTATCTTGTTCTTGGGTCATGCCCATCACCTTCATGCGGCAACTATTGTGCAAATTGCAAAGCCCATGTACAAATGCCCAATTATAAAAAGCAATAGATTTCGCGTCTCTCCCTTTGATAAGTTTTTGATTTAGACATTCTTGCGCTATACTTTCCAAAAACGCAAATGCTTGCTTACCACTTTCCCACTCCCACGGTTTTTCGGTTTCCAGCACTTGCATCGGCTTCATCAGGTTGAACATCAAATTATAATACTCTGGGTGTTCTAAGGAAAATCTGATATAAATATGTCCAATTTCCCGCAATCGCTCCAAAGGATTTTCAATGATCAATACAGTCCGCATTTTTTCCAATAGTGTCGTAAAACCTACCTCGTGGATAGCGTATATCAATTCGTTTTTATCTTTAAAATATAAATAAATGGTAGCTGGACTATATTCAATGCGTTTGGCGATGCCTCGAATAGACGTATTTTCAAAACCTTCTTCAGCGAACATCTGCACGGCTGCATCAAAAATCAGTTCGCGCATTTCTACTTTTTCCCGCTCTTTTCGCTCTACGATACCCATTTACATTTAATATTTTTCATTTACCATTGTACGTTTCACCAATCACCTTTCACTTCTCCCTAAATAATTAACGCGACAAAGATACTGAACACTGTTTAGCAAGTCAACGCCTTTCACTTATTTTTCGACGAACAGTTCATTTTTACTGTTTATAAGGCAAGTTTCGGTAGAAATTGGGAAGGATGCAATCAAATGTTGGTGAGTTGTGAAATGGGAAGGATGAGTTGTGGAAATTAGCAGCTGAAAAGTTGAAGGGTTGAATAGGTTATTTAGATGCACCTACTTAAACTTTGAGCTATTCAACTTTTCAATCTTCTTTGAACCAGCCAGCATACATTGTGTAAGCATTTGCAATTCGCTCAATCATGTCTTTAAATTGTTCCGGACTGAGGGCTTTCACTTTTTTGGCGGGAACGCCTGCGTAGATGTGACCCGACTCACATATAGTATTTTCTAACACGACGGCTCCAGCGGCAATCAGCACATTTTCCTCTACTACGGCGTGGTCCATAACAATCGCGCCCATTCCAATTAACACGTTATCCTGCAAGGTACAGCCATGCACGAGCGCCCGATGCCCAATAGACACGCTATTTCCGATGGTAGTAGAAGCTTTGAGATACGTGCCGTGAAGAATTGCGCCATCTTGAATATTCACTTTATTTCCAATACGAATGCTGTTGACATCGCCGCGCACGACCGTCTGAAACCACACGCTGCAATCATCGCCCATGATGACGTCGCCGATAATCGTGGCGTTTTCTGCAAGGAAACAATTGTTGCCAAATTGAGGAGTAAAGTTGCGTACACTTTTTATTAAAGCCATTTTTTATTTGAAGTTTGACGTTACCTATTTGACGTTGACCATTTATTGTTTAAGGTTTTTGTTTCTCGTTCGAGCGGTCTGGCATCTGGCATCTCTTAATCTGGCATTTTTATTGTCTAAATTTTTTAACGCAATATATTTACTAATTTGCTGAAACGTGCTATATTTAGAATAAATTTGCGATAAGCTTAAAATGTGGCACATTTATTGGAACACCTAAAATATTACCCCAAACATGAAATCTATCGAGGAAATCAAACACGAGTTGCGCGAAACGCTGCCCATCGGCATTGACCTTGCCATTCAAGCACTTAAAACGCTTATTCCCGCCGAGGTTGAGAAATATAATGATGTCATTTTATTGGAAAGTCGCTATCGAGAGTTGAATCAAAATTTGCTGCGCGGGCTGGTGAATAACGAAGATGCGCAAATTGAATTCAATAACTTGCGGGAAAATATTCTATTTTTTATTACCGATTTAAAAGAAGGCGATTTTACAAAAAAGTCCGCCGCGCAAGCAACAAGTGGTCCCAAAAAAGGTAAAATTCTGTATCGCGTTCCCGACCAGATGCAGGTGCAAAAAGAGGTGAAATGTATCGTGCGCGTCGCGTTCAACGAGGTGATTTTGATGCAAGATTTGGAAAAAATTTCGGATGATTCTATTAAAGACGTACGGATTGCCGAGGTGATGAGTGCCCAATTGGTAGACCCCAACGAGCAAAAAGCATTTAATATTCGCACTTTTTCAGAAGGCGTACAATTTGTAGATGAGGCGGATTTTACCGAATGGCTTTTTTATGTAAGACCCTTATTGGAAGGAACTTATCCATTGCTTTTAAAAATATGTGTAATAGAAATTGTAGATGGATTGGAACGGAAACGGGAAGTGGTGTTGGAAGAAGTGGTACAAGTGACGGCAACAGAGCCAAGAACGGAGTCGGAAGGAACGTTTACAACCGCCAATTATCAAGTGCAATTGGCAGGCACATCGGGCGGTACGACTACTGTTGCGCCAGCCACTTCCAATTCGGAGCAGTTCAAGAAAGTGGGTATGGCAGCTATGGCTTTGATCCTTTTTGGTGCAGTGATGGCGATTTGGTTTTATGCGAATCAAGGGAACAAGCAACCAGATCCAACTGTAGAACCCGACCGAGGCGCTGCCGGTTGGCGGAAAATAAGGACTGCCGGCGATTCTACTCAAATATTGGAGTTTTTAAAAAATTACCCAGAAGGTATGTATGCTGACTCTGCCTCGAGTCTTTTAGAATCTTTGCGCTTTACGTTTGACACGCTTCGGCAGGGCGATTCTATTCAATTTATAACCAGCCACGGCAATTATCCGATACAATTAGCGGTGGTAAAAGGCGACGAACCGATATTAGCGCAAACCTTTAGCGAAAGCGAAGACATCTATTTGAATACCAGCAGTATCAGCCTGGTAAGTGAAACTTATCAAGTGGGACTGACCGACGCCAATGGTATAGAACGCACCATCACGATCACCGTAAATCCCAAAACGATAGCGCCCGAGGAAGCAATGGTGATCAACGACACGGTTTTAAATAAAGCCGTTGTGTCCCCAACTGTGGTGAAGCCGAAAGCGAATCAAAAACCAAAACCGACTAAACCCAAGCCTGTCAAGCCCAAGCCAAACCAATCCAAGAATCCCGCGCAACCATTAGAACCCACTTTTGAAAAAGTAGACCCTCCCGTGCCGTCGCAGCCCGTGTACACCTTCAAAAGCGTTGCCAGAAGTCCGATTTATCAGAGCTGTTATACCCGTAAATTGCGGCGTGCCAAAGACGATAAACTCAACAAAGAACTGGAAGAAGCCAGAGCGTGTACCAAAAATAAATTGGATGCTTACATCAAAAGCCAATTGAGTAAAACGCCGGAAGTCATTCAGAATAAAGTAGAAAAGAAAGTGAATGTCGTATTCATCATAGATGCCACAGGCAAAGTCGTGGTGGAGTCTATCAAGCAAGATTTTGAAACGGATTTTACGGACAAAGTGAAAGAAGTGCTGGAAAAGCTGCCGCCCTTTATTCCCGGTCAGGATGCGCGTGGAAAAGCCGTGCAGGTACGCTACATTTTACCGATTCTGTTTAAACCGTTTGGGTAGCGGGGACAAGCACATCCTTAATTACCTTCTATCTTCTACCCTTACAATATCAATGGGGCGATTAATGCTTACTTGTAGGGAGATGAACGTCTCGGTGCGTTGGATGCCTGGTATTTTTTGAATTTTATCATGCAATACGGTACGCAAGTGGTCGGTGTCTTGACAGGCAATTTTTGCAAAAATACTGTATAAACCAGTCGTGTAATACGCTTCCACAATCTCTGGGATTTTTTCTAACTCAACGGCTACGTCATCATATAAAGAACTCTTATCCAAATAGATACCCAAAAAAGCACAAATATCGTAGCCCAACATCCCTTGGTCAATATCCAAATTATAGCCTTTTACGATGCCCGCTTCTTCCAGTTTTTTCATGCGCACATGAATCGTACCGCCGGACACATACAAGTCTTTAGCGATTTCGGAATACGGCTTTTTAGCATTGCGCATCAAAACGGAGAGTATTTGCTTATCTAAGTCATCAATCTCAAAAGGCTTGCCCATACCGCTAATTGTTATTGTATTTGCAACAAAAATAATCTTTCCTTTGTAATTTTGTGGTAAATCTTTAAAAAATTAAATTTTTTTCAAAATTGCCTATAAATTCACTTGCTAAAGCCGGTACAATCAATGCTGAGTTTGAAATATTTTTCGCACTTTTACGACTGCTGCTTGTTTTATCATCCATTTAACCAACCATTTTTATGCAAATGCGAAACTTTTGAGCGTTTATTCAATTACATTTGTAGAAGGGTTACACATTCAAAGTTAATATTTTGGGAATGAATCAAGAATCACGAGGATTTAGCGGTAAGCTCACGATTTGGCTGCCTTTACTCTTCGCCATTGTGTTGGTAGCGGGGATGCTTATCGGTATGCGTTTGCAATCGGAAACACCCGATGTCGTGTTGGATGCACAAGGCAACAGTGCGCCGGAAGGTGGCAAAATGGAAGAATTACTTCGCTATGTAGAAGCAAAATATGTAGACAACATTGAGCGTGATAAACTGGTGAACGAAGCGATTAACAAAGTTTTGCAACAGTTGGACCCGCATTCTACTTACATCCCAGCGGAGCAGTTGCAGGAAGTAAACGAGCAATTAGAAGGTAATTTTGACGGCATCGGAGTAGAATTTCTCATTTTGGATGATACGGTGACGGTGGTCGCATCTTTGGCAGGCGGTCCGGCAGAAGCAGCCGGCATTTTGGCAAGTGATAAAATTGTACAAGTAGAAGATTCCCTGATTGCAGGCAATGGCATGACTTCCAGCGGCGTGATTGATTTGTTGCGCGGTGAAAAGGGGTCGAAAGTCACCATCAGTGTGTTGCGTGGTAACGAGTCTCAACCGCGCCGATTCACGCTCAAACGAGATAAAATCCCCGTCAATAGTGTAGATATTTCATATATGTTGGATGCAAAAACGGGCTACATAAAAGTCAATCGTTTCAGTGCCACGACCTACGAGGAGTTTATGAAAGGGTTGGAAAAGCTGGTGGATAAAAAAGGGATGAAAGATTTGGTGATTGACTTGCGGCACAATCCGGGCGGTTATTTGCAGCAAGCGACTAATATGTTGAGTCAATTTTTTAAAGAACGCGGAAAATTACTGGTGTATACAGAAGGTAGAACAGTGCCTCGCAATGATTATGAAACGACGGGCAGAGCATTTTATAATATTCGAAATATCGCGGTGCTGATTGATGAAGGGTCGGCTTCGGCGAGTGAGATTTTGGCGGGTGCTTTGCAAGACCAAGACCGAGCGTATATCATCGGACGGCGTTCGTTTGGAAAAGGGTTGGTACAAGAGCAATACGACTTGCGCGACGGCTCGGCATTGCGGCTCACGGTAGCACGTTATTACACTCCTTCGGGGCGTTCTATTCAAAAATCTTATAACAATGCCGAAAGTTATGATGAAGATGTATTTAATCGGTATGAATCTGGTGAATTATCTTCTGAAAATAAAATAAATATTGCAGACACGACAAAATATTATACCGAACAAGGCAGAGTCGTGTACGGCGGTGGCGGCATTTCTCCTGATGTATTTGTACCGATTGATACCATTTTACTAAATGAATATTATAATGACTTGCGACAACACGTAACTCAATTCGTATATCGTTATATCAACAATCACAAAAAAGAATTTAATTATAAATCCTTTGACCAGTTTAGAAGAAATTTTCAAGTGAATGACCGAATGCTTAATGATTTAATGGACTATGCCGTTACCCAAAATGTAGTTAAAAACCCACGTCAATTCGCGCCCCTCAAGCCAGAAATCAAGCGATTTATGAAAGCACGGTTTGCCCGACAATTATTCGGAGAAGAAAGTTATTACGTATTGTGGAATGAAGAAGATGACATGGTACGCAAAGCTCTGCAAATATTGAATAAATCCAACCCGATTACGGAATATCGGCACGATAAACTGAAAAATTAAAGCGAAGAAAAAGGGTGGCGCATTTCTAAAATGTGCCACACTTCTCTCCCTGAATAATTTTATCAATTGACTGATTGGCAGGGCGTTATTAGCACAACTTGTTCCGCATGGCAGGATTGGCAAATCAGCATATTAGCAAATCAACTCATCTTTTCAAAATCACCGCCTTCGTACCAAACTTTTTCCGAATCGCTCGCAAAGTTTCGTTCAATTCCGATGACCGGTCGTATTTTAATTGCACCCCTACTCGCGTACCTTTCCCCGATTTTTGAGTATACGGCTCGTAGCCTTCCTCGTATATCTTTTTGATAAGCCGCTCCACATTTTCTTTATTTTCAAATAGTCCAATTGAAATAACCGCATATTTTTGCTTCGGCGACAAGGTGGCACTTTCCGAAGCGGATTCGTCCGTGTCTTCTTCAGCAGGAGTCAGATTGGTAGCGTTTTCAGCCGCGTCTATCTCCTCTTCCGAAGGTCCCACGTTGTAACGAGATGTTATACTCGGCAAGACCGCTTCTTCTTCCCGCAGTTGCTCTTTTTGATTAAACACTAGCAAATAAATGCTAACCGTCAACACTAAAACCCCTGCGCTACTCACCAATAGTAGGTTTTGTTGCACCCAATTTTTGGCGTTCTGAGTTGCGGATGTTGCCACTACTGATTTTTTTACAGGCGGTGTGCTTGCTTTCACCGAGGTCGCTCGTCCTACAGGATAATATTCCAAAGCAGGCAATCCAAAAGCATCGGTATTAAAATTCGTACCATCTGGCAAAAACTGATACTGCTGTTCAAAATCTTTATACAACCGCCCCACTGCCCGAAAATGCACAATCTCCCGACGCTCAATGGTTTCTTTTACATTTTTCGCAAACTCGTCCACTGCTCGCATCGCTTCTCCATACGATAAATGAAATTTTTCTCGCAGACACTTTACCAACAAGCCATCATCAATCAGTAGGTTCTTATTAAAGGAAATTTGCTTGGCAGGTGGCACAATTTTACCTTCTACCGCGTCAATCGTGGCAGGTTTATGCGCCGTCACAAAAGCACCCAGCCCCGGTATGGTCACCGATTGTTGCTCATGCAATAAATCCGCGATGCACGCCCCAACGTCTATCTGCATATTTTTTGGTTTGGAAGATGGGAATACAGGAAGATAGGAGGATAGGAAGATAGGAACGCCAAAACGTGTTCCTATCTTCCTATCCTCCTATCTTCCCATCTTCCTATCCTCTTTTTTCTAAAAACCTGATTATCAGGCGAAATATTTTGCAAAGGTATATAATTTTTACATATTGGTCAAGGGGAGGTGACATCTTCTGCGGAGGTGTCACCTCCCCTTGACATAAATAGTTGTAAAATTTACTTTTAGCTTGTAAATTGCATTTCATAAAATGAAGATTATGACTGGTGGTATTGCCAATCGAAATATTGCAGTGGAGGACCTGCCCAAATATTCAGTGGAAGACTGGGCACAGTGGGAAGGTAAATGGGAACTTATCGAGGGCATACCCTACGCAATGTCGCCAATGCCGACCAAGAAACACCAGCGTTTGAACGGGCGATTATATCGCATTTTTTCCGAATTGTTAGAAGATTGTCCCGATTGTGAAGCATACTTGCCTGTAAATTTTAAAGCAAATAATCACAGTTTATTACATCCTGATTTATTGATTGTTTGTGGGGAAGAGGAGGAAGGTACTTGTGTCACCAGTACGCCCCATTTGATTTTGGAGATTCTATCTCGCTCCACCAAAAAGAAAGACGAAGTCACCAAGCCCAAAGTGTACGGCGCGATTCAAGTGAAATATTATTTAATTGTAGACCCAAAAGCCGAGACTGTCCGCATTTTTCAATTGGAAAATAATGTTTATCAACTTTTGCTAAAAGGTAGAGATATTAGTTATGATTTTACATTTGGGGATTGTAAAGTGACGGTGGACTTTGAGAGGATGTGGGGGAAGTGAGAATCAAATCGTAGTTATTTAAATGGCAAATTTTCAAGCAAATTCGATTTATTTCTTGGTATATGATAAATCTGATAACAATACTCGTGAGCTTTTTATTACAGTAAGTCACAGATGTTATCAACATGGGCTTAAATGCGAGTATATTGATATTAATTCACAAAATGACTTTAAAAATACTTTAAACAGCATTAAAGAAGAGTGTATCAATAATCAAATTAAACCATATATTCATTTGGCTTGCCATGGTAGTAGCCAAGGTCTTCACCTAAAATCAACAGGGAAAATTCATTGGAATATCTTCGCAGACTTGCTTACAAGCATCAACGTTGCTTGTAGAAATAATTTATTTATATCATTAGCTTTCCAGCCGTACACTTTTAGTTAGGTGAAAATGACCTCCCAGTTCTTTGAAAAG
>CAZJXN010000041.1:0-21651 GCA_964549655.1 uncultured Saprospiraceae bacterium
AATAAGTATATCCTTTTTATAATTATCACTACCATTCTTGCAAGTTGCTCGCCAACAAAAGAAGTTTTAAATAAAGTCAACCAACGCTTTCCGAGCAATCCAGGCAAAGCCGAAAAAGTCACCAAAGGCATCCACCACTACACGTGGCTGGGGCGCGATACGATTTTGAAACGCAACGCCAGCATCAACGTCATTGATATTGATTTGCAAAAAGCAGCTGTCAAATTTGATTTTGCTTGGTTTAATGGGGACGACAAACTCCGCAACGTCGTCAGCTTTGTCGCCGACACCGCAGGTGCTATCGTCGCTGCCAATAGTGGCTATTTTGAAATTTTAGAAAATAATACGTTTGTTTCTTTTCACAAAAGTAATGGAGTTATTAATCAGCGCGTCAACATCCCGACCGACCACGTTCGCTATTGGAAACATCAGGCGGCTTTTGTGCAAACGGGCGCGAAATCTTTCGCTTTCATTCAAGGTACGCAGGATTTGTACGAAAAATTACCATTCGACAATATCATAAGTAGTGCGCCTTTGTTGATTTCAGATGGCATTCCCGTTGGAAAACATTTTGTGAAACAGAAAACAGGCGATAAATCAAAAATGGATGGGGAGAATCCCGAACGACATCAAGGCGGCTTGGGTCCGCGTATGGCGTACGCAACCACGGCTGATAATCACTTGATTCTGATGGCAATAGACGGCAGGTCAACCAAAGCGGAAGGCATCAACGCCGAAGAACTCACCGATTTATTGTACCAATATTTCAACGCCACAAATGCGATTAACATGGACGGCGGCGGTTCTATCACGATGTTTGTGCGCGGAGCGACTCCGACTGGCGTTGTGAATTATCCCAGCGACAACCGAAAAAATGACCCGAATCGCTTCGACCACACGGGGCAACGCAAAGTCGGCATGGCGCTTCTGGTCATTCCCAATAATGAAAAAACGCGCCGCAAAATGCAACGTATTAAAGTTGCATCGGATACTGACGCGAAGGATTACATTGATATTCCGAAACAGTAGGCGGTAGGCAGTGAGCAGTTTTGCGCCATAAAAAATCCGTCTACCATCCGTTGCACCCGCGTAATTCCTTGTCCAATTAAGTAACAAGGGCTGTTACAAATGGAAAAATTATTGAAAATTATAATTATGAAAACATTTACTATTTTTATTATTATTCTATTTACAACGCAAATCATACTTGCCCAAAAAGCTACCGAGCTTTCTCGTTTCTCCGCGCCGAATGCCACTCAAGCCGTAGCCGTGGATAGCCTTTACTTCTACGCCATCAGCAATTCTAAAATTGTAAAACACAAAAAATCGGACGGTTCAGTTGTAAAAGAACAAAAATATCCATTCAAACACCTCAACGGCGGTATCATTATAGACGGCAAGCTCTACTGCGCTAACAGCAACTTCCCAGAAGTGCCAATGGCGAGTTCGCTCGAAATATTCGACCCCAATACACTGGAACACATTGGTTCTCATAGTTTTGGACTTTATGTTGGCTCGTTTACGTGGATTGACCGCTGGCAGGGCGATTGGTATTTGATGTTTGTGCATTATGAAAATTACGCGCAGGAAGGCATGAAAGGCGTGGCGTACTCCGCGCTCATTCGCACCGATTCTTTGTTTCGACAAAAAGGTGGTTGGATGTTGCCCAAAGCCTTGATTGAAAGATTGCGTCCGGAAAGCATATCTGGAGGTAGCTTCACAACGGATGGTAAATTATACCTTAGCCCGCACCACCACGAAGAAGTGTATGTGTGTCAAATCCCTAAAATGGGCTATGAAATAGAATTGGTGAAAACGATTCCCGTGCCGTTTCAAGGGCAAGGCTTGGCGTGGGATCGGTATCAGCCGGGCGTGTTGTGGGGGATGCATCGAGAAAAGCGCGAGGTAATAAGTGTGCGGATAGAAGAGTAGATAGCACTTCGAGCAAAAAAGCGTCCTACGGTTCCAAATCGTAGGGCGCTTTTTTTATCTTTATCCGATTAAAGAAGTAATAATGGAGTTACGAACCGTAAATGTCACCCGATATATCATGCCCTTGCGCGAAGGAGGTTCCTTGCCAGCACTGGCGGAGGCGGACGACGATTTTAAATATGTGTTGAAATTTAGAGGAGCAGGGCAGGGAACCAAAGCGCTCATTGCCGAATTGATTGGGGGAGAAATTGCCAGAACCTTGGGATTGCGCGTGCCGGAGATTGTTTTCATCAACCTGGACGAAGCATTCGGACGGACTGAAGGCGATGAGGAAATTCAAGATTTATTACAAAACAGCCGAGGACTCAATTTGGGACTACATTTTTTATCGGGCGCTTTTACTTTTGACCCCGTCGTGCATCCCGTGGACGCTACAATGGCATCGCAAATTCTATGGCTCGACGCATTGATTACCAATGTGGATCGTACCGTCAAAAATACGAATATGTTGTTGTGGCACAAAGAACTCTGGCTGATAGATCATGGCGCAGCTTTATATTTTCACCATGCTTGGAATAATTGGGAACAAGCGGCATTGAGTCCTTTTTCTTTAATAAAAGATCATGTTTTATTGGCGAAAGCCAGTCAATTGCAGGAAGTGGATGTAATATTTAAAAATGTATTAACACCCGATAAAATACAAGAAATCGTCCATTTGATTCCCGATTATTGGCTACAATGGAAGGATGTAATAGAAACCCCTCAAGCTATAAAAGATATTTACATTCAATTCCTGAACGAAAGAATTCTCCACTCCGAAATCTTTGTAAAAGAAGCCCAAGATGCAAGAAAAACACTTATATGAATATGCCGCCATTCGGTTTGTACCAAGGGTGGAGCGCGAAGAGTTTATCAACGTGGGGATTATCTTGTTCTCCAAACGAAATAATTACATTAATATTTTATATAATATAAATAAAGAAAAACTTCACTTACTTTCACCAGAAATAGATTTAGAAACTTTACAACTCCATTTAGAAGCCTTTAAAAAAATAGCCGACGGCACAAAAGACGGTGGACGGATTGCATTATTGGATACGCCAGATCGTTTTAGGTGGTTAACCGCTGTAAGAAGTGCTTCGATTCAAACATCGAGACCGCATCCGGGCTTTGCTGAAGATTTGGATGGGACGCTGGAAAGGCTTTTTCGGGAGTTGGTTTTATAAAATAAGAGGGGAGTGATGAAAAAAAGAGCCTTAGTATTCCTGTTTTTGAGGGAACCAAAAACGAAAATAGGATGAACAAATCGGGGATTTGCTTTTATTGCGGCAGCTCAAAAGCAGTAAAAAATGGGAAGACGTACTATGGCAAACCGCGCTGTAAATGTAAAGGGCCGACCACCGACCCTCCAAATAAAAAAAAGAAACCAACGATATCGAACGATTTTGTCGCATTATTCAACACAACAAAAAGCCCGAATAAGATACCGGCAAAACTAAATCCGTTGAAGAGAATATCTATTAGGGGATTACTATTCATTGATATTTACAACATAAAAAGTGCCCTAAAACACTACAAAAGAGCATTTTAGGGCACTATATTATTTTCAAAATTTCAGTTGCGACTTAGGCTTTCTCTGCTTCGTCCGCATCTGTAGCTGTGTCCACCGCTGTGTCGGTAGTTGTATTTTCTACAGCATCTACATTTGCATCCACTGCTACGTCTGTATTTTCATTTTCCACTTCGTCTGCACTTCCATCTTCTGCCTTTACCGCCGATTTATTGGCGGTGTAGGTGGTCGCTGTTGGTATGTCGGTGGCGTTGTCTTCAAACTGATTTTTCAACCGCGAGAACACGTCCAAGTCCCCAAGCGTAGAGCGTTCCACACTATCCTGCGTTTTCTTCACCGCCGAAGTCGTTTTCTTGCGCTCGTCGTCTTTCTCCTTCTTCACTGCATCGTCGGCTTCCTTGCGGATGTCTTCGAGATAGCGCAAGTGAGAAACCAAAATACGCTTGTCATCGCGGTTAAATTCAATCACTTTTACCGTCAAGGTATCATCCACTTCTGCCATCGAATTATCTTCTTTGCGGATGTGTTTGATAGGCGCGAACGCTTCCAAACCGTAGGGCAATTGTACAATCGCACCTCGGTCGTCGCGGCGAATGACGTGTGCCTCGTGGTAAGAACCAACTGGAAATACCTGCTCAAAAGTATCCCATGGATTGTCTTCCGTCTGCTTATGACCAAGTGACAATTTACGGTTATCCTTATCAATATCCAGAATCATGATGTCAATCTTCTCGCCCACTTTCGTAAACTCGGATGGGTGATTGAAACGCTTGGTCCAAGACAAGTCAGAAATGTGCACCATGCCACCAATACCATCTTTCAATTCTACAAACACACCATAAGGAGTCAGGTTTTTCACCTCGCCCGTGTGACGGCTGTTCAATGGGTATTGCTCTTCGATGGCACTCCAAGGGTCTTTTTGCAATTGCTTGAGACTCAAGGACATTTTGCGGTCGTCACGGTCAATCGTTACAACTTTTGCCTCATGTTCCTGACCTAGTTTGAAGTAGTCGCGCGCGTTTACTGGCTGATTGCTCCAAGTCACTTCGGATACGTGCACCAAACCTTCTACGCCCGGCTGGATTTCCAAAAATGCACCATAGTCTTCAATATTGACAATCTTACCTTTGACGGTAGAACCTTCGGTAATCTCTTCATTGAGGACTTCCCAAGGATGGGGTTGCAATTGCTTCAAACCGAGAGAGATACGCTTCTTATTTTCATCAAAGTCAAGCACTACGACGTTGATTTTTTGGTTCAACTGCAACACTTCGCTCGGATGGCTGATGCGACCCCAAGAAATATCGGTGATGTACAACAGACCATCTACGCCGCCCAAGTCGAGGAATGCACCAAAGTCGGTGATGTTTTTAACCAAACCTTCCAATACCTGCCCTTTTTCAAGGCTGGCAATGATATGCTCCCGCTGCTCGGCAAGGTCGCTTTCGATAAGCGCTTTATGAGAAACCACAGCATTTTTAATGGTTTCATTAATTTTCACCACTTTGAATTCCATCGTTTTGCCCACGTAGGAATCATAATCAATAATCGGTTTGATGTCAATCTGTGAACCCGGCAAGAACGTTTCCAAACCACTGGCATCCACTATCAATCCACCTTTTGTCTTGCTAATAACGGTACCTTTGATGACTGTTCCATTTTGATAAGAATCCACGATGCTATCCCAAGCCAGCAACAATTTCGCTTTGCGGCGAGACAATATTAACTGACCGCGCATATCTTCTTGCTGCTCCACATACACTTCCACGGTATCCCCTACACCCAAATCCGGGAAATCCCGAAATTCAGAAAGCGGCACCAAACCATCTGATTTGTAGTTGATATCCAACACCACATCTCCATCGTTGATAGAGGTCACGCGACCCGTCACAATTTCACTTTCTTGTACGAGCGTAAGGGTAGACTCGTATTGCGTGGTGTAGCGATCAGAATCTTCTTTAGAATACAAAAAACCGTGCTTGCTGCTCACCGACCAGTCATAATCGTCGTGCGCACCCAGCGCCAGTGCTTGTTCCAGCAGAATGGCATCGAGGTCTACGTCCTCTTCCTCTTCGTCTGTTACATCCGGTTCTGGTTCCGGCTCTACTTCTTCCTCCACATTGTCGGGGGTAGGTACGTTTATCGCTGCTTCTACGGCAGGATTTACGCCTTCGTTTTGCAAATCGTTTTCTAAATTTTCTTCTAGCATTGAAAGAATGCTTTTAAAAGGTGAAATAATAAGACCTGAATTTTCAAATAGAAATGATACTTTTCCACCACCAAAAAGCGCAAAATCCCAGCAATCATTCAATCCTACAAATCAAGGTCTTTTTTAGCGGGGCAAAGCTACGCTTATTTAATAAAAAAAAGAAATTGTAGTCAAATTTTGTAGCGGGTAGGGAGCATATGCTAAAGGAATGCACGAGCGAAAAGTCTCATTACCAAATACTTAATATTAAATACAAAAAAAGTTGCTATTACAGAAGAAAAGTTGCTATTTTAAAGGCGGAAAGAACGAAATTTGGAAATACTTGTTTTTATTTAAAAATAGGCTCAATTATGATTTCAAGTTGCTTTTTAGGATTGGGCTAAAGCCCAGAAGTGGTCTACTATTTTATCCCCGCGCTAAAGCGCGGGGCAACTAATTGTCAACGTTTTACCAGTTGCCCCGCCATTTATGGCGGGGTTAAAAGCAAAACCTTACTCGGCTTTAGCCAAATTTTTACACAGCAACTTGAAACAAGAATAGAGCCAAAAAATATTAGAACGATATGACTACGACTGAACCACGTCCTTGGCTCAAAAATTATCCGAGCGGTGTACCCGCCAATATTGACGAAGACCAATATGCCACTTTGGTGCAAATGGTGGAAGAAGCCTTTGAGAAATACCGCGACAAGCCTGCTTTTTCCTGCATGGGTAAGGAAATTACCTTTGAGCAATTAGACAAGATGTCGCGTGATTTTGGCGCGTATTTGCACTCTCGCGGGCTGGAACCGGGCGATAGAATAGCCCTTATGATGCCCAATTTGCTGCAATATCCGATAGCATTGATAGGCGCGTTGCGTGCCGGACTGGTGGTCGTCAATACCAATCCGCTGTACACGCCGCGCGAGATGTTGCACCAGTTTACCGATTCTGGCGCAAAAGCCATTGTGATTGTAGAAAATTATGCCGCCAATTTGGAAAAAGTATTAGCCGACACGCAAATTAAAACCATTATTACCACCAGTATCGGCGAGTTACTGGGTTTTACCAAAAAAATAGTGGTCAATTTCGTGGTGCGCAGTATCAAAAAAATGGTACCCAAGTTTAATATTCAAAATACCGTCAGTTTTAGTGAGGCATTGGCACAAGGGAAAAAATTCACGATTAAACCAAACACATTCGGTCCGGACGATACGATTTTTCTACAATACACTGGCGGCACGACCGGCGTGGCGAAAGGCGCGATGCTCACCAATGGAAATATGGTCGGCAATATGTTGCAAATGAAAGCGTGGATGTCGCCCTATCTTCAGGACGGAAAAGAAATTGCGCTCTGTCCGCTGCCCTTATATCACATTTTTGCATTGACCGTGAATTGTTTTGGCATGATGGCAATCGGCAGTCTGAATGTGCTCGTTACCAATCCGCGTGACATGGGTGCTTTAGTAAAAACGATGAAATCCTACCCGATTTCGGTTATTTCCGGCTTGAATACTTTGTTTAATGCGATGATGAATAATGAAGAATTTAACAAGCTGGATTTCAGCAGTTTAAAAGTGACCGTCGCCGGTGGTATGGCATTGCAGCGACCCGTAGCAGAAAAGTGGCAAAAGATAACGGGTTGTTTTCTGGCAGAAGGTTTTGGTATGACGGAATCCTCTCCAGTGGCGACCGCGAATCCATTCGATAGTAAATTAGGTCGGCTCGGCAGTATCGGTTTGCCGCTTCCCTCCACGGATGTGCGCATTGTGGACGAACAGGGCGGCGTACTCGCACCAGAAGGCGTAGGCGAAATTCAAGTCAAAGGTCCACAAGTGATGAAGGGTTATTACAATCGTCCAGACGCAACCGCAGAAACAATCATAGACGGTTGGTTGGCAACAGGCGACATCGGTAAAATGACAGAAGACGGTTATTTTCATATCGTTGATCGTAAAAAAGATATGATTTTAGTTTCTGGTTTTAATGTCTATCCAAACGAATTAGAGGAAGTAGTGGCAGGGCATCCGAAAGTGCTGGAAGTAGCAGCCGTGGGCATTCCAGACGAAAAATCGGGCGAAATCGTAAAATTATTTGTCGTCAAAAGAGACAACTCACTCACTGAAAAAGAATTGATTGCGTACTGTCGGGAAAATCTGACGGGTTATAAAGTGCCCAAGCAAGTAGAGTTCCGAAAGGACTTACCGAAGACGAATGTGGGTAAAATTTTGCGGCGGGTACTGCGCGATGAAGCGACTACTACGAAATGAAAAAATTAAGAATGAATAATGAATAATGCCCTAGTTAATTATTCATTATTCATTCTTAATTATTCATTCTTTTAAGCAAATTTCCTGCTTTTTGTAAAGTTTCTTCTTTTTTTGCAAAACAAAGGCGAATTACTTTATCATCTTTTAAACTGCTGTAAAATACGGATACCGGAATCGCTGCCACGCCAAACTCCGTCGTCATGCGCTTCGCAAAATCCACGTCCGGTTCCTCCGAAATCTGACTATAATCAAAAACTTGAAAATACGTGCCGAAACATTTCAACGGCTTCAAATTCGTATTTTTTGTAACATTTAATAAATAATCGCGCTTTTGTTGATAAAAATCATTTAAACTTAAATATTCCTCCGGCTTTTCTAAAAACGCAGCAAGCGCGTACTGCGTGGGCGAGTGCACGGAAAACACATTGAACTGATGCACTTTGCGAAACTCCGCAGTTAGTTCTTTTGGTGCGACACAATATCCAATTTTCCAACCCGTATTATGAAATGTTTTCCCAAACGAATACACCGCTAAACTCCGCTCGCGCAAACTCGGAAACCGCAACACGCTTTGGTGTGGCTCGTCATCATAAATCAAATGCTCATACACTTCATCACTCAGAATTAAAATATTCGTATTTTCTACCAATTGTTGTAAGGCAAGTAAATCTGTTTTTGTAAAAATCGCACCCGTCGGATTGTGCGGCGTGTTGATGAGAATCATGCGGGTTTTCGGAGAAATCAATCGAGCAAAATCATTCCAATTCACTTTATAATCCGGCGCACTTAATTCATAAATAACTGGAATTCCGCCATTTACCTCCACAGAAGGACGATACGAATCATACGCCGGTTCTATCAAAATCACTTCATCGCCGGGGCGCACGAAAGCGGTAATGGCTGTAAAAAGTGCCTGCGTTCCCCCAGCCGTAATTGTAATTTCATCCATTGGATTCACATTCACACCATATAAGTGCGCTATTTTTTTTGCAATATTTTCTCGCAATGGAATCGCGCCAGGCATTGGAGCGTATTGATTCAAACCTTTTTGCATCGCTTGCGTCACCAAATCAATCAGCCGCTCGGAAGACGGAAAATCAGGAAAACCTTGCGATAAATTAATCGCCTGATGCTCATTCGCCAGTGCCGACATCACCGTGAAAATCGTTGTGCCGACGTTGGGCAGTTTAGAATTTGTAATCTGCATTTTAAAAGTTTAGAAGGTGTTTTTTGTTGGAGGTTTTTTGTTTTTCGTTGACTGCTTAGGATATTATTTCTCCCGCAGATTTCGCAGATGACGCAGATTTTTATTTTTACTCATCATTTGATCTCATTCAGTCAGTCTCTTTTTTAGCAAGATTTTAACTCAATTATTAATGATGTAAGCAAGATGGCTAAAATAGTTTAGATTAAAATTTGCTATCTCACACCCTTTTCCCTATAGGGAGCCTCCCGCGCGTAAGAAAAGAGGGTCTTCTAATAAACTAAACTAATTAATTTTTCATACTTAAAAAAATAAATGGGGGAAATCCGCGAAAATCCGCCCAATCCGCGTCATCCGCGTTCCAATTATGCCCTAAGCGGTCAACGTCTAACCTCAAACAAAAACTTAAAACATCACAAATCAAATCCAATATCTCTCCGGTAATACTTTCCTTCGTATTGAATTTTTTCTGCATTTTGGTATGACAGCGCCAGTGCTTCTCGAAAATCTTTCCCAAAAGAAGTGATGGCAAGGACGCGACCGCCATTCGTAACTAACTTATTATCAACCAGTTTTGTGCCAGCATGTATCACCAAACTATCGCGTACTTTATCCAAACCGGTAATCACTTTTCCTTTTTCAAAATCTGCCGGATAGCCGCCGGACACCAGCATGACTGTTGCTGCTGCGCGTTCTTCCGGTTGAATTTGAATGGGCGACAAGCGATTTTGATGCATGGCGAGCATCAATTCGACCAAATCATTTTTTAATCTTGGGAACACAACTTCCGTTTCCGGGTCGCCCATTCTACAATTATATTCAATCACATAAGGTTCATTTTGTACACATATTAAACCAATGAATACGAAGCCTTTATACGTCAAACCGCGCGCTTGAATGCCTGCAATGGTCGGTCGAATAATGCGTTCTTCCACTTTTTGCATCAGCGGAGTATCCACAAAAGGCGGGTGCGAGACCGCGCCCATGCCGCCCGTATTGGCTCCAGTGTCGGCTTCACCAGCCCGTTTGTAGTCTTTTGCGATGGGTAGAATTTTATACTCCGTTCCATTGGTCAATACAAAAACAGAAAACTCAATGCCGTACAAAAACTGCTCAATCACGACTTGTTCGCTTGCCGCTCCAAACTTCCCGTCCAGCATTTCCTCAAAACGCATTTTGGCTTCGCCTACACTTTGGCAAATAATCACGCCTTTGCCCGCCGCGAGTCCGTCGGCTTTGAGTACAATCGGCGGATTTTGTTTGGCAATATATTTTAAACCCTCTTCTTTATTTTCGTTTGTAAATGCGCGGTAAGTGGCGGTCGGAATATTGAATTCATGCATAAATTCTTTGGCGAATGTCTTGCTTCCTTCGAGTTGTGCGCCTGCCTGCGATGGTCCAATCACTGCAATGTGTTGAATGTCAGGGTCATTTTGAAAAAAATCGTAAATGCCACGCACGAGCGGCTCTTCAGGTCCGACCACAACCATGTCTATTTTTTCGGCGATTGCCAATTTTTTGACGGCTTCAAAATCATTGGGGTCGAGTGCGACGTTGGTGCCCAAGCCAATCGTACCGGCATTGCCCGGCGCGATGAGCAGTTTTTTTAAGAGTGTACTTTGGCGCATTTTCCACGCGAAGGTATGTTCCCTGCCGCCGCCGCCGAGGAGAAGTATATTCATTTTCAGAAATTTTCACAAAAATAGGAAAAAGAATGGAGGATGGGAGGATAGTAAGATAGGAGGATGCACTTGTGACGAGAACTGACACTTGGTCGCTTTTATATCCCTTATAACGTTTTTTAACTGTAAAGCCGCAGAGAGCGCAGCGTTAAATGTGAATCAAAAAAATCATAAAAATCACGGTTCAGAGAATTTCATCACAGAGCCGCAGCACGCTTTCGTTCTTCAATCCTATCTTCCAATCCTCCCATCTTCCTTTTTATTTCTACTTTTGCAATTTAAATTTTACAAACAGACCATGATAACATACATCAAAGGCTTGCTGACCCACAAAACACCGACCTTTATAGTCGTAGAAACAGGCGGCGTTGGCTATCATATAAATATTAGTTTGAATACGTATACGCAGATTGAAAAGTTGGAAACCGTAAAAATCCTCACCCAGCAAATCATTCGGGAAGACAGCCATACGTTATACGGTTTTGCGGATGAGGCGGAGCGGATGCTGTTTTTGTATTTAATTTCGGTGTCGGGCGTAGGACCGAGTACGGCGCAATTGGTGTTGTCTTCGCTGAATCCGGAGGAAATTCGTTCGGCAATTATTAGTGAAGATGCGGCGACCTTAGGACGTGTAAAAGGCATCGGACCCAAAACCGCCAAGCGAATTATTTTGGACCTGAAAGACAAGCTGGTAAAGGACGGCGGCGAAGGCGCATTAACAATTTTACCACAGAGCAATACAAATCGGGACGAGGCGTTATCTGCATTAGTTGCGCTGGGATTCAACCGAATCGAGGTGCAAAAAGCGTTGAATAAAATATTGAAGGAACAACCCACCGCAGGTAGCGTGGAAGAGTTGATTAAGTTGGCACTCAAACAATTATCCTAAACCATGATTCGTAGGATTGAAGGATGGACTTGATGGGATTGAATGGATTTTTTGGAATCTATCATTCTATACAATACTTCCTTCTGCCTTATCTAATCACTAATTAGGGTAGAAACAAACCTGGTGCGCATGGCAATTTTTGCCGACTCAATTCAACTCTTACACCCAAAAACCGTTAAATCAACTTTTATCAGACATTAGACGATAGACATTAGATAATAGATTTCTAACGATAGCCATTTCCAGTAAAAGTCTAATATCTAAGGTCTAACATCTATTATCTAAACAAGATGTGTTAAAGTTTTGGTATCGAACAAAATGCGCATCAGTGCAGCGTTGAATCTGAGTATTTAGTACTTGGTACCTAGTATTTAGACTTACTACCAAATACTTACTACCAAGTACTAAAATATCCCATGACAAAAAAAGAATCAGGTAGTTGTAATCCCAAATTCACAATTGACAAATCACTGATTACAAAACTTGGTGTCTTTATTACAAAATGAACTATGAGTAGAGTTAGTGTACCCTTCTGTCTCGTTCTTGGTATCGTTGTTTGCACCCTTGCCGCTCGTGGCAGCAACACCCATTTGGACGATCCATACACCCTTGTTTACGTTCCACTCGTCCCGACCAAGGTCGGGAAGATGGTGCACGATACGTTGCCGCCTTTGAAAGACCGCACTTCTGATTTTATAAACACGGAAAAGACCAATCCGTTCGACCTGAAAGACCCGAAAGCCGTGGAGCAATCGGTCGAATACGACCCGGCTACCAATCGCTACATCATTCAGGAAAAAATAGGGGGAGAGGATTTTCGACCGCCAACGTATATGACATTTGATGAATATATGGAATATCGGCGACAGCAAGACCAGTCTAATTATTTCAAAGAATTGTCCGGTATCAACGTCGGCGACGGCGTGAGTGCGCTTGACCCGATTGCCAAGATTGATGTGAAAAACAGTTTGTTAGACCGCTTATTTGGTGGTACAAAGGTGGATATTCGACCACAAGGCGGGATTGACTTGACCTTTGGATTTAATTATCAAAAAGTAGAAAATCCAATTCTACCGATTCGGTCGCAACGGCAAGGTGGTTTTGATTTTGATATGGATATTCAACTGAATGTGACGGGCAAAATCGGGGAGAAGTTGAATCTTTCCACGCAATTCAATAGTAACGCCACGTTTAGTTTTGACAATCAGATCAAGCTGAATTACAACAGCGATAACTTTGGCGAAGACGAAATTCTGAAAAAAATAGAAGCCGGTAACGTGAGCCTGCCCTTGCGCGGTACGCTCATACAAGGCGCGCAGAGCTTATTTGGCTTGAAAACCGAGTTGCAATTTGGGCATCTGCGGCTCACCACTATTTTGGCACAACAACAATCCCAGCGAGAAAATATACGGGTGCAAGGCGGTAGCCAATTGCAAGAATTTGAAGTGCGCGCCGATGAGTACGATGAAAACCGGCATTTCTTTGTGTCGCATTACAACCGAGCTATTTTTGAAGGTGCGCTGACGAATCTGCCGCAGATTAAATCTTTATTCAAAGTAGAAAACATTGAAGTGTGGCTGACCAACAACCGCAACGAAGTGGACGATGTGCGCGATATTATCGCCTTTGCCGACTTGGGAGAATCCAGTAATCTCGTAAACCCAGATGCTGTACAGCTCACTACTTCTCCCGACCGTTTTGACATCAATTCGCCTGCGCTACCGCTGCCGGATAATCGCGCGAATGATTTGTACAATCGACTTTTAGCCAATGAAAATACGCGTAAGATTGACAACGCCGTGGGTACGCTACAAAGTGGAAGTTTCAATTTACAGCAGTCAAAAGATTTTGAAAAAGTGAGTGCGCGTAGATTGGAGCCGACGGAGTATAATTACAACGCAGAATTGGGTTTCGTTTCTTTGAATATCAATGTGCAACCTGACCAAGTCGTGGGCGTTGCGTACCAATATTCTTATAATGGAAGGACATATAAAGTGGGCGAATTGGCACAAAACCAAGAAGTGACGGGTCTCACCAACAGCGATCCCTTCGATCCGAAGCCACGCCAGAATCAAGATACGTCTGATTTGAAAGTATTATTTGTAAAAATGCTCAAAAGCACCACCCAGCGTACCGACTTGCCCACTTGGGATTTGATGATGAAAAACATTTATTCCGTCGGTGCTTTCAATGTGAATCAGCAGGATTTTCGATTGGACATTGTATATGACGACCCAGGCAGAGGCTTCAAACGATTCCTGCCGGATGTACCCATTGGCGGCAATATCGGTGTGCCACTTTTGCGTGTTTTTAATCTAGATACTTTAAATACCCAAAATGACCCGCAGCCCGACGGCGTTTTTGACTTTGTACCCGGCGTGACCATTAATTTGCGCAACGGGCGTGTTATGTTTCCTGTGTTGGAGCCATTTGGTTCGTCTTTGGCAAAAAAGTTGGATAATCCGGCAGACAGCATTAAATTCACGTATCAAGCCTTGTATGATTCTACCATTTTTCAGGCGCGGGAATTTCCCGAGAAAAATCGCTTTGTGATACGAGGTAACTATAAATCCAGTGTGTCTTCAGAGATTTCGCTGGGTGCGTTCAACATTCCGGTCGGCTCGGTGCGCGTGACTGCTGGTGGGCAACAATTGATAGAAGGATCTGATTATGAGATAGATTACAACATTGGGCGAGTACGTATTTTGAATGACGCTTTGCTCAGTTCCGGCGCGCCTATCAATGTTTCTTTTGAAGATAATGCCCTTTTTGGTTTTCAAAGCAAGACGATGATTGGCTTACGAGCGGATTATGAATTGGATGAAAACTTTATTATCGGTGCTACCTATTTGAATCTATTTGAACGACCTTTTACCCAGAAAGTCAACATTGGCGAAGACCCGATTAATAATCGAATGTACGGCTTTGATGTCAATCTGAGTCGAAACGCACCTTGGCTCACCAAAATAGTAGATGCACTTCCGTTCTTTGACACCAAGCAAGAGTCAAAAATCACCATCAGTGCGGAAGCCGCCGCTATCCAGCCCGGGCATTCGCGCGCCATCAACCAAAATAAAAAAGACAAAGGCGGCGTGGTATACTTAGACGATTTTGAGGGAAGTGCCAGCAGTTTTGATTTGCGCAATCCGGTCAACCAGTGGTTTCTGGCGAGTACGCCCCAATACGCTGTGGACCCAGATAATGGTAGAAAAAGAATTTTTAGAGAGTCTGAACTCATCAATGACTTGCGTTACGGCGCCAACCGTGCCAAACTCAACTGGTATCTGGTGGATTCTCAAGTGCGCAGCGCAGCGGATGAGAACAATCCTTACACGAGCCTCGTGCCGCAGCAAGAGATTTTCCCTTTCCAACAACTCACGCAACTTGACAATTTTGGCATTCAGACCATGAATATGACCTTCTATCCTTCCGAGCGAGGTCCTTATAATTTTGATTTTCCGAATGGTTATGAGGGTTATACGACCGGCTTGAGATTCCTCAACGATTCGCTTGAACTCAAGAATCCGGAGACGCGCTGGGGTGGCATCATGAAAGCGCTACAAACTACTGACTTTCAAGCTTCTAATATCGAATTTTTAGAATTCTGGATGCTCAGTCCTTTTTTGGATGAGCAGAATGCGAATGCGCCTTTAGCCAATCCTGAACAACGAGAGGGAAGTTTGTATATCAACCTCGGTAATGTCTCCGAAGATATTTTGCGCGACTCGCGTAAGTTTTTTGAAAATGGCTTGCCCGCTCCCGACAATCCCGACCGGAAAGTGGACCAAACGACTTGGTCAGTAGTGCCCATCACCCAGCAGATTACCCGCGCATTCGACATTCAACCAGCGGCGAGAGTGATGCAAGACGTAGGTTTAGATGGCTTGAATGACACGGCAGAAGTGAATCAGTTTCGCCCTTATTTGGATGCTATTACAAGTGCAAATCCAAGAGTAGCACTCAAATTAAAGAACGACCTTTCTAACGACAACTTCCGCTACTTTCGGGATCAAAGTTTTCCGACAGGTTCAGGGGTAATGGCGCGCTACCGAGATTTCAACAATCCAGAAGGCAACTCGCAGGAAAACAGTGGTACGGAGTTGGTCACTTCCGGCACGAATATTCCCGACGCAGAAGATTTGAACCGAGATAATACCTTAAGTGAAACGGAGGCCTATTTTCAGTATAAAATTCCATTCTATGCAGACCCAACGAATCCTCGCAGAATTGATGTAAACCGAACGCCTTACATCACCGATGTGCGGGACACCATTAGCAATGGACGTATTTGGTATCGCTTTCGTATTCCACTCGATAATGATCAAAAAATAGCAGTCAACGGTATCCGCGATTTTCGTTCTATTCGCTTCATGCGCATGTACATGACGGATTTCACTACGCCCACTACGCTGCGTTTTGCTACGATGGAATTGGTGCGGAACCAGTGGCGGCGGTATATGCAAGATTTATCGGAGGTAACAACTGGTCTTGATAATTGTGACCCAGAGGAAACTTCTTTTGATGTGGACGCAGTGAATATTGAGGAAAATAGTGGTCGCACGCCGTTCAATTATGTGCTACCGGAAGATATTCAACGGGAGACTTCTTTGGGCGTTTTTAATGCTTTGCAAAATGAGCAATCGCTTTCGATGATCATTAAGGGCTTGTGCAAAGATGACAGTAGAGCCGTGTTCAAAACCCTCAATATGGATATGCGGGTGTACGACCGCCTCAAGATGTTTGTACACGCCGAAGCGCGCGATGGCTTGCCTGTGAACAATGATGGATTGAGCGTTTTTATCCGACTTGGTAGCGACATTAAGGAAAATTATTATGAGTATGAAATTCCCCTCACTATGTCGGATTCATTTAACCTGGCTACGAATCGGTTTTCGAGTGCCTATAAAAATGAAGTATGGAGACCAGAGAATGAGTTTGATATTTCTTTGAAAAAATTAGTTGCCATAAAAGAAGCGCGGAATGATGACCGTACCTTTTCTTTAACCGACGATTTTATTCGCCTTGACACGGTTCAAATTCAATTAAACGATAGTACATTTTTGTCCAGAGTGGGGCGCGTCAAGGTGCGAGGCAATCCTAACCTCGGTTATGTAAAAATCGCCATGATTGGGGTGCGCAATAAAGGAACCGATTATTATGACAAATACAGCACAGAAGTGTGGGTGAACGAAATGCGCCTCACAGGTTTGGACGAGCGCGGCGGCATGGCTGCCATCGCACGGATAGATATGCAACTGGCGGATTTGGGAAGCCTAACATTAGCCGCTAACTATAGCACGATTGGTTTTGGTGCGATTGACCAGAAAGTGCAACAGCGCAGTAGGGAAGAGATTGTTGGGTATGATTTTGCTGCTTCACTGGAGTTGAGTAAGTTTTTTCCGCAGAGTTGGGGCTTACGCTTGCCCTTTTTTGCTCAAATATCCAATCAAACCAGAACACCAGAATACGACCCCTACGATTTTGATGTAAAAGTAAAAGATAAATACAGAAATGGCGATGCCTTAGTAATTGATGCGGATGGCGACTCGACGATCCTAAGAAGACGCGACGTGCAGGACGTAACCAACATTCGCAGTTATAATTTTACCAATATACGCAAAGAACGCGTTGGCGAAAATACGGGTAAACCCATGCCATGGGATATTGAAAACTTTAGTTTTTCGTATGCTTTTACGGAGACGCATCGGCGCGACCCGATTGTAGAATTTGACCGGCGGCGGCGGCAAACTGGCGGTTTGGATTATAGTTATAGCCGGAATGTGACGTACCTCGAGCCATTCAAATGGATCAAAAGCGACAAGTTTTTGAATCTTTTTAAACAGATTAACTTTAATCTGTTTCCTAACTCCTTCTCCTTTAGTACTTTACTCGACCGACGGTTCGACCAGACTCGGTATCGGTTTACGGGCTATGATACAGAAGAACAGATAGCAAAATATGCTACTTTTTATAATAAACGTTTTACTTGGGACCGAGATTATAATTTGCAATGGGACTTGACGCGCTCGTTGAAAATCAGCTTTGATGCGTTGGCGAATTCGGTGATTGATGAACCCAATGAAACGTTTTTGCTCGAATCGAATATTGGCGATGTAGACAAATTCCGGCGGGACAGTATTTGGACGAACATCAAAAAATTGGGTCGTCCTAAAAATTATCAGCACAATCTGAACGTGAGTTATCAACTGCCCATTCGCTACCTGCCGTACTTGGATTGGGTGCAAGTGCGCGCCAATTATCAGGCAGAATATGGCTGGGTAGCCGGTGCTTTGAATGTAGTGGATGAACTCGGCAACGTCATTCGCAACAGCCAAAACCGACAGCTCTCGGCGGATTTGAATTTCACGAGTTTATATAGCAAATTTAATTATCTGAGAAATATAGAACGCCCGCAGAATCCAGCACAAGGCAACCGCCCACAAACGACTCCGCAGCGCAACAACAATCAACAACCGCCACGCGACAGCACGAGTAGACGTAGACCAAAAGCCGACGATGGTCCCGGCGGTTTGGAGCGCGCGCTCATTCGACCCTTGTTGCTGCTGCGCACGGCGCGACTGAATTACACGGAGCGATTTGCAACGGTGGTACCCGGTTTTACGCCAGAAGCGAACCTGTTGGGAATGGGTACGGGCTTTGAAGGACCCGATTGGGGATTTGTAGCGGGTTTGCAGCCCGAAATTCGGAATCTTACGGCAAGTCAATATGGTACAAGCAAAGACTGGTTGTACAAAAATCGGCGGTGGATAAATCCGAGTATTTCACTCAATCAGCAAGTGATACAGGAATACAGTCAAAACTGGTCGGGGCAATTAACAGTAGAACCGGTGCGCGATTTTCGGATTGATTTAGATATTAATAAAGTGTATCAAGAGACGCATTCGGAGTATTTCAAAAGAAGAAGTGATACTTCTGACTTTGCACATTTGATACCACAGGATTTTGGTTCGATGACCATTTCTTATCTGGCGGTGAATACCATGTTTGACGACAGTCGGGCGCGGATTACCAGGCTCTTTCAAACCTTTGAAGATAATCGGGTCATCATTTCTAAGCGGATTGGTACCGGATTACACGATACCTTAGCACTGGCGGAGTTACAATATACCAATGGCTACGGACGCACCCAGCAGGACGTGTTGATTCCAGCATTTATAGCGGCTTATACCGACCAAAGTGCGAGTAGTATTGGCATAGATATTTTCAAAACCTTACCGCGACCCAACTGGCGCGTGACGTATAATGGCTTGTCGAAACTGCCTTTTTTTAGAGATGTTTTTCAGAATTTTAGTCTGACGCATAGTTATAAAGCGACATTGACGGTCAATCGTTTTAATACAGGTTTAGACCGATTGCGAGAGGAACAAGAGACAGAAGACCTTAAAAATGAATTGAACGGCAACTTCTATCCGCGCCTTGAAATACCAGAAGTAGCGATACAGGAAGGTTTTGCGCCTTTATTGGCAGTGAATGCGACGCTGAAAAACGGGATGTCGTTCAATTTTGACTACAAACGCTCGCGCATTCTGGCGATGAGTTTTGTGAGCAACCAGTTGAGTGAGACGCGGGTCAAAGAAATCACCTTGGGCTTCGGTTATATCATTCGCAATTTGGACATTGCCTTTCTGACTGGTTCTAATAAAAACAAACGCACCCGCCGAACGCCAGAGCAGCAACAAACGCCCACCAACCCGCAGGGTAATCGTGGCGGTGGTAGTGGCAACGGACAATTACAAAACAGAGACCTTGATATTCAATTCAACTTTTCCCTGCGGGACGACGTGACGTTTAATCATCTTTTAGACCAAGATGTGATAGAACCGACGCGCGGTAATTTTGCCTTGAATTTTTCGCCCTCGGCAGAGTATAAATTGAATAAACGACTGTCCCTTCGGGCGTTCGTGGATTATCGGAGGGCAGTACCCAAGACCTCGGCGGGCTTCCCGCGTACCGATGTGGCAGGGGGTATTGTTGTGCGATTCCAGTTGAATTAGGACAAGTATTTGGTACTGGGTATTTAGTAAGCAGTGGAGGCTCAGGAAATCTTGGCGGGATTTCCTGAGCCTTTGTATTTTAGATAAAACATTTCTTGCCGCCCCAACGTTTTTCTTGCAAAAATGAACCACAGATAACGGGTTTATTCCACAAATAATACGCTGTTTTACAATACGTTAAAAGTCTGTTAAAGTACAACGGCGCGTTGGGCGAAAGGGTAAATTTGTAGAAAGACATTAGATTTTAGACCATAGACTTTAGACCGAGATTGAACGGCGTAGTCTAAAGTCTAAAGTCTATTATCTAAAGTCTAAAAGAAAAAATGAATAAGAAGGTAATTTGGATTATAATTGGATTGATGAGTGCGGCGCTTGTGGGGGTGGTGTGGCTACAGATGGGGCTTATTTTTACCTCGATACGGGTGAATGAAGATAAATTTGAAAAAGACGTGTTTGAAGCCCTCAACACGGTGGTGCAGCGTATTGAACAAAAAGAACAGCGCGAAGTGCTCAATCATTACTCGAATGGCTATGTGACTTCGTATCTGGAGACGGAAGTATCACAAAATGGGCAGGCACTTATTCAAATGGATTTTTCGCAACATCAAGCGCAGCAGGTTGGCGAAGATTTACACGCATCCCAAATCGCTTCTGTATTAAATAATAATTGCAAATGTTCAAAATGTGTAGAGGAGCGCGACCAACTTTCCCGCAGTTTGTTTGTGTATTATAAACAGAATATGAACAGCATTCCCTTGGCGGAGCGTATCAGTTTGCTGCATTTGAAAGGGCATTTAAAGAAAGAATTGGCGAATCGGGGAATCAATATTCCATACGATTATGGCGTTTTTGCGAATCAGACCAACAGTTTTGTAATCGTAGACGACCATTATGTAGTGGAAGATATGAATCCGAAAGAAATCACGCCTGGCTACAAAAGTATTTATCAATCCAAATATAGTGTAGAATTATTCCCGGAAGACATTCCTTCGCCCGGTATGCTTAAGGTGCATTTTCCAACTAAAAATAGCTACGTGTGGCGTTCGGCTTGGCTCAATTTTATGGGTTCCATTTTATTCACCGGCATTATTTTGTTCTCGTTTGCGTACACGATTTTTGTCATTTTCCGACAAAAGAAGGTTTCGGAGATGAAAAATGACTTTATCAATAACATGACGCATGAGTTTAAAACGCCTATTGCAACTATCTCTCTCGCATCCGATTCTATTACAAGCCCGATGATTTCTGGCAATCCTGACAAAGTGCGCCGCTTTGCCAACATAATAAAACAGGAAAATATTCGTATGAATAACCAAGTGGAGAAAGTGTTGCAGATGGCGGTGATAGAAAAGCAGGATTTCTCTATGAATACGGCGGATGTAAATGTGCACGAAGTCATAGACCGGGCGATGGAAAATATCGGATTGCAGGTAGAAAAGCGCGAAGGCACGGCAAAGGCAGTTTTAGAAGCGACTAATCCAATTGTAGAAGGAGACTTGACGCATATTTCTAATATTATAAACAACCTGTTAGACAACGCCAATAAATATTCGCCAGAAAATCCGGATATAACCGTTTACACCCGCAATGTGAACAGCGGCGTACAAGTGACGGTAGAAGATAAGGGAATGGGCATGAGCAAAGAAGCGCGTAAGCATATTTTTGATAAATTTTATAGAGTTCATACCGGCAACTTACATGATGTGAAAGGTTTCGGTTTAGGTTTGAGTTATGTAAAAGCAATGATGACAGCACATAAAGGCACAATAGACGTAAAAAGTGAATTGGGCAAGGGCAGTAGTTTCACGCTGTTCTTCCAACATAAAATAGATAATAAGTAATGTGTGGGTGGGGATTAGTGAAATGTGAATTGTGATTAGTGATTGGTGAAATGTGATAGGT
>CAZJXN010000041.1:21751-24021 GCA_964549655.1 uncultured Saprospiraceae bacterium
TGTGAAATGTTAGGGATAAAATGTGACTTATGAACGACTTCTGTATTGTAGTATAATTACGACGTTTCTCTAATCACAATTGACTAAGTAAACAAGCATATTTAAATTATAAATGCTCGGGCAAAGTTTGCTAAGAAACGCAATGTCTCTGCGCCTCTGCGGTAAAAATAAAAGTGCTTCAGCATTTAAGTAAGTAGGCAGTTGGCAGTCCCTTAAAACGTTGACAACCAGAAATTTAAATTTATTTATTTTCCAATTTAAATATACTCGATTATTGAGTCCCCAATTACAAATAACCAATAACCAAATCACCCTTCAGTGAAAAACGAAAAAGATTGACAAATGGCGAATAACAAAATCCTTTTGGTAGAAGATGACCAGAACTTTGGCGACGTACTCCGGTCTTACCTTGAAATGCACGACTACGAGGTAGCACTGGCAACGGACGGCGCCGCGGGGCTGGAAAGCTACAAAAGGGGCAAATTTGACCTGTGTATTTTTGATGTCATGATGCCCAAAAAAGATGGTTTTACTCTGGCAAAAGAAATCAGGGAAAAAGACGGCGAGATGCCCATCATTTTCCTTACGGCGAAAACCATGAAAGAAGATGTGCTCAAAGGCTTTAAAATCGGCGCAGATGACTACATTACCAAGCCGTTCAACTCCGAAGAATTACTCTACCGCATCCAAGCCATCCTCAAGCGCAGCCATCAAAAACCCGACCCAAGCGATGAAATTAAAGAATTTTACATCGGAAAGTATCACTTTAATTATCCTTTGCGTATATTAACGTTTGATTTGGGAACGGGTTCAGAAGAAAAAACAAAATTATCTCCCAAAGAAGCGCAACTTTTACGTATGTTTGCAGTACATATAAATGATATATTGGCGCGGTCGGAAGCATTGACGAAAATCTGGGGAGAAGACAATTATTTTACGGCGCGTAGTATGGACGTTTTTGTGACCAAATTGCGCAAATACTTACGTTTAGACGAAAATATTGAAATCGTTAACATTCACGGCAATGGTTTTCAATTGCTGGTAAGAGCGGAAAGTCAACCGAGTTAATATGCCAATATGGTGATGTGCTAATTTGCTGATACATACAAAACATATTAGCGTGGCACTCTCGTTTCGTTATGGAATAAAAAACATGATTGTATCATAAAGATTAGTTTTTGGGATTATGATTATCGGGTTGCGTGGCTCTTTGGCTGCCAACCCCTTTTTTTGTAATTCGTGATTGGTTATTTGTGATTAGGCATTTGTTACTTACGCTTTTTGAATGTTAACAAATAACAATTTCCACTTTGTACAAATTACTTTTAAAACCACTCTTTTTCCTCCTTTCGCCGGAGCGCGCGCATTACTTCACTTTGTTTTTATTTCGCATAGCACTTGCCATTCCAATGGTTGGATATTTGATACGACGATATTATGCTGTAAATAATAAAAGTTTAGAACGCGAGGTTTTTGGATTGAAATTTGCAAACCCAATTGGATTAGCGGCTGGTTTTGATAAGAATGGAAAATATTTTCACACCATGGCAGCATTGGGCTTTGGACATATTGAAGTTGGAACAGTCACGCCGCGTCCGCAATCGGGTAATCCCAAACCCCGTTTATTTCGCCTTCCTCAAGCCGAAGCACTTATCAATCGTATGGGATTTAATAATAATGGAGTAGAAGCATTAATAAAACAATTACAAAAGAAGCGCCCAAAAGGCTTGATTATCGGTGGAAATATCGGTAAAAATAAAGACACGCCCAACGAACAAGCCGTAGATGATTACGTCTATTGTTTTGAAAAACTCTTCCCGTATGTAGATTATTTTGTGGTAAATGTCAGCTCGCCCAACACGCCCGGTTTGCGCGCTTTACAAGAGAAAGAACCTTTAACCCATATTTTAAATACGCTTCAATCCATCAATCCTCCCCCCGCCTCCAACAAGATGCCAGATGCCAGATACCAGATACCCTCAAACTTCGAGCCTCCATCTAAACCTAAACCTATATTGTTAAAAATTGCACCAGACTTAACAGATGAACAATTAGACGATATTGTAGAAATAGTCGAAACCACCCGTATCGCAGGCATCATCGCCACCAACACTACCATCAGTCGAGAAAATCTGATTGAAAATGTGGAAGCAATGGGCGCAGGCGGCTTAAGCGGTAAACCCCTACGAGCACGTTCCACAGCAATAATTCAATATTTAAAAAACAAATCCAACGGTCAGTTAATAATCATCGGAGTTGGCGGCATTGCC
>CAZJXN010000041.1:24121-28135 GCA_964549655.1 uncultured Saprospiraceae bacterium
TTCACCACCTTCAAGCTCAAATCCAGACTCGTAGCCGAATGCGTCAACGCCCCCACCGACACATAATCCACGCCAGTAAGTGCCACACTGCGCACATTGTGAATCGTCACACCGCCGGAAGCCTCCGTTTCATACCGATTGTCAACGATTTGTACGGCTTCGTGCAGGAGCGGCAGTTCAAAATTATCCAACATGATGCGCGTTACTTTTCCCACTTCCAGTACTTCATACAATTCTAATAAATTCCGCACTTCAACAGTTACATCTAATTGTTGCAAGCCTTTTTCCTGTTTGTATTGCTCCACGCGGTCAATGGCAGGAGCGATGCCGCCGCACGCGTCAATGTGATTGTCTTTAATCATAAATCGGTCGTACAAGCCATCTCGATAATTATTACAACCGCCCAACCGCACTGCCCATTTTTCCAAAAAACGAAGGAGCGGAGTTGTCTTTCTGGTATCTAAAATTTTAACAGGAAGGTCTTCTACTTCAAATTTGAAATGATTACTCACCGTCGCAATGCCGCTCATGCGCTGCATCGTGTTGAGTACCAAGCGTTCTGCCAGCAGCAGGGCACGCGTATTACATTCTACTTCAAATGCAATATTGCCATAACTAATCGCGCTACCATCTTCTATCAATAGTTTGAATTGATGTGCCGAATCTACCCGTTCAAAAATGCGTTGCGCCACGGCAATACCCGCCAGTACGCCATCGTCTTTCACCAACAAACGCGCATGGCTACGGGAGTCGGCAGGAATGCAAGCAAGGGAAGTATGGTCGCCCGCACCCACATCTTCTTGCAATGCGCGGTCTATAAAATCATCTAACAATGTTTGTATTTGGGTAGGAATAACGGTCATCAGAATGCAGTTTTAGCGGCAAAGATAGGAAAATAGATGGTAGACGATAGATTTTAGACTTTTGTGACGAGGTGTGGCACATTTTAGAAATACGCCACACCTATTAAAACCGTTAAAAAATCACGCCCAATTTAATTACAAACGCATTGACTTTGCCTTTGGAATCTTCGCGCGGATTGCTGTCGGGCCAGTTGCGACGCGGGTCGAAAGGCGTACCATTGTCATCGGTGGCATCTGTGAAGCCAATTTGAATACCGACCCCGCCTACGAGTGAGGTGCTTTCAGAAAGCGTATATTCGATACCGCCACTGATGCCCCAGGAAAGGTTGATGGCGTTTACTTCTTTGCGAATATTGATATCTTTTCCCTCATCGCCTACGCCAACCCCTTCAATTTTGCCCTTCGACTGGGATCTAAAACCAAGCACCAGCCCGGGTTCTGCAAAATAACGCAAGTAGCCAAATTCACGAGTCCGCATTTTCAAGCCAATGGGGATTTCTACATACTGGAGTCCATATTTCAATTTTACACCTTGAGGTAGCGTATCAAGCGTCGTGCTCAACTCTGATTTTGTCCAATATTTACCGCCCACTTCGTGCTGCAAGGTGCCGCCACTATTGAATGCAAAGCCGATGCCGCTACTGAAAGCATAGTTTTCTCGAAAATAAAATTCGCCAATCATACCCAGTTTAACACCCAGATTTGTACCGCTCTGGTTGATTCGATTCGTAGTAGTGTTCATCCAATTAAAAGTAGGACTTAGTTGAAAGCCGAAACGGATGTCATTCTGCGCTTGTAAAAAGACGGTCAAAGCGAAGAAAAAGGCTCCAAGGGCTACAATTTTTTTCATGGTTCGATTGTTTTTGGTTTGAATTTGCGCTTATAATTTCGGATATAACGCAACACTTATCCTTACGACGCATCTATTTTGGCATAAAATTAATCCTTGCGCACAAAATTGGTATTTTAAAAATGATGAAATTTAAAAAAGAAATTTTTTGCGGGCTGTTTTTCGCATTATTGCTGGCAGCTTGCGGCAAAGATAGTAGCATTCCTGATGTTTCCGACATTCCGGTGGAAGTGAAAATTCATCGGTTTGAGCGAGCGTTGTTTGCGTTGGATACCAATAATATGGCAACTGGGTTGGAACAATTGAAAGCAAAGTATCGGGCTTTTGGGCGCGTTTTTTTGTATGACATTTTAAAAGCAAATGCGGAAGAAATGGGCGAGGCGGCTTATGTGAAAGGTTTTGTGACGCATCCGGCGGTGCGGCGTTTGTATGATACGTGTCAAGTGGTTTTTCCAGATATGAAGGCGTTTGAGCCAGATTTTAGACAAGCGTTTCAATATTTAAAATATTATTTTCCAGATGAAGCCACGCCTGACCTCACCACTTTTGTTTCTGAATATGGCGTAGGCAATTTTATTTTTACCGATAGCAATTCGCTGGCGATTGGTTTGGATTTTTTCCTCGGCGCAGATTATCCATATCAGGCTTATAACCCTACGGTCGAAAGTTTTTCTTTTTATCTAACGCGCACTTTTACAAAAGAACATTTGGTGTCAAAAACCTTACAACCACTCGTTCAGGATATGCTGGGTGCGCCCGGCGGAATGCGTCTTTTGGATTTAATGGTTCATAACGGCAAAAACTTATATGTTTTAGATAAATTGCTGCCCAACACGCCTGATAGTATCAAATTAGAAATCACCGCCCAGCAAACCCAATGGCTTTTAGACAATGAAAAGGAAATGTGGTCTTACTTTTTGAAAGAAAATTTGTTCTATTCTAATAATTTGCAAAATATTCGCAAGTACGTGGAATACAGTCCCAATTCGCCCGGAATGCCGCCGGAAGCACCCGGACGAACGGCAAACTGGCTCGGCTGGCAAATCGTAAAAGCATACATGACGCGCTTCCCGCAGACAACTATGCAGGAATTAATAACGTTAAAAGATGCACAGGTGCTGTTGGATAATTCCAAGTATAAGCCAAAAAGATAATTGGGCGATAGAGTGACGCAGGACGAAGTGACCAAGAGAAAGAGTGACCAAGAGATCAAGTGACCAACTTTGCGACCTCCGCGCCGCTGCGGTTAAAAAAATGTGTGGTAGGAGATCGAGTAACTAAGCGGTTTTTAAGCGGATTTTGACAAGAAGAAGTTGCCTCATATAAACCAAATTACCAAAAAATATCGTACCTTGCTATACAGAATCACTGCGTTTCACCTATGAGTACAAGAGCAATACCAGTCTTAGATTTATCCAAATTCACGTATGGCACCAGCCAGCAGCGCGATGCTTTTGTGCAGGAATTGGGTGCAGCTTTCCATGAGATTGGTTTTGTGGGTGTTATCAATCATCATGTTTCGCAATTGTTGATTGACGATTTTTATGCTGCTTCCAAAGCTTTTTTTGCCTTGCCGGAATCTATTAAACGCCAGTATGAAGTGCCAGGACTTGCCGGCCAGCGTGGCTACACGTCTTTTGGAAAAGAACACGCCAAGCAATCGCAAGTAGCAGATTTGAAAGAATTTTTTCAGATTGGACAGGAAGTGACCGATAATGACCCGTTCAAAGATTTTTATCCTGCAAACGTACACGTAGCAGAAGTGTCTAATTTTACGGAGTTGGGCATTCAATTATACAAAGCATTTGAAAAAGCTGGTGGCGAATTATTAAAAGCGATTGCGATTTATTTGAACCTGAGTGAGACTTATTTTGAAGATAAAATCCATAATGGCAACAGCATTTTACGCGCCATTTTTTATCCACCGATTACACAAGAACCGAATTCTGCGATCCGCGCTGAACAACACGAGGACATTAACCTTATTACTTTGCTGGTAGGTGCTTCTGCGGGTGGTTTGCAATTGTTGAGCAAAGAAAACGAGTGGTTGGATATCGTACCGGAAGAAGACGAAATTGTCATCAACGTAGGCGATATGCTTCAGCGATTGACCAATAATTATCTGAAATCTACGACGCACCGAGTGGTCAATCCGCCGCAGGAAAGTTGGCATTTGCCGCGTCTGTCTATCCCGTTTTTCCTGCATCCCAAAAGCAATATGGATTTGACTTGTTTGTCTGATTGTATCAATACGGAACAGCCTTTGGCGTACGAGCCGATTACAGCAGGGGAATATTTGGA
>CAZJXN010000041.1:28235-36934 GCA_964549655.1 uncultured Saprospiraceae bacterium
TCTCTTATCGTTTGCGGAAAAATCCTCCTACCATACCTGCCACATCGTCCATTATACTGCCATCGCCGTCGCTATCCAAAAATCGCGTCACTAATCCCATCATTGGATTTTGACTTTCTTGATTCTGACGGGTATTTTGCAACAAGGACATGAGGTCACCTGTATTCAAGCCTTGCTGCTGCTTGGTTTTACCCAATACGCCCATTACAATCGGTGCCAGCATCGTCATCAGATTCAGCACTTTACCACTGTCCAAACCACTGGTTTGACTAATCATCTGTGTCGCGCCCTGCTGCTTGTCGCCCAATAAGTGGGATAGAATACCTGCACCGTCTAAAGATTTTTGCTGTTGTGGCTGCGCATTGCCGGAAAGGCTTCCAATCAAGTTTTCTAAAATACCACCATCGTGGTCGCGCTCCAACGCATTGTTCAACGATTGTGCGCCTTCGGGTGTAGAGGCATTTTTTGCCAACGCGCCGATGAGCGTAGAAACAATACTTGATGTAGCTATCTGGGTCTTTTCTTTGTCTTGCGTGCCGACTTGATTGCTCAAATAATCCACTACATTATCAGAAATCTGCCCTTGCAGTAAGCTCATTAAATCCATTTGGTTAGTCTTTTTTGTAAACAAATAAATAATCGTTCAAATATAGCAGTTTATAACTACCTATTTGTAGACGCAGTTTAACAAATTTGGTCACTATTTATATTACGAAAGCTTGCAGAAATTTTTTCTCGTAATAGCGGGGTCGCTCCTTTCTTATTTTTAACCGCAGAAGCGCAGAGAACGCAGAGCCGATAGCCACCGGCTTTGCATTCTTTGTGAGAGAAATAAATACGATTTACCTACAAGCGCTTAATTTTCACCATCGTACCAGAAGGTAACATTTGATTCGCTGATATTTGATTCAATCGTTCGAGTTCTTCCGTCAGTACGCCGGGCGTTTTACGAGCGATGTCTTTGAGTTTCTCGCGCTTTTTCACTTGATAGTACATAAAACGGTCGTGCGGATAGACATCTTTCGCTTTCAAATTGTGAATGGACGAAGCCGGCAAGGTGACGATTTCGACAGGCTGCGGCGCTATTTTTGCAACGGGGTCCATTTTTTTAAGCACTACTACCGGTCGCCTCGTATCTTTCGGTTGGAATATGGTCAGCTCTTGTCCTTCCGTAAGTGCATACAATTTCAACTGATTCCACGCTTTCAATTGCTGCACGGTACACTTCATTTTCTGCGCAATTTTTTCCAGCGTTTCCCCTTCTTTGACCGTATACATAAATTTTACAAGCGAAACCGCTCCCTCTTTATCATCTGCCAAAATAGCTTCACCTTCCAAAAGGTTTTCTTCCACATCGGGTCGTTTGGTATCCATGAAGGCAGTGACGGCGGGCATGACGCGCGTGGGCAACACTAAATAATGTCCTTTTTCATTCGCTGGAATTCTACCTTTGCGATAAGCTGGATTGAGTCCCGTTATCACTTCTATGGGCAATTCCGTCAATTTTATAATCTCGTCGAATGAAATGGTATCGTATATTTTTATCGTTTCCGTCATTTGCATATCCAGCACTGGATAAGCCGGTATTAGCTCATGTTCTTCAAAATAATTTCCCAGATAAGTAGCAGCTATAAATGCTGGTACATAATTGTGCGTCTCACGCGGCAGATAACGGCGCACTTTCCAGTAATTGTTGGTACGAGCGCGCTTCATAGCCCGACTGATTCTACCAGAACCACTGTTGTAAGCTGCCAGCACAAGGGGCCAGTTATTGAATTTTTTGTGTAAAAATTTGAGGTGTTTCATTGCCGCTTCTGTGGATTTGAGCGGGTCGCAACGTTCGTCTACATTGCCATCTATTTTTAAGCCCAATTCTCGCGCAGTAGGCGACATAAATTGCCACAAACCAACTGCGTTGGCGCGGGAAGTTGCTTTCGGATTGAGGGCGGATTCTACGATGGCGAGGTATTTGAGGTCAGTAGGGAGGTTATTTTCTTGCAGATATTTCTCAAAAATAGGGAAGTAAAGGACGCTTCTGCCGATAATGTTTTCTGAGTGGCTTCTTGCTCTGACTAAATACGTTCGGAGGTAACTTCGCACTACAATATCGTACCGTGGCTCTACTATTTCGCTGGTCATTTTTTCAATTCGCGCCCTGACAACGTCTTCGTCAAGGTCTGGATTCGGGTGGTTCGGATTCGCGTAACTGTAATTTAAAAGAACTAAAAATAAGCAAATAAGCACGTAGCTTTTACTCGATGATGATTCCATTTTGTGTTAATGTTGTTTGCAAATAAGCGCCTAAGAAATAAAATTTCGAGCGCCTGTGGTTTTCTCTCTAAAAAGCCGATTGTTGCAAAAATAGTAAAACAATCTTTGCCAGCCAAGAGAAAGTGTAAAAATTACACGGTGAGTACGTATCTGGAAAATGCTAATAAGTCGCTTTCGCAAAATTTATCTGCCATAAACTGGAGTCCAATCGGCATTCCATTTTCATGGTTTCCAAACGGCAAACTAATCGCCGGCATCCCGACCATATTGGCTTGTACGGTAAAAATGTCCGCCAAATACATCGCCACCGGGTCGTCCATTTTCTCACCTAAATTCCAGGCAGTTGTCGGTGCGGCAGGCATTAAAATAAAATCAAAATCTTGCAAAATTTCTTTCGTTTTATCAAAAATCAATCGTCGAACTTGTTGCGCTTTCGTGTAATACGCGTCATAATAACCCGAACTTAGTACAAATGTCCCTAATATAATTCGGCGTTTCACCTCCGTGCCAAAACCTTCGGTACGCGATTTTTTATAGGTACTTTCCAAATTCGTTGCATTCGCGCTGCGATAACCAAAACGAATGCCATCGTAGCGCGAGAGATTGGAAGAAGCCTCCGCCGTCGTCAACACATAATAAGCCGGAATAATATAATCCAAATAATCGAAATCAACTGCTTCTACCGTATGCCCGTCGGCACGCAATTTTTCTACTAAATCGAAAGCCGTTTTTTTAATTCCCGCATCCAGACTATCACTTTCTAAAGCGGTTTTAAAATAAGCGATTCGTACTTTTTTATTGAAATCTAAATTTTGCGAATAACTTTCTACCGCATTCAAACTTGCCGTACTATCAAAATCATCCGCACCAGCCATAATTTCCAATAACAGTGCTGTGTCTTCAATTGAATTTGCAAAAACGCCCACTTGGTCAAACGACGAGCCATACGCTAACAAGCCATATCTTGAAATTCTACCATACGTCGGTTTAAAACCAATGATGCCACAGAATGCCGCCGGTTGCCGCACGGAGCCACCTGTGTCCGTCCCAAGTGCCGCCAAGCATGTATCCGCCTGCACAGAAACCGCCGCGCCGCCCGAAGAGCCGCCTGGAACTTTGGTCACATCCGCCGCATTTTTTACCGGACCATAATGTGAATTTTCATTGGTAGAACCCATCGCAAACTCATCACAATTCGTGCGCCCGACGATAATTGCATCTTCCGCCAGCAACCGTTCTACCGCCGTCGCCGAAAACAAAGACGTGAATCCTTCCAAAATTTTAGAACCCGCCGTCACCACGTGGTCTTTATAGCACAGCACATCTTTAATCGAAATCACCATTCCAAACAAACGCCCCACGGATGAAGGATTGTTTTTATATTTAAAGTCCAATTCCTGCGCTTTTTGAATCGCTTCTTCCGCAAAGACTTCGACGTAAGCATTTAAATCTTTAGTCGCTTCAATTTTGGAAAGATAATATTGGACAATGTCCACCAGCGTCGTTTCGCTGGAATGGAGCGCGGATTGGATTTGTTGTAAAGATGTATATTTTGCTGGCACTTATTACATTTTTGGAACGCGGATGACGCGGATTTGGCGGATTAACACAGATAAAAAATCATTGAGAATCAGCTCCATCAGCAATAATCAGTGTTCTATTTAGAATTGCAAAAATCGCAGAAAATTCCTTATTTTTGTACAAATCATTTTGATATGGTCGCCATTGAAGAAAAAATTTATACCGTAGAAGAATATTTGGAGTTAGAAAAAACCTCCGAAATCCGGCACGAATTTGTTTACGGAAAAAGAATCCCTATGTCTGGTGAGAGCAAAAATGCGAACGAAATTGCAGGTCACCTCGAAGATATGGAATAACTACGCAATATTGCGTAAACACGGATGTTAGCCGTAATTTTACCAAAAAAAACCAAAAACATAAGCAAAATGAAACCAAGAGTATTTGTAAGTTCAACTTATTTCGACTTAAAGTATGTTAGAGAAAGAATTGAAAGATTTATAGAAAACTATAATTTTGAGCCTGTTCTATTCGAAAGTGATAATGTGATATTTGAACATAATAAACCTTTAGATTTATCATGTTATAATGAAGTAAAATTATGCCATATGATGATTTTAATTATTGGCGGACGATACGGATCAATTATTTCCGGCGAAAACACAAAAGAGAAAAAAGAATTTTACAATAATAGTGATTATTTGAAAAAATTTTGTACGTGCGCGATTTTGAAAAATAGGCTGTCCCAATAAACTTTGAAAATTAACGGCGGATAATACGGAATTTATTTGCATAATCACTAATGATTATATTTCAATTACAAGAAAAGAGTTTGAAACTGCAACAAGATTGAATATTCCCGTTTTTATATTTATTGAGAAAAATGTTTATGTAGAATATCATACTTACAACAAAAATAAAGTTTTTTTTGATAATCAATTGCTTTTAAAATCTGAAAATAATTTCTCATTTGCACATGTCGACGATGTTAACGTTTTTAAATTCATTAATTCCGTTGAAAGAATAGCTATAAAAACATTTGAAAAATTGAGGATATCGAGTTCTATTTAGGAAATCAAATAGCAGGAATGCTCTTTTTATATTTGCAACAACTTCAAGATAAAAAAGAAGAAGAAAAATTACTTGATTCAGTTTCGGAATTAAAAAGCATTTCACGAAGAATGAATGAAATGATTATAGCTGTTGGTAAAAACGTGATTCAAGACAATACTTTTGAAGAAGTAATCTTTAACCAAAACAAAATATTAATAGAGTTCTTCGTCGAACAATTTAGTGATAATTTAGAATTTAGAAATGAATATGAAATAACAGATGAAGAAGCACATGAAATTTATTTAATTACTAAAAAAATACTTTTTAATGATCAAAGTGGAAATAATTTCGAATTAGGAAAAGATTTTATGAAGAAATGGGAAATGAAAGCAGAGATTGAAAAGGAATATAGAATTAATTTACTTAATTTTGATGAACGATTAATTATCGAAAAATTTGATTACTATAAAATCTTTGAAAATTATTACAGAAAAATTTACCCAATTCTGCAAAATTCTCAAAATTTAGAAGAACATTTTGACGAAAAAATGACAGACAAATTGAAAATGAAGATAATTGATGTACCATTTTAAAAAAAAACTACAGCTAACAGCGGTTGGCAAAATGGCGAAAATTGTTTAAAGCAGAAGAATTTCTTTCGCAAGAAACATTAACTTAGCAGAAAAATAGTAGTTCAGAAGTTCGCCACTTCGCCAAGCCGCGGGACGTTGGCAGCTATCCTACTTCAACTTTTCAATAATATCTTCCAAACTTAATTTCTCCTGCTCGCCGCTTGCCATATTTTTCAGCGAAAGCTTTCCGCTTGCCATTTCGTCCGTTCCTACCAAAATGACGTACGGCACGTTGCGGTCGTCGGCATATTTCATTTGTTTTTTGAGCTTGGTCGGTTCCGGGTAGATTTCAGAATTGATACCTGCCGCGCGGACTTTGCCGAGACATTCAAACGCATATTGAAAAGTTGATTCATCAAACGCGATAAATAAAACTTGCAAACTCGCGGCTGCATTGGTTGGGAATAATTTCAATTCTTCCATTACATCATAAATCCGCTCTGCGCCAAAGCTGATGCCCACGCCCGACACGCCCGGCATTCCGAATACGCCCGTGAGGTCATCATAGCGTCCGCCGCCGCCGATGCTACCCATCTGCACGTTTTTTGCTTGTACTTCAAAAATGCAGCCGGTGTAGTAATTCAATCCACGCGCGAGGGTGATGTCGAATTGCGCCCCAGCCCCCTGACCTCCGAAGGGAGAATTGCCGCCTGAATAGGAAAATACCGTTTCCAATTCTGCAATGCCTTTCAACCCCGTTTCGGTATTCGCGAAAAGCGGTTTTAAATCATCTAAAGTAAAAACTTGTAATATTTCTTCAATTTTTGTAATAGAATATTCAGGAATACCGCGTTCCAACATTTCTTTACGAACGCCTTCTAAACCAATTTTATCCAATTTATCAATGGCGATAGTCATGGTCATAAACTGCTCGGGAATGCCCGCCGCTTCGGCGATGCCTTGTAATATTTTTCGATTATTGATTTTAATAAGAACTGGAATATTTAGTTTTGTAAAAACTTCATTGTAAATCTGTACCAATTCTGCTTCATATACCAACGAAGTCGAGCCAATCACATCTACATCGCACTGATAAAACTCGCGGTAACGCCCTCGTTGCGGACGGTCGGCACGCCACACAGGTTGAATTTGATAGCGTTTGAATGGAAATGTAATGGAATTTTGATTCATTACAACATAACGAGCGAACGGCACGGTTAAATCATACCTCAAGCCTTCTTCGGCAAGATTATTTTCGGTTGGATTTTTTTGTAATGACTCCATTAATTTCTCGCCGCGCTTTAACACCTTGAATAACAGGCGGTCACCTTCTTCGCCGTATTTGCCCGTGAGCGTGGAAAGGAGTTCTATGGTGGGCGTTTCTAGGGGCTGGTAGCCATATTTAATAAACACCGATTTTATGATGTCAAAAATATAATTACGTTTAATAACTTGTTCAGGACCAAAATCACGTGTACCTTTTGGGATGCCGGGCTTCATGTTTATTTACTATTGTTTTGAAAGGGCGAATCTAATAAAATAGCATTTAATTTAAACTAATCTTTATTTGTAAAATCACTTTTGCTGCTCATTCTAATGTAAATGTTTTAGAAGGACTTAGTATGCCAATTCTCTTATTTCCATTAGAAACTTCAATTTTTAATTTATATTTTCCTGCCGATAAATTCAAATCCCTGTAGGGGATTGAGATAGTCTCATCAAAAATAGACTTCTTACCACTATTACTTGTACTAAAAATTACAGAGTTTGAATTTAATATATGTTTATTTGTTAAATTATCATAAAATTTAGCACGCACCGCTATAAGCTCCTTTTGAAAATTAGAGACGGAAAATTTAAGATGTATGTTTATTCCATTATCATATCCTTCAAGAGTTATAGATTCGAAGTTAGTTGTTGGTGTAACAGGAACAACTACAGGAGTAGCTGAGACTTTGGGTGATCCAATTTGATTTGACGTATCTGGGGGTACGTGTATAGTATTATCATCATTAATAATAGTATCACCTCTAAGTTCAGATTTAGGAATTTCAATTTTATTGAGTCTATTCTCTTTCTTAGAAAAAATCTTTAGCGTTTCTCCAAAATTGACTTTTGCAGCTACTTTTAAACTCTCCTCTTCTTTTATGGTAGTTAAAAATAAAGTTCCGGTATTTATATCATAATTGAATGAATCTAAACCAGGAATGGGCGGTATAGAATGAAGGTATTTTGAAAATGCAGTATCATAATCGGAAGTGATGTTTTTCTCATCTATATGATTCTGAAACCCGAATAGAATACTTTGAATATAATCCCTTATGTCTTTTTCCAATAAAGGAAGTAAAGGTGCAATTAAGCCCAAGTAGCCAGATGTTTCATTTTTGGCAGTAAAAGCTTCAAATTTTATGGGGGCGGATTCCTTTACACCAGAAGCCACCGAAGTAACACTCAATCGTGCCACCCATGATTTAATGGGTTTGTTAAGTAGCGACGAAATAGCTTGTTTAGGATTTCCGCAGCTATTAAAAGAGAACAATGAAATATAGCAGTACAATAATAATAAAACTGGGAGTTTAAATTTTTTCATATGGATTATTTAAGTTTATTAATTTCTGAAAACATAAGATTAGCATCCCCAAAACCCGGTTTACATTCATTTTCCATAACTTGCCACCATTTCACCGCTTCTTCTTTTCTTTTTAGTCGTAAATAAGTAATTACGATGCTTCTATAAACAATACAAGGATTGGTGGGATTTTTCTTTAGTCCTTCTAAAAAATCTGCCTCTGCCTGACCATACTTTTTTTCTCCTAAACTTAACCTTGTAAAACCTCGATTAACGTAGGCATCAGCAAAATTTGGGCTTTCATCTATGGCAAGAGTTAAAATTTGCTCTGCAGCTTCGTACTTTTCCTCTTTTATTAAGTTTATTGCCTGATTATAATATTCCTTAGCCTTCCATGTTACTGTTTCATCCTTTACTTCTTCTGGAAATAATGGTAACGCAAGTATATTTAAAATAGAATATCCTATTTGAAGTTTTTCTCGAGTAATGCTTTTACTTCCTTTTGTACCAATTCTCTCTTTCCGTTCAATCTCTCCTAACCGAGCTTGTATCAATACTATATCTTTGTTTTTTATCTCCTTAAATTGTTCAATATCAGCATCTGATTTACATTGATTAATGAGTTCATCACAGACATTTTCTAATTTATCTAAAGCTTGTTTATAATGAGAGTTTTTCACAAATTTCTTTATTTCATCTTTGTAACTCATGCTTTA
>CAZJXN010000042.1:0-24663 GCA_964549655.1 uncultured Saprospiraceae bacterium
TTAAAAAAATGGATAATGATACCATTACTTGGTTGAATCTGAAAATGGAATGGATGACACAAACTAAAAAAGAATTTTTATACATTTGGTCGGGCGTGGTAATGTTGGCTGAGCCAACTGAGCAAGCCGGAGATGAAAATTATGCTAAAAACCGTATATCAGAGTTACTCATTAATTTGCGATTTCCGGTACTCTTAGTTGTTGCAATTATTGTTATTTTAGGAGGAGTCATTCTTAATGTTAATAGTGCATTATATAATTGGTGGATATTACTTTTTAGTAAGATTACAGGAACGATTATTTGTAGCGCATTATTGATACAACTTTTTGACAAGAACAATCCATTCATTGCAAAGATGTGCGGATTTGGAAATCAGACTGACTGTAATACTATTTTAAATTCTGCTGCTTCTAAATTATGGGGATGGTTGAGTTGGTCTGAGTTGGGGTTTATTTATTTTTCAGGAGGATTACTTGCCGTATTACTAAGCAATTCTATAACTCAAATGTTGAGTATCTTCGCAATCATAAACATATTTACCATACCATTTACATTTTACTCTCTTTATTACCAGGTTTTTGTAGTAAAGAAAGTTTGTACCCTCTGTTTAAGCATTCTAATTCTTTTTTGGATTGAATTCATTTTTTTATTTCCTTTTTGGAATAATGTCAGTGTTCAATTTTTAAACTTATATCCTATTTCGGTCGGTTATACTGTGCCTTTATTATCATGGATGATAATCAAGCCCTTAGCGAATAAAGCTCTGCAAGCAAAACAATTAAAAACACAATTGAGTAGATTTAAAAAAGACCCAGACGTTTTTCAAGCAATATTGCTTAAACAGCCTGTAATGCCGCCCGTGATAGATAATTTCAATACTATTGTTTTGGGAAATCCCAATGCTGCAAATGCTATTACGGTGGTAACAATTCCAACATGCAGTCCTTGCCGAGAAGCACATCAATTACTAGAGGTTTTACTTGAAAACAATCCTGACCTTAAAGTTCAAATCATTTTTGCTGTGGGCAATGACGATAATACAACAGCACACAAGATTGCTCGATATTTTGTATTTGCATATTTAAATGATTTGCAGGTACAAAGAATGATGCACCATTGGTTTGCACATGATAATTTGACGTATGAGGAATGGGCAAAAAACTATCCACCTTATATATTGTCAGACATTGAACCAAGAATATTAGAAATGCACGAAACATGGTGTGAAAAAGCATTTATTTATGCTACCCCAACCCTTTATATCAATACTTATCAAAAACCAAGTCTGTATGAAATCGAAGACATAGTAACTATTTTGTCTATTTCTAAAAAAAGGAAACTTTGATTGTATAACACTTTTAATAACTTAAATTAAAAACAATGAAAAAGAACTTATTGAAATTTGAAGCTTACTTGATTTCTGCCAAAGGCTTAAAACAGATTTTGGGAGGGTATGGAGAATCTGGAGGAGGTAGAGCAACTTGTTACCTTTATTGCCCTGGGAAGACTATTGAAAGAACAGGACGACAATGCGCGTCAAGTGGTGATTGCATGACCTATTGGACAGGACCAGGTCTTGGAACAGAACACAAGGTATGTTGTCCTACACCCAAACCTAAACTTTAATAATTACAATGTTTGAGCTTATACGCTTACAGAGCTAAAAATTATTAAATATAACTAAAAGTTATTTTCTTCACTTTTAATATTCAAATTTATGAAAAATGTATTAATTAGGTTCAATTCCTATATCCTAAATAAAGATTCATTAAAAACAATCAAGGGAGGATATGGAGAATCTGGTGGTGGTCGTGTTCCTTGTAGGGCTAGAGCAAACTGTAAGAATGGTTCCTCAGTTAGTTGCTATAGTAGATTGGGTTATTGTTCAGGCTTTGATCAAACAAGTTGCTGCAATGGTGGTGTTGCTTGTGATGGTCTTTACTTTACAGCTTGCCCTAGAGTATATGCTTAATGAATTAATATATATCAGTTATTCTGATTTTTAGATTTCTAAAAATCAGAATAGCTTCTACTATTTTTACGATTTAAATAAGTGTAAAATGAATAAGAACGTCATATTTCTAATTTTTACTTTCACAAATATCATTCAAGCACAACCAATAGGATTCTCAATAGGGGGGAAATTAGATAATGCAACGAATTTGAAAGTATATCTTCTCAAAGGAGTTGGCGGTATGATTTCAAGTGAGAAAGATGCATTGCTCGATTCGTTTTTGATACGCGATAAAAGTTTTAAGATGAAGGGTTTTGTAGAAGAGCCAACTTACTACTCTATTTCAGTGCAAAATAAAGATGGTTATCTACCATTTATTTTAGAAAATAAGCAGTACAAAATTGTGGGAAATGCAGATTCAATTTGGCAAGTTAATATAGAGGGTTCAGAAGAAGTTGAACTTGAAAAAGAGTATGGAAAATTAGTAAATCCTTGGATAGAATTACTAAATGCGGCAGCAGATAGTTCTTCTATAATGGAGGAACGAGAAGACACTATTCGCAGTAGAATGTACAACGAGCAAAATCAATTTTATTATAAACAAATGCGCATTGCATCAAAAGATTTTATTGTAAAACATCCAGATGCCTACGTTAGTCTGTTTCTTTTCCCGGGTTTAGAAGATAGTTACGCTAAAAAAGAACGAATGGAGATTTTCGAAAGCCTAAGTAGCAGATTAAAACAGCACTCTTATGCAAAAATGCTACGATATGAATTATATGAACTAGGTGCCGTGACCACTGTTGGAAAAAAGACTGCTTCTTTTTCGCTTCAAGATATGTTTGGTGATTCAGTTAGTTTGGAAGATTACAAAGGAAAGTATGTGTTAATTGATTTTTGGGCAAGCTGGTGTGAACCGTGTAGAGCAGAGCATCCTTTTTTAATAGAGATGTACAAACAGTACGAACCTTTGAATTTTGACATAATAAGTGTTTCTATAGACAAAAATATTGACAATTGGAAGAGAGCAATTAAAGAAGACAAATTGATGTGGAACAATGTATTGGATTTAAAAGATGGTGAAAGCATAGTGGCTCCTAAATATGGTGTAAAAGCTATACCAACCAACTTTCTAGTGAACGGAGATGGAGTGTTAATAGCCAAAGACTTGCGTGGAGAAAATTTATTGGAAAAGCTACGAGAAATTTTCAATTAGTAGTAAAATTTGTGGTATGTACACAATTGTACAAAGCTACTGGTCAAAACCATCTTTCGATTCGGCCTATCCACAGGAAGACAATAGATTCGGAGGAGGATGGATTCATGAGAGATACAATTATATGAGTTGGGCACTAAGTTGCCTTACACTAAGGAAATATTATAAGAATGTAATACTATTCACGGACGACTTAGGTAAAGAACTGTTAATAGACAGGTTGGAGCTTCTTTATACAGATGTGCGATTAGATTTAAATGATTTAGAAAAATACGATTCCAGATTATGGGCTGTTGGGAAGTTATATACTTATAGCTTACAAGACAAGCCATTTATTCACGTTGATGGTGATGTGTATATATGGAATAAATTTAATTTGTTTTCAGAAAAACAAGACATCATAGTTCAAAATAAGTACGATTTTACTACGCATCACAATTATGAAAAGGTCAAAAAATTTTTACTTGAAGAACTTAATGAAGTACCAGATGCTATAGTTGAACAATGGAAAAAGCAAACTAATTTATTTTCAATCAACGCAGGTGTTATAGGGGGAGTTGATATTGCTTTTTTTAAGGAGTACACAAAAAGAGCTTTTGATTTTATTCACTCCAACACAGATAAAATTCCTTTTTTTCCACGAGATTACTTGAATGTAATTTTTGAGGAAGTACTCTTTTTTTGTATGGCATCTCAAAGTCAAAAAAATATAAGTTGCTTATTTCCTGTCATGGATGAAGAATTTACAAAAGTAACTTGTTTTCACATGGTTCCTAAATTAGCGACTTACATTCATTTGTTAGGTCGCGCCAAAAAAGACAAATTTGCCGGCCAGCAAGTGGAGCGAAGATTGAGGTATGAATTTCCAAGTTATTATGAAAAGATCAATTCGTATTTTGCTTCTCTAAAAAAAGAACCGGTAAATAATGCAAATAAAACTACGTTTTATCAAACAGTGAAAGAAGAAAATAGTAGTAATAGTTATTGCAGAACTATTTCGTTATTGAAATTCTTGAATGCTGATTTCCAATATAATAGTTTTGATGAACTGGCAAATCACATTGAGCAAATAGCTCAGTTGCAAGGTCAAAATACGCTTATTCAAAATGCCCTTATTGAAACCTTTGATTTAGAAAAAAAGAAAGAGGAACTCTTTCAAAAGGCTTTGAAAAGAGATGTACTCAAGATCAATCAAATATATTCCTTCTTAGATTTTGCCGATATTGATAAAATATTAGATACAAATTTTATTCTCTCCAACGCAGTTGTGATTGAATGTAGTTGGTATATGCAGATGGAAGATATCAAGACGGATCATTTTAGAGATAACTCCTTTTTCCATAAATCAGAAGATAACCACTTTATACTTTGCTATTTGGATGATGATAATGAGATAAAAGAAGAAGTATTAAGTGGTTGGAATGTATTGCTATATGCTTTTACTGAACCTACTAATGGAAATGAACTTGTTGATTTTTTGATAGAGAATTATAAAAAATCAGAGCAATCTTACAATTTAGATGAGTTGAAGCTCAATGTAGTAGATTTGATTAATCGACATCTGGTGATGGAGGGAATTTTAGATTTTGCACCTGTCGTTAGTAATAGTTCAAATCCAGATTGACTTTCTGCTGTTCATTTTGCCTGCATTGCACGCCATTGAATGCTTTAAAAAACATACATCTCCTACATTTCTTCCCGCAAATATTCCCCGCTCGCTTTAGGTAAAACCAAGCAAATTTTGTATCTTTGTACACTTTTGAAAAAAGCAGTTTTTAATGTGTCAATTTGCTGATTTGCCGATGTGCTAATAATTGCTATTCGTTATATTGTTATCTGTACATCTTGCTGAGTCTGGCATCTGGCATCTCTTAATCTGGCATCTAATCTAAATTATATAAATGACTAATAATCAGCGAATAATCCCCATCAATATTGAGGACGAGATGAAGACCGCGTACATTGACTACTCAATGTCGGTCATTGTGTCGCGGGCGTTGCCCGATGTGCGAGACGGGTTGAAGCCGGTGCATCGGCGCGTATTGTTTGGTATGAATGAGTTGGGCGTTGGGTACAACAAACCACATAAAAAATCAGCGCGTATTGTAGGCGAAGTGTTGGGTAAGTATCACCCGCACGGCGATACTTCTGTGTATGATGCAATGGTGCGCATGGCGCAGGACTGGTCTTTGCGGTATCCATTAGTGGATGGGCAGGGGAACTTTGGCTCGATGGATGGCGACAGCCCAGCTGCGATGCGTTACACAGAAGCCCGTTTCACCCGTATGGCGGAGGAAATGCTGGCGGATATTGAAAAAGATACCGTTGATTTTACTTTAAATTTTGATGACTCACTGGAAGAGCCGAGCGTGCTGCCGTCAAAAATTCCCAACCTACTTATCAATGGTGCTTCCGGTATTGCGGTGGGCATGGCTACAAATATGCTGCCGCACAATCTCTCAGAAGTCGTGGATGGCGTGATTGCTACGGTTGATAATCCTGAAATTACGATTTCGGAATTAATGCAATTTATAAAAGGACCCGATTTTCCTACCGGCGGCATTATACATGGCTATGAAGGGGTGCGAACCGCGTTAGAAACGGGTCGGGGCAGGGTAGTGGTACGCGGCAAAGCAGAGGTGCAAGAGGATGGAAGACAAAGTGTTATAGTTATCACAGAAATTCCATATCAAGTTAATAAAGCGTCGCTGGTAGCTCGAATTGCGGAGTTGATGGGAGAGAAGAAGATTGAAGGCATCAGCGATATTCGAGATGAATCGGATCGAGATGGATTGCGCATTGTGATAGAATTAAAACGCGATGCAGTTCCAAATGTGGTCTTAAGCCAATTGTACAAGCACACGCCCTTGCAGTCTTTTTATGGTGTAAATAATGTAGCACTGGTGCATGGTCGTCCGATGACCTTGAACCTCAAAGATTTAATCGAAGAATTTATTACGTTTCGATTGGTCGTTATTGTGCGGCGCACGAAATTTGATTTGCGAAAAGCATTGGAACGAGCGCACATTCTTATCGGATTGTTGATTGCATTGGATTATTTGGATGCTGTTATTGAATTGATCCGAAAATCTCAGACGCCGGACGAAGCCCGTGAAGGCTTAATGCGCGGCGATTTTATTGATGATAAAGAAGCATTTTGGAAAAAATTTGGTCCGCTTATCGAGAATGCACAGGTAGAAGGTACTCCAAATTATGAAGTGCAAGATGGCAATGTACTTTCCGAGTCGCAGGCAAAGGCAATTCTGGAAATGCGTTTGCAACGTTTGACTGGTTTGGAACGCGATAAAATTCGAGCAGAATACGAAGAAATTCAAGGCGTGATTGATGATTTACGGGCTATTTTGGAAAATGAACAGCTGCAGCGAGACATTATCAAGCAAGAATTGACGGACATTAAAGCCCGTTTTGGTGATGCGCGTCGCACCGAAATTAATTACGCTGGTGATGGTGAAATTAATCTCGTAGATTTGATTGAGGATGAGCAAGTTATGATTACCATTTCTCACTTGGGTTACATCAAACGAACGCCACTCGTGGACTATCGAGCGCAAAGTCGTGGTGGACGTGGCTCTCGCGGTGCTCGCACGAAAGATGAGGATTTTGTAGAACAACTTTTTACAGCTACGAATCATAACTATTTATTGCTCTTCACCGAACAAGGACGTTGTTATTGGCTGCGCGTGTATGAAATTCCAGAAGCAACAAAAACGGCTGGTGGGCGCGTGATTCAGAATATTTTGTCTATTCCAAAAGAAGATAAAGTCAAGGCGTATATCATCATTGAAGACCTGACAAATGTAGAATTTTTAGAAAATCATTATATCTTATTCTGTACTAAACAGGGCATTATCAAAAAAACGCCGGTAGAAGCTTTTTCGCGTCCGCGCATGGGTGGTATCAATGCGATTACGATTGGCGAAGATGATCAATTATTGGAAGCGCGTTTGACGAACGGCAGTTACGAAGTTTTCATCGCTACGCGTGGTGGAAATGCGATTCGTTTTAATGAAACAAAAGTGCGTTCGATGGGGCGTACGGCTACGGGCGTTCGAGGTGCCACTTTGCAAGGTAAAAAAGATGCCGTAGTAGGGATGGTCTGTATTGATGCGAATGATAAAACGCAAAGTATCTTAGTCGTTTCGGAAAAAGGCAACGGAAAACGTTCTGACTTTGAAGACTATCGCTTAACGAATCGCGGTGGCAAAGGTGTAAAAACCATGCAAGTGACCGACAAGACTGGCGCTGTAATCGCCATCAAAGCGGTGCGAGATGAAGATGATTTGATGATCATGAACCGCTCTGGAATTACGATACGCATGGCAGTGAGTGAAATGCGGGTGATGGGACGCGCCACGCAAGGCGTTCGAGTGATTCGGTTGGATGAGGATGATTCGATTGCGGATGTAGCGGTCGTGCCGGCAGATGCAGGTGAAAATGGCAATGGAAACAGTGAAGAGCAAACTTCAGGCGAGTAAATACGTTAAATTTAGCAAAAATTAACGTCTTTTGTAGCAACATTAACGATTTTAAAAGACATTTTTGCGTCTAACATTTGTATTAACAGCAAACAATCGCTCTTTCACTTATAAAACTTAAAACTGAATTATGAAAAAACTATTTTTTGTCCTCTTCGTCATGGTGTTTGCACTTGTGACCACATTTGCTCAAGACGGCAAGAAGGACCTGGGCAACGCTAAAAAGGCATTCAGTGCTTATAGCCTGGATCCTACCAATAACAAAAGCAAGCTACAGGAAGCAAAAGACGCTATTGACGCGGCTATGAACGCACCGGACTTGCAAGCATCTGCTGAAGCATGGATTAAGAAAGGAGAAATTTACAACGAAATAGCTACACAGGTGGTCACCATCAAGCAATTGGGTATTGGCAATGCTGACCAGTTGCCCAAAGTAGACGGCGACCCTGCGTATATGGCAAGTCAGGCTTTTCGCAAAGCTTTTGAGTTAGGTCAAAAGAAATTTGAGAAAAAAGACGCGCTCAAAGGACTTCAAATTGCACAAGGAAACTTGAATAATTTGGGCTTTACGGCTTATGAGGCACAGAAATTTGACTTGGCTTACGAAGATTTCAAAGAAGTAATGCTGGCGAATGAAATCCTCAAAGCAAACGGGGAAGAAACGCTTCTAAAGACAGAAGAAGATATCAATAACCAACTGTACATCGCCGGTTTGTCTGCTTTGAATGCTAAAAAAACAGCAGAGGCTAAGACGCATTTTCAAAAATTATACGATATTAAATACGACAAGCCAGCCATTTATGAAGCAATGTATGAAATTTCATCCGCCGAATCAACTCCCGACCAAGCTTACGCGTATTTGGAAACGGGTAGAAATAAATTCCCAGATGATGTGTCCCTGCTTTTTGCGGATATCAACCACTATTTGCGCTTGAATAAATTGGATGTGCTGGTGACTAAGTTGGAATCTGCTATTCAACAAGAACCAGATAATATTTCCCTTTATACTACCGCCGGTAGCGTATATGACAACTTGAGCCAGCGCGAGTTGGAAGCAGGAAACAAAGATAAGTCCGGTGAGTATCTTGCAAAATCGAAAAGCTTTTTTGAAGGAGCATTGCAGAAAGATGCGAGCAATTTCGATGCGTTGTATAGCTTGGGTGCTTTGTATTACAACAGAGCCGCTACGATGACCAAAGATTTAAATGCGTTGTCGGACGATATTTCCAAAGAGGGTATCAAGAAATATGATGCAAAACGCAAAGAAATTTTCGACCAATTTGACTTGGCATTGCCATATTTTCAGAAAGCAGAAAAAATGGATCCCAATGATGTCAATACCTTGATTGCATTGAAAGAAATCTATGTAAAAAAGGATGATTTGACGACTTCCGCAGAATTCAAAAAGCGCTTGGAAACCGTACAAGGTGGCGGCAAAAATGACAAGCCTTATTTTAATAAGTAATTGCTAAATATAATTAGCTCGAAAAAGCAGGTACGGTTTCGTATCTGCTTTTTTTGTTAGTTTCGCCTTCACTTCTTTGTCGGTAGCAATAAAATAAAATCATTATGAAAAATATAGCTGTCATCGGCGCTGGCACAATGGGCAATGGCATCGCGCACGTTTTTGCGATGAATGGTTTCAGGGTCTCGCTGGTAGACGTTTCGCAAGAAGCACTCACGTTTGCGTTGGGCACTATCGGAAATAATCTGGATCGAATGGTAAAAAAAGAAACTATTACTGCCGCCGAAAAAGATGCCACGCTCGCCAATATTACTACATTTTCCAGTATTGCAGAAGGTGTAAAAGATGCCGAACTCGTCGTAGAAGCCGCTACTGAAAATGTAAATCTCAAACTCGATATCTTTCGACAATTAGATGCCAACGCGCCTAGGGAAGCGATTCTTGCCAGTAACACCTCTTCGATTTCTATTACCAAAATTGCGGCAGTGACCAAGCGACCGGCGCAAGTCATCGGGATGCACTTTATGAATCCAGTGCCGGTGATGAAATTGGTAGAAGTGATTCGCGGTTATTCCACTACAGACGAAGTGACGCAGACAATTTTTGAACTATCCAAACAACTAAATAAAATACCAGTAGAAGTAAATGATTATCCGGGTTTTATTGCAAATCGTATTTTGATGCCGATGATTAATGAAGCCATTTATTCATTATATGAAAATGTAGCAGGCGTAGAAGAAATTGATACGGTAATGAAACTCGGCATGGCACACCCAATGGGACCGCTCCAATTGGCGGATTTTATCGGTTTGGATGTATGTTTGTCTATTTTAAATGTTTTACACGAAGGTTTTGGAAATCCAAAATATGCGCCGTGTCCACTTTTGGTAAATATGGTGATGGCTGGAAAATTAGGTGTAAAGTCTGGCGAGGGTTTTTATGATTATACAAATAGAATGAAGGAATTGGTACTGGCGGGTAGATTTAGAAAGCGACCAAGAGAAAAAGTGACCAAGTGACGCGAGAAAAACTTTGCGTCTTTGCGACTTTGAGTGAAAAATCTGCGGGAGAAAAAAACTCAGTCATCCCACTCCTCAAAATCAAACCAGCCTTCTTTATAATCGTCTATTTCTCGACGGTCTTTTTTAGTGGGTCGTCCCGTGCCTCGGTCGCGCTTCTCGGCAGTAGCTTTTCCGGCGGAGAACCATTCGGCGTATTTATTTAATTCTTCCTGCGGCGTGACGTTTTCATAACAAGTTTGTGCAATGGGCGCAGCCACGCGCTTTTCAATTAATTCCAACACTTTAAACTGAAAATCAAATCCATTTTTACGAATGGTTAAAACATCCTCTTTTTGCACCAGCGACGAGGGCTTCACATTCGCGGCATTTATTTTCACTCTTCCGCCCTTGCAGGCATCCGTGGCAATCGTCCTACTTTTGTAAATCCGGACGCTCCAGAGCCATTTGTCTATGCGTACTTTTGTTGTGTTCACTTTGACGTGTTCAAGAGTTAATGTGTTCTTGTTCGCTCATCCTTCGTGCCTTACTCGCTCAAAGCCGGATATTGCAAATTCAATTTCTCCAGTGCATCCATGACCGTTTTCGCAATTACATAATCCCGATACCAGCGCTGGTCAACGGGCGTGACCGTCCACGGAATGATACAGCGATTGATGACATCTTCGTAACAACGCATATATTCATCCCAACTTTCGCGCTCTTTCCAGTCGGCGGCATTGTGTTTCCAGTATTTGCCCGGCTCGGTGAGGCGTTGTCGGAGTTCCTTTTCTTGTTGTTCTTTGGAAATATGCAAGTAGAACTTCAGTACAGTCGTATTGTTATCAAATGCCAATAATTCTTCAAATGAATTTATCGCGTTGATCCGCTTCGTTACACGTTCCTCATCAATCCATTTGTGAACTCGTTGAATCAAAATATCCTCATAATGCGATCGAATAAACAGATTAATCATTCCTTTTGCTGGTGCGTGCGGATGGATGCGCCAAAGGAAATCATGCGCAAATTCTGCATCCGTCGGTTTTTTGAATGGCACTACATTTAAACCAACTGGATTACAATCTGCAAAGACGTTTTTCACCGCACTGTCTTTGCCGCTGCCGTCCATGCCTTGCAATACGACCAATACACTGTATTTTTTCTGTGCGTATAATATGGTCTGCAATTCGCCGATACGTCTTACCCATTCTGAGGTTTGCGCTTTCGCAGCTTCTTTTTGTAAATCCTGCGGCGCGTCGGTCGAAATCTCGGAAAGTTTTATCATTAAATAAATTTAAAAATTAGTGAGTTTGGAGGTTTGGGAGTTAGCGTGTAATAAACTACCGAACTTCCAAACTTTGAACTTTTTTAAACACCCATTTTGCTGCGTTTTACCAAATACGATTGCAAAATCGGGCGGAATCCTTTATTGATATCCGCTTCTATAAAATCAATTTGATATTGTAAACACTTGACTTTCAGCTCGTCTACAAATTTTCCCATTTGCGTCAGATATTGTTCTTTTACCTGATTGGGCTGCAAGCGTAGGCGTTCGCCACTTTCCATATCAATAAAAATGTAGGGACGATTTTCAAATTCAAAATCCAATTCCTTCGATTTGTCCGTGACGTGAAAAAGGACTACCTCGTGCTTATTATGCTTCAAATGTTGCAATGCCGAAAAAAGATGTTCCGCGTCTTCCGCCTGTTCAAACATATCACTGAAAATAACGACCATCGAGCGTTTGTGAATGCTATCAGCAATCTGATGCAAGGCTTGCGCTGCCGATGTGCTTTTATTTTCCTGCGGATTTTCAATCAATTGGTCTAAATACGTGAGCATCAGGCGATAGTGAGATGTATTCGTTTTTGTTCGGGTATGAATTTTTACAGCATCGTCAAAAATGCTCAAACCATACGCATCGCGCTGCTTTTGCAACAAGTTCATCAACGCTGCTGCCGCCAAAGCTGAAAAACGAAGTTTATTGATATAATTGCCCTTTTTGGGGTCCTCCTGCGGAAAATACATGGAAGACGAGGCATCTATCACAATTTGGCAGCGCAGATTCGTCTCTTCTTCAAATCGCTTGCTGTACATTCGGTTGGTACGGGCGTACACTTTCCAGTCAATATTTCGAGTGGATTCACCTTGATTGTACAAGCGATGCTCCGCAAATTCTACCGAAAAACCGTGAAAAGGACTTTTGTGCAAACCAATTATAAACCCTTCCACCACTTGCTGGGCGAGCAATTCGAGGTTGCCAAAGTTTTTAATTTCTGTACTATCTAGTAAATAACTCATAATTTTTAGTTCAGAATTTGGAAGTTTAGAGGTTTGAAAGTTTATGACGCGCTAACTTCCAAACCACCAAACTTCCTAACGTTCAAATTATAAAGAAACCCTTACTCCGAAACGAACCGAAATAAGGGCTTTAAATTATATCTTTTTTACCGCAAATTCTAATATTAAGATAATAGACATTAGACTTTAGACTCTTGTTGAGAAGAGAATCTGTAGTCTAACGTCTATGGTCTATAATCTAACGTCTAATTAAATATTTGCTGCAATTTTCTGTTCCAATACTTGCTTCGTTGTAGAACCCACTTGCTTATCCACAACTTCGCCGTTTTTTAAAAACAGAATAGTAGGAATGCTGCGGATACCATACTTCATCGCTACTTCCGGGTTATTGTCCACGTCTACTTTTCCGACTAATACTTTTCCGTCATATTCTGACGATAATTGTTCGATAATCGGACCGATTGCACGGCAAGGACCGCACCATTCTGCCCAAAAATCAACCACAGTAAGACCATCTCGGTCCAAAACCGATTCTTGAAAATTCGAATCAGTGATTTGATATGCCATCGCTACAAAATTTTAGGTTTTGATAATTAAATTTACACTCGAAACAAGTAAAGGCGAATAAGAGTTGCAAGTGTAGCAACTTTGTTTACTGCCCTTGTCCACGTTTGGACTTTGTATAATAAAGTAACAACTGGGGAAATTAAAAGTTGAATGGGCGGCGTTCGCTCCTAACGATACGTTTCAAGGAGACGCTAATAGGCAAAAAAAGACATGAAAAGACGACAAATTTGGTGGATTGCATTAGGCATCGGTTCTATCCTGCTGCGTTGGCTACTTGGGTTACAACCCATCCTTATTGAAAAATTATACAGTCGAGGCATTTTCTTGGCGATTCGCTGGCTGATTGATTATCTGTTGGCATGGTTTCCTTTACCGCTTATCTATTTGTTCTTCACAGGGTTAATCATTGCTGTTTTTCGTAATGGGTGGAAATGGGTACGTACGCACATGACTTTTCGGACTCGTTTGGTGACTGGCGTGGCTGGCATTTTAGCATTTTTTGGCGGCGCAATTTTCTTTTTTCTGATTTTATGGGGCTTTAATTATGGACGGGTACCTGTGGAGCAGCAATTAGGATTGGAACCAAAACCGCTTACGCTCGAACAGCTCAAAGAAGAATTAAAAATAGAAACCGAATATATTATTCAGTTGCGTGCGGACATTGATGGAAGTGGCGACTTGGATATTTCTGCGGATTTGCTACCCGAAAATTTGGAATTTCAACTGCGTAAAAACCTGAAAATCAAGCTACAACAATATCATTTTCCAACGGTTGGCAGAGTTCGAGCATTTAATTTGTACCCAAAAGGCATTTTTCTGCGCTTCAGTTCTGCCGGGCTCTATTTTCCGTGGACGGGCGAAGGGCACGTAGATGGGGGATTACACGCCTTGCAAATCCCGTATGTGATGGCGCATGAACTGGCGCACGGCTACGGTTTTGGCGATGAGGGTACTTGCACATTTTGGGGCTATCTGGCTTGCGCCAATTCGGATAATCCGATTATTGCGTATGCCGGTCACTTGGGCTATTGGCGGGAACTCGCCGCTGATTTCAGGCGCTACGAGCCAGAACAGTATCCTGCTTTCCGCGAATCTTTACCCATTGGTATTCAAAAGGATTTGGATGCGATTAATCAAAATTTACTGGATTATCCTGATATTCTGCCGCGACTGCGCTATATTTTTTATGATACGTATTTAAAATCACAAGGCATTGAAGAGGGAATATTGAATTATGACCGTGTCACGATGCTAGTACACGCTTGGCGACGGAATAAGGAGATATAAATATTTTCCATTTATTATTAATCATTTACTACTCTTATTACATTCAAAAAACTCAATAAGAAAGCAAGGCAAATGCTAAATCATGGAATGGTCAATGTTTAGCCGCCCGCTTTTTTCGTTTTTGAATACCCCGCCTGTAGTAGCATTTGTACCACTTTTTCCCGATGGTCGCCTTGGACGATGATTTCGCCGTCTTTGGCAGCACCGCCTACACCGAGTTTGGTTTTCAGTGTTTTAGCTAATTCTTTCAAGTTTTCTTCCGAACCGGAGAAGCCCTGAATGAGCGTCACTTCTTTGCCACCACGTTGTTTGCGGTCTATCCAAACCCTGATTTGCTGCTTATCGGGTGGAATTTCTGTTGTTTCTTGTTCTGATTCTTCTCCAAAAATATTGAAAGTAAAGTTCGGGTCGGTAGAGAAGACCAAGCCATTTTCGGTATCCTTTTTTTGCTTTTTGCTCATGGATTGAGAGACGTTAGATTTTAGACGATAGACATTAGATTTGAATTTAAATAATGAAGTTGTTTAAAATTAACGATTTTATTTAATATGAATTTAATATTTCGACTCTATGTCCCATTATTCAAGAATACTCCTTTGAATCTTTTGAAATATGAGAACGTAGAAGCCAATTAAAGGAACATATTAACATTTTCAATCAATTTTAAACAAGTTCAATATTAAATACGCTATAAAATAAGTTTTTATATCCTATTTTGCCACCTCGTACCCCATTAATTGGAACGCGGATAAGGCGGATTTTCGCGGATTTTTACACTTATTGCATTTTTTATCATTCGAAGCTTGCATTAGTAATTTTTTTTCAGCGTAATAAATTTATATAATAAGTTAGTTATGCGAATATCGGGTTAACCCCGACGGGGTGATATATTTATAGACAATTGACAATCAACGGGTTTTGAACCCCGACGGGGTGACACATTATACGTAAATAGTGTCACCCCGCTGGGGTTCAAAGTAAATTTTGTCGGTTTTTTTATAAATATGCCACCCCGTCGGGGTTAATTCCATTCATTTGAAGGGGTTTTTGACCATTTTTAACCCGATATTCGCATTAGTTATATGCGTTTTGGGACTACCTACTGCACACTGAAAACTGCCTACTTATTCACCCAATTTTTTTCCCTTGTATCGCTTTGCCAATATTCACACCCATAGCACGATGGGCGAGGGGGGCAGTAAACGTGTTTAATTCTTCTATCGCTTTATTTATCAAATCCTTATTATCTCCTTGTATGGCTGCTTGCAAAACTTTAGTCAATTCCTTAGTTGTAATAATCTCTTCCTCCGTTAGAATTTGCTCGTTTTGTTGAAGAAACTTTTCTGAAGAAAGTACGATATGATTGGCTTCATTTCTGGCTTCTAACAACGCGCGCGTTGCCATATCAGTTTTAGCATTTTGAATAGAATCAATCAACATTTTCGCCATTTCTTCTTCTGAAATTCCATATTGCGAACGAATTTCGATTTCCTGTTCTACATTTGAGCGTAGTTCTTTCGCATTCACTTTCAAAATACCATCTGCATTTAATAAAAAATGAATTTCTATTTGTGGCAAACCGGCAGGCATCGGCGGGATTCCATTCAAAATAAATTCGCCTAATTTACGATTGTGTTCAATCAAATCGCGTTCTCCTTGAAAAACGGCGATTTTCAGATTGCGCTGTCCATCCACGGAAGTTGTGTAGCGGCGACCCACTTTAGTTGGAATTTTAGAATTGCGTGGCAAAATCACATCCATCAATCCGCCAATCGTTTCAATGCCAAGTGACAACGGCGTTATATCCAACAGCAGCACATCTTTCTGATTGCCAGCCAGCACATCCGCTTGAATCGCCGCGCCCAATGCCACTACTTCATCAGGATTCACTTTGTCATACACGGCTTGTTCAAAAAAAGCTGCAACGCTTTCCTTCACAAGCGGCACGCGCGTAGAACCACCCACCATAATCACGCTGTCAATGTCTTTTGGATTTAGTTTTGCATCTCTCAAAGCATTTTTACAACTTTCAATGGTACGATTGACGAGCGGTTGAATGCGATTTTCAAATTCGACTTTTGAAATTTTGTAAGTCCCTTCGTAATTATTGTAAGTTGAAAGTTCTTTTTTCGCAGCTTCGGCTTCAAGGCGCAAGGTCTGGCTGAGTGCTTTATTCGCGGTAAGCGTATTTTTATCCAAACTGTTTTGTTCCATCCAAAAATCAACAATGGCACGGTCAAAATCATCGCCACCCAAAAACGTATCGCCATGCGTGGACAGCACTTCAAAAATGCCATTTTCAATCCGTAAAATCGAAATATCAAATGTGCCGCCACCCAAATCATATACTGCAACCGTCTGATTGTCATTTTTTTCTAGACCTATTCCATACGCCAAACTTGCTGCAGTTGGCTCATTTACAATGCGTAACACATCTAATCCAGCGAGTTTTCCGGCATCGCGCGTAGCTTGTCGCTGTGCATCGTTAAAATAAGCAGGTACGGTAATAACAGCTTTGCTGATGGTTTCATTCAAATTTTCTTCAATCCGTCTTTTAAGCTCTTTTAAAATCTCGGCAGATAACTCGGTGGGCGTGAAGAATTTGTCTTGTACCCTGATTTTTACCAAACTTTCTGTGTCTTCGTCTATAATTTGATACCCAAAATATTGCTCGAAATTCTGTACGTCGTGGTACGATTTTCCCATGAGCCGTTTCACAGAGTAAATTGTGTTTTGAGGGTCGATCGTCAGTTTTTCTCTCGCCGCATCACCAACCACAACTGCTTGATTTTCTGAGAAGTATACAATCGAAGGGACCAGTGTGCTCTTTCCATCTCTGCCTTTTACAGCTACTGCTTGCCCGTCTTTTATATACGCCACAAGGCTATTGGTAGTCCCCAAATCTATCCCGACGATGAGGTCACTTTCTTTTTGAATACTGCCTTCTTTGAGGTTGATGGAAAATTTTGCCATAAGTTAATATGCTGATATGCCAATCCCGCCATTTAGCGGGACAAGTTATGCTGATTTGCTAATTATTGGCGAGTTATTTTAAAAAAGATACCATTCAATGAATTACATGAACCCATAATCACAAATAACCAATTACTACATGGCTTTGTTTTTGAAAAGTTAACTTGTAAAACACTCAATTTATACTACTTTTGTTAAAAAATTGGATGAACAAATGACGTTTCAACAAACAACCTCCCATATTTTGATGGTGCGTCCGACGCATTTTGGTTTTAATGAAGAGACGGCGGCGAGCAATGCGTTTCAGCAGAATGACGGCAGCCTCACCACTGGGCAGATTCGGCGCAAAGCGATTGCTGAATTTGATAATTTTGTACACTTACTCCGAGCTTCGGGTGTGGATGTGATGGTGGCAGAGGATAGTGATTATCCAATCAAAACCGATGCGGTATTTCCAAACAATTGGGTGACTTTTCATGCGGATGGAAAGTTGATTACCTACCCAATGTATTCGGAAGTGCGCCGTCTGGAACGTCGGGACGATATTTTAGAAAAAATAAAGAAGCAATTTAAAGTAGAACAGCATATTCGGCTCGAAGAAGCAGAAGCGCAAAATAAATTTCTGGAAGGAACTGGCAGTATGATTCTGGATAGACCGAATCGGCTCGTGTATGCCTGCATCAGTCCGCGCACGGATGTAAGTCTGTTGGATGAATTTTGCAAGGCAACTGATTTTGAAAAAGTAGCATTTACGGCGGTGGACGGTGGTGGAAAACAGATTTATCATACCAATGTGATGATGGCATTAGGCGAAACGTTTGTCGTGATTTGTCTGGATACGGTGCAAAATTCAACAGAACGAGTACGCTTACTGGAACGGTTTCAGCAAACAAAAAAAGACGTAATCGAAATCACATTAGAACAAATGCACTCTTTTGCTGGCAATATGTTGCAAGTGAAAAGCAAGAGCGGGGAATTAATTTTGGTCATGTCGGAGCAGGCATTTAAATCCTTAACAGCTAATCAAGTCCGCATTTTAAATCAACATACAAACCTATTATACAGCCCTTTATACATCATTGAAAAATATGGCGGCGGCAGTGCCCGTTGCATGATGGCAGAAGTTTTTTTGCCGGAAAAGTAGAGATGTCATCTACCAGAGCAGGTGACATCTCCGTTCTCCTCCCTCCTGTATGTTAACTGAATATAAAATTTTTTTACAACCATCCCGAAAATACTGGCTTTCTCCAAAAACGAATAAAATTTTCCAAACCTTTTATTCGGAAAACTATTTATTGACTTGTTACTCCATATATACAATTTTATGTGAAAATTAAAGGTGATTACCATCTTTAAAATCATGTTAAGGAATTGTGTATCAAGCATTCATGAAAAATTTATATTCAGTTAACATACCAGTTGTAGCTTTGCAACTGGAACATACACTTCACTTCAAAATCAAAATCACTACGTTTTATGAAAACTTTTACAAACACATTGCGAAAGAGTAGTATGCGATATATGCTGCTTTTTTGTTTAATCAATTGTACATTCAGTGCCGCACTGTTTGCGCAGGTGACCACCTCCTCCATGGTGGGTCAAATTTCGGATGAAAACAAGGAGACATTGATAGGCGCAAGCATCATAGCGGTGCACACCCCTTCTGGTACCCGCTACGGCACTATAACGAATGAAGACGGTCGCTTCAATCTTCCAGCCATGCGTATTGGTGGTCCGTACCAAGTGACGGTGACTTATACTGGTTATCAAGACCAGGTGAGAAACAACATTTTCTTGAGCCTTGGTACGGCTGCGACATTGAACCTCACTTTACAATCGCAAGCCATTGAAATAGAAGCCGTAGAAGTCATAGCAGACCGCAACGACGTATTTAGCTCTGACCGCACGGGCGCAGCTACCAACGTGACCACGCAACAATTGAATTCCTTCCCAACGTTGAGCCGTAATTTTATTGACTTTGCAAAATTGACACCGCAGGCGAGTGGCGCTTCTTTCGGTACCTCTTTTGGAGGACAATCTAACTTGTTGAATAACATTACGGTAGACGGATCTTTATTCAATAATAGCTTTGGTTTGACAGGCGAGCCGGGCGGACGTACCGGCACTTCCCCCATCAGTTTAGATGCGATCGAAGAAGTACAAATTAACCTCGCACCATTTGATGTACGGCAGGCAGGTTTCGTAGGCGCAGGTATCAATGCGGTGACGCGTTCTGGTACAAATGAATTTGCTGGTTCTGCTTTTTATAATTTTCGGAATGAGAGTTTGACAGGTATTAATGCAGGTGCTACAAAATTCAATAGAGATTTAATCCCATTTGAAAACTCGCAAGTCGGTTTTCGACTTGGCGGTCCGATTATCAAAAACAAATTATTCTTTTTTGTGAGTGGAGAATTAGAGCGAAATTCAACGCCCTTTTTGCTGTCGCCCAATAGCGGCAATGAGACCGTGCAAGGGAATACAACGCGCGTATTGCGCTCGGATTTGGATGCCGTTTCTGCTTTTTTACAAGACAATTTTGGATATGCAACGGGTCCTTATCAAGGATATGATCTAAATATATCAGGTGATAAATTTTTGGCGAAGATAGATTGGAATATCAGCGACAACCACAAACTGAGTGCGCGATACACCTCGTTGGATTCGGAGCGGGACCAGCCCATCAGTGGAAGTAACTCTTTGGGTTTTGGCAATCGCTCTACAAATACATTTGGTAGTGCATTGAGTTATCAAAACTCGAACTACATTCAGTTTGAAAAAATTCAGTCCGGCATTATCGAATTGAATTCTATTTTTGGCAGTAAGATTTCTAATAATTTAATCGTTGGTTACACTTCTCAAAATGAAGACCGAGGTTCTCGCGGTGCTTTTTTTCCCTTGATTGAAATACAAAAAGAAAACATTACTTATATTTCTACTGGCACAGAACCGTTTACGCCGAGTAACCAATTGAAATACACCACTTTACAATTGCAAGATAATGTCTCTATTTATTTGAATAAACACACCGTGACAGCCGGTTTGAGTGTAGAGCGCTTGGAGTTTGAAAACGTGTTTTTCCCAGGTTCTCAAGGTGTGTTTGTGTACGATAGTTTACCAAAATTCTATGCAGATTTAACGGCATTTAAGGACAATCCGAATCGGACGACTTTCCCAGATACGCTGCGTCGTTTCCAATATCGTTACTCCGCATTGCCAGGCGGTGCAGAGCCGGTACAACCTACAAAAGTGACCTATGCTGGTATCTATTTGCAAGATGAATGGGCAGTGTCTTCCAGATTCAATTTGACAGCAGGGGTTCGGGTGGACATTCCTTTCTTTGACAAAACAGGATTTAGAAATCCACAGGTAGATACCTTAGTTTTCCGCGATGGCGAGTACGACCCACTGCGCGTGAGTACCGATAAATTGCCAGATGCAAAACCACTTTTTTCGCCCCGTATTGGCTTTAACTTTGATGTATTAGGAAACAAAACCCTCCAGTTGCGCGGTGGTACGGGTATCTTCACAGGTCGCCCTGCTTTTGTATGGATTTCTAATCAGATAGGAAACAATGGCGTATTAACCGGTTTTGAAGATATTCAAAGAACACCACTTCGTCCATTTACCACTGATCCAGGTCGTTTTATTACCAATGCAGCCGCTCCATCCTCTTATGAACTGGCACTGACGGATAAAGATTTTAAATTCCCACAAGTTTGGAGAAGTAATATCGCCATAGATAAAAGATTGCCTTGGAACATCGTCGGTACACTCGAATTTATTTATAGTCAAGATGTAAACGGTATTAGTTACCTCAATATCAACCAAGAAGCTGCAAAACTGACTTTTGCCGGTCCTGACAATCGCCCTCGTTTTCCGGGCGTAGGCGTAACAGGTGCCCGATTGAATGATAGTATTCGTATCAACAATAATGTGGTAAATGCCATTTATCTGACGAATCAAAATGAAGGAAGTGCTTACACGATTACCGCTTCTTTAGAGAAAAAATTTAGCAATGGCTTGTTTACAAGATTTGCTTACAATTTTGGTGAAGCAATGAATTTAGTAGACCCAGGTTCTATTGCATCGGGTTCTTGGAATGGTATCACGAGCACGAGAGGTAACAATGATCCTGATTTGGCATTTACCAACAACGACCAACGCCACCGCGTGTTAGGAGCGATTTCTTATCGCATCGAATACTTAAAGTTTGGCGCTACGCAGATTAGTTTATTTGTAAATGGGGCCACACAAAGCCGCTTTTCGTATGTCTATAATAATGATATGAATGGCGACGGTGTGAATAACAATGACTTGATATATGTTCCAAATAATGCAAGTGAATTAGTTTTCTTGCCTTTGACAGTAGGTAGCGGTACAAACTCCGTTACGTTCACGCCACAACAGCAAATTGATGCATTCAATGCATATATTGCTCAAGATGACTATTTAAGCGAGCGTCGGGGTCAGTATGCGGAGCGCAACGGCGCTATCCGTCCTTGGTTGTGGAATGCTGACTTTTCCATCGCACAAGAGTTCTTTATAAATGTAGGTGGAAAGCGTAATACCTTGCAATTGAGAGCAGATATTGTAAATTTCACTAACTTGTTAAATAGTGATTGGGGAGTTGCTGACAACGTCGTTAACAACCGCATTCTGAATGTTGCTGGTGTCAGCGCGGTTCCTGCAACGGTTGGTCAACCACAATACAGATTTGTAACGACTGGTTCTGGTAGCAGCGCAAAACTGTTGGACAAGACGCTCTTAAAATCAGCAAATATCAATTCGGACGTTTATCGTATCCAATTAGGTGTGCGTTACACCTTCAACTAAAATATAACACACATTTGTCAACTATTGGCAAGAGCGATTTGCTAAACCGGCAAATCGCTCTTTTTATTACTGTATTTTTGCAATGTATTTTTTTTTAACCATTAAACCGATTTCAATCATGAGAGCATTATTTTCTACGCTTCTTTTTTTAGCAATCGCTTGTGTAGCTTTTGCACAAGACACGATTGTTTTAACCAGTAATGTTTTTACACCTTCTACCAAGACTATTTTTGTGGGACAAACCGTGGTGTTTCGCAACCAACAGGGTTTTCACAATGTAAATGGTACGAAAGCAACGTTTCCAGATAACCCTGTAAGTTTTGGAAATAGCACTGCGGCGGCTCCTTGGACGTACCAGTTCACGTTTACAACCCCAGGTACGTATCGTTTTCAATGCGACCCGCACGCTGGTGAAATGCAGGGTACCATTACCGTGGTGAATTATCCGCTTTACACGATTCCGGTCGTCACTACCGAAAATGCTGCTGGTGTAGCCGATTCTTTGAATAAAAGAGTAGAAGTAAGAGGGATTGTATATGGCGGTAGTTTACGTACACCAGGTGTACAATTTACCATCATTGACCGGAATAACAGAGGAATTGGCATATTTGATGCCGCGAAAAACTTTGGTTACACCGTCACGCAAGGAGATAGCATTATCGTGCGCGGCGTCATCGAGCAGTTCAATGGTTTGACGCAAATCAATGCGGACACTATTATTCGCGTTTCCCAAAATAATACACTGATCGCGCCTCGCGTGGTCACGAGATTAAGTGATACCACAGAATCCCAGTTGATTCGGATCAATGGTCTGATGCTGGTCACGCCTTCGCAATGGACAAATATGGGTACTGGTTTTAATGTGAATGCGACGAACGGCACGACTGTTTTTCAAATAAGAATTGATAGTGATGTGAACCTATTTGGACAGCCTGCACCGACGGGAAAATTCGACTTGATTGGTATCGGCAGCCAGTTTGATAACTCTTCTCCATTTGACAGCAGTTTCCAGATTATTCCGCGCTCCGCAGCCGACCTTTTATTGACAACTTCGGTATTGGATGCAACTTTGGCAGAAGGCGTAAAATTGTACCCAAATCCCGTAGCAAATGTATTGATGTTGGAAAATCCAAGTGGTTTTGACCGCGTTCGTATCAGCAATTTAGCGGGTCAACAATTGTTAGAATTCAAAAATGTAAATACCAAAGCTGAATTCAATGTAAATCAATTAGCAACTGGTATCTACACCATCACCCTTTTCCGTGGCAACCGCGCATGGGCATTAGAGTTTGTAAAGCAGTAAATGCGTGAGTGGTGAAAGGTGATGAGTGAAAGGTGATGAGTGAAAGGTGATGAGTGAAAGGTGATGAGTGAAAGGTGATGAGTGAAAGGTGAAACGGCGCTCCCTTCTCCCTAAAAAATGTAATCAAAATGCCTGTCAAAATGTTATAACTTTGGCAGGCATTTTATATTTCCAAAAATATTTATCCGCCGTAGCTTACGCGAAGGAGGACATTACACAAAAAATTATAACACCATAACACATGAAGATTGGCATCTCCCTTTCCGGCGGCGGCGCACGCGGCGTGGCGCACATTGGTGTGTTGAAAGCGCTGGAAGAAAATAATATTTCGCCGGAGGTGATTGTGGGTACGAGTGCAGGTGCTACCGTTGGAGCTTTGTATGCCGCAGGTTTTGACACGGATACAATGCTTCGGTTTCTGAAAGGCGTTAGTTTCTTGAAAGTCATGCGCTTAGGATTGCCCAATCGAGGATTCGCTTCCTTGAATTATTTGAATGACATTTTGACAGAGGCACTGCCGGATGATGATTTCAGTGTATTGAAGAAAAAATTATTCGTTTCTATTACCAATTTGTTGACCGGAAAATTAGAAATTGTTAGCACCGGCTCTTTACATGATGTACTCTTAGCTTCCTCTTCTATTCCATTAGTATTTAGACCTGTACATATTAAAAATAGCCTTTACGTGGACGGTGGTGCATTGGATAATATGCCTATCAAACCGCTCAAAAAATTATGTGATGTTATTATTGGTGTGAATGTAATGCCCATCGTGCCGATTGAAGAAAAGGCAGTCAGTTCTATGCTTGGCATTGCGGCACGTTGTTTTGAAATGGCAATCTGGTCAAACACCAAACCGAATTTAAGAAAGTGTGATATTGTAATAGAGCCGACTGGCATTCATCATTATAATATATTTCAGTTTAGTAAATACGAAGAACTTTTTGAAATCGGCTACAACACGACCAGAATATCTATGCCCAGTATAAAAGCAAAATTGGAGCAGAAATTGATGGAGATGGATTTGGAAGCCAGATAAATAGATAATAGATGCCAGATACCAGACGTTACGATGCCAAATAAAGTAATTCTAACAAAATGGAAGTCAAGTTTAAAATATTATTATCAAAAGTATCAAAATCCTCCAGAAGCGGACAAGTATCGCGCAGCAAATATCATAGTATTCTAATTTCAATTCAAAAAAACCGCCTGTTCCCCCTCCAAAATCTGCACGTCAATATTCTCTTTGAGCGTTGTCGCCAATGA
>CAZJXN010000042.1:24763-36180 GCA_964549655.1 uncultured Saprospiraceae bacterium
GTTCCCCCTCCAAAATCTGCACGTCAATATTCTCTTTGAGCGTTGTCGCCAATGACAATCCCACATAATCCGCTTGAATTGGAAATAATTTATGCGTTCGGTCTACCAGTACCGCTACTTGCACTTTTTTCGGCAAAATTTCCAAAATCGGTTTAAATGCGTAAAACAGCGTCCGTCCCGTATTTGCCACATCATCTACCAGAATCACCACTTTATTTTGAAAATTTTCCACCGACATTTCTACTTCAATAGGTGCGCCTAAGGGTTCGGCAGGATTGACCCGAAGCCGCGTGAGCAGAATCGGAATTTTGGTGATTTGTTGCAACTGCTCTTGTAACAATTGCGCAAACGTATAACCTCGATCATTGATGCCTACCAATTGGATTTCGCGCTCTTCATAATTATTTTCCAGCATCTCAATAGCGAGGCGCTTGATTTTTTGAGTAATTTGCTGTTGATTCAAGATTTTCATACGCACAATTTTATTTAAATTCTGTCTGAATTATACATTTAAATGTGTTATTTTTAGAAAAATATTGTTTCCTTTCTAAATTAGCGAAAATTCGCAACGTGTAGTGCGCAAACTTGTTTGCGCCAAAATGTAACTTGCACCCTTGTTTGCATGAAAAAATAGCAAAAAATGTTTCAATCTATTCTTTTCATATTGGTTAGCGCCGTCGCCATTGGCTTGGCAGCCCGACAATTTCTAAAAATACGTCGAAATATCCGCTTGGGCAAAGCCGAAAATTTGCATTTAAATCCAGCCGAAAGTTGGCGTAATGTGCTACTCATTTCATTGGGACAAAAAAAGATGTTTAAAAACTGGATTCCGGCGGTTTTTCACTTTTTTATTTATGCCGCGTTTCTAATGACACAAGTTGAATTAATTGAAATATTTATTGACGGCATTTTCGGCGAACATCGCTTTTTTGCAGATAAATTGGGTGGATTTTACACGTTCATTATCAGTTTTATTGAAATATTATCAGTGCTGGCATTTGTAGCAACCATTATATTTTTAGCTCGCCGTAATATTCTAAAAGTCAAAAGATTAGATGCTTATGAACTGAAAGGCTGGCCCCAACGCGATGCCAATATCATTCTGGGTTTAGAAATCGTTTTACTCGTCGGTATTTTCAGCATGAATGGCGCGGATACAGTGTTGCAAAGCATTGACCCGACGCATTACAAAGATACAGGGAATCTGGCGGTGAGTAGCTGGCTCGGTCCGGCATTATTTGGGGGTTTGAGTGAAAATGCACTACATGGTGTGGAGCGATTTGGCTGGTGGCTTCATATTTTAACCGTCTTTGCTTTTTTGAATTACCTGCCGATTTCCAAGCACATGCACATTATTTTAGCCTTCCCGAACACTTATTTTGCAAAACAACAGCCGCGCGGCGAAATGGACAATATGCCGGAAATAATGCAGGAAGTAAAATCCATGATGGGCTTGGCAGAAGCGACCGATACCACGGAAATGTCTGAGTTTGGCGCAAACGACGTGTTCTCCATGACTTGGAAAAACGTGCTGGACGCTTATAGTTGCACGGAATGTGGACGCTGCACTGCCGCTTGCCCAGCAAATATTACTGGAAAAAAACTCTCGCCCCGAAAAATTGTCATGAACATCCGCGACCGCGCTGAGGAAGTCGGTCGAAATTTGGACAGTAAAAAAGACGAATTTAAAAAAGATGCTTCTTTACCATTGTCAAAAGAAAATTATCAAGACGGCAAATCATTATTTGATTATATTACAAAAGAAGAAATTCATGCTTGTACGACGTGTAATGCTTGCGTGGAAGCGTGTCCTGTGCTTATCAATCCATTAGAGCCGATTTTGAAACTGCGGCGTTATGAAATTTTATCAGAATCCGCTGGTCCAGCCGAATGGTTGCCGTTGTTTAATAGTATCGAAAATAGCGGTTCCGCATGGGCGATGAGTGTAGACCGAGACGCATGGGCACGCCCGTAACCCAGCGTTTACGCTGAACACGTACCGGCGGCTTTAGTCGCCGCATTAGAAATGTAAAATGTAAAACCGCAAAATGTAAAATGTAAAATGAATGAACCGATAAAAACCCTATCCGACTACGCCGCCGAAGGCACTGAACCCGAAATCCTCTTCTGGGTAGGCTGCGCCGGTAGCTACGATAGTCGGGCGCAAAAAGTGACCATTGCTTTCGCCAAAATATTACAAGCCGTCGGAATGAAATTTGCCATTCTGGGCAATGAAGAACGCTGTACAGGCGACCCGGCACGTCGGGCAGGTAACGAATTTCTTTTTCAAATGACCGCATTACAAAATATTGAAACGCTGAAAATGTACAACGTGCAAAAAATAGTCACGGCATGCCCCCATTGTTTCAATACGTTGAAAAATGAATATCCTGCACTCGGCGGTAATTACGAAGTGATACATCACACCCAATTATTACAACAACTCATCAACGACGGTCGCATCAAATTGAAAGAAGGCGGTACGTTCAAAGGCAAGCGCATCACCTATCATGATTCTTGCTACTTGGGTCGTGCAAATGGTATTTACGAAGCACCGCGTTCGATTTTGGAAGCATTAGACGGCGATTTAGTAGAGATGAAACGCTCGCGTCAAAACGGCTTGTGCTGCGGTGCCGGCGGCTCCCAAATGTGGAAAGAAGACGAACCCGGCGACAAGCGCATCAACATCGAACGAGCAGAAGAAGCACTCGCAACCGGCGCGGATATTATCGCTTTGAATTGCCCATTTTGCTTGACAATGTTGACAGATGGCGTAAAAGCAAAGGATAAACAAGACGATGTAATGGTATATGATTTGAGCGAATTAATTGTAAGACAAATGTAAAACTGTTTCCTCAAAAGAACGTTTTATCCACAAAGAATAGATTCAAATATGACCACATTACCCGATTCTACCCGCGTTTGGATTTACCAAAGCAACACCCCGTTTCCAGAAAAAAATATTCCTGAAATTCGCACGCAAATACAAGATTTTGCCCAACAGTGGATTAGCCATAACCGCCAACTCCGCGCACACGGCGACGTTTTACACAATCGTTTTGTAGTGTTAATGGTAGACGAAAGTCAAGCTGGCGCGAGCGGCTGTTCGATTGACAAATCGGTTTATTTTCTGAAAAACCTGCAAGCACAATATGGCGTTGATTTATTCGACCGGATGCAATTCAGTTATTTGGATGGCGACCAAGTGATAACCGTTTCAAAAGAGGAATTCGCCAAGTTATATTCGGAAGAAAAAATTAATAATGATACGCCTGTTTTTGATACTTTAGTAAATACGAAACGAGATTATGAAGCAGCGTTTGTAAAATCATTACATAAAAGTTGGCATAAGCGAATGGTTTAAATTAAGATTAAGAAAGAGGTTAAGATTCAGGGTTCCACGTTTCAGTCTGGCATCTCCGAATTTGACATCTTAGTTGAGTTTAGTAGAAAAAAATAGGAATTACAAGGAAAAAAAATCGTACCTCGTAATTCAAAAATCGTACTTTGAATCATGTTTGGAAAAGTAAAAAAATGGCTCGGGATAGAAGGTGTAAAGGTAGAAATTATCCTACCGGAAGCGATTCGGCTGCGCGATGGTGTAATAATTGGCAAACTCCGTTTTCATTCGATGAATACACAAACCGTCACGAGTGTAAAACTATCATTACTTGAAAAATACAGTCGCGGCAGAGGCGCTGAAAAGCTCATTGACGATTATAAACTCGCAGAAATAGACCTACAAGATACCTTTGAAGTGCCGGAAGGAGAGCCTGTAGAAATAGATTTTGAACTGCCTTTCCAACTCGTAAAATCTAAAATGGATGAATTCTCCAGTCGAAATTTTCTATTCCGAGGCATCGCCAATGCCGCCAAATATACGAATTCTGTAAAATCCGATTACCGCATTGAAGCCACCGCCAAAGTGAAAGGCACGGCACTTGATCCATTTACATCCAAACCCATCCTTTTAAAATAAAAATATTTTAACGTAAAAATATCACAACATAAATAAAGAATAAGCAAAAAGCAAAAAAATATCATTTTTTCTGAAAATTCCGAATCAACTCTTCCTCACTCTTCCCTAGATTATCCAACAAAAATTGAGCATCATCCGCAAAATCATCTTTCGGATATTTCTTTATAAAATCCTCATACAAAACCTTCGCCTCTTCCAGTCGCTTCAATTCACTATCCAACGTAAATGCCCGCATAAACAACACTTGCGAACTTTTTTCATACGCCGGAAATTCTTCATTTATTTTTTTATATAATGCCAAAGTTTTACCATATTGATGTAAAGAACCCGCTAATTCACCCGCTTGAAAAAGCCAGTTGGGAGTCTCCTTTTCTTCCGGCAATAAAGCAGCATATCGTTCTGACAAATTAATAAATTCGGTAGCGGCTTCGTAATTAGCTACTCCGGTCGAGTCATTGAATATTTGCATTCTTAAAGCCAATAATCGCTTGTTTAACAGACTTTTAGCATTCTTTCTGTAAGTAGCAATTTGTGGTTTATCAGCAGAATAATTTATAAAATAAGTTTGATACGATTTTAATAGTGTATCAATGGTAGAATTATCTGGATTCTCTTTTGCGGCCTTTTCTAAATCTTGAATTTCGGTTTGCCGGTCTTTCTGCTCCGATTGACAAGCAATTATAAAAACAGAAAGCATTACAATTAAAGATTTGATTTTCATAAGGTTCGATTTTTGAGTGACCACAAAGATATTGGGATATTGTGATATTGTTCGTGCTTTTTGTAAACCTTCCTAAAAATTTCCCGTTACAACTATTGAATATTCCATCTAAAGTCTAAAGTCTATTGTCTAAAATCTCCATTTTCTGGTTTCGCCGAGATTTGCGTTTACAAGACAACGCCGGGCTGTATCATGCGCTCAAAGGCGATTTTCCTGTCCTGCCACTTTTTATTTTTGATACTGATATTTTAAACCATTTAGAAGATAAAAAAGACGCGCGGGTAGCTTTTATTTTTGATACCATCATTTCATTACACACCGAATTAGAAAATCTGGGCAGTTCCATCATTATAAAGTATGGAAAACCAATAGAAATTTGGCAGCAATTATTGAAAGAATATGAAATTGCAACCGTTTACACCAATCACGATTATGAACCTTATGCCACTGAACGAGACACCGCCATACAAAATTTGCTCCAAAGTCAGCACATTCCATTTCAAACGTATAAAGACCACGTCATTTTTGAAAAAGAGGAAATTGTAAAAGATGATGGTAAACCTTACACTGTTTTTACGCCCTACAGCCGTAAATGGAAAGCAAAATTAGCCGAGAAAACCCTAAAAATAATAGGCGAAGAATTGCTCTCCTTTTATTTACAATCCTATCCTACTAAACAATATTTTGATAATCTTTACAAAACAAAGCCACTTCCACTCACTACATTACAAAGTATGGGCTTTGAACGCACTGATATTAAAATTCCATCTAAAGAAGTAGCGCGCTCCATCATCAAAAATTATAACAAAACCCGCGATTTTCCAGCTATCAGCGGCACATCTCGGCTTGGTATTCACTTCCGTTTTGGCACGATTAGCATTCGAGAAAAAGGACGAAACGCCGCTGGTTTGAATGAAATTTATTTAAATGAATTGATTTGGCGGGATTTTTATGCTATGATTTTAGCGCATTTTCCAAAAGTTGTAAATAAAGCATTTCGCCCAGAATATGATTTAATCGAATGGCGCAACAACGAAATAGAATTTCAAGCTTGGTGTAACGGAATGACTGGCTACCCGCTCGTAGATGCTGGCATGCGCGAGTTGAACGCCACCGGCTATATGCACAATCGCGTCCGCATGGTCGCCGCAAGTTTTCTTACCAAACATTTATTGGTAGATTGGCGTTGGGGCGAAGCCTATTTTGCGACGAAATTATTAGATTATGACTTGGCAAGTAATAACGGCGGTTGGCAATGGGCAGCGGGTAGTGGTACAGATGCAGCACCGTATTTTCGTATTTTTAATCCCATCGCTCAACAGGAAAAATTTGACCCCGAATTTGAATATGTCAAAAAATGGATTCCTGAATATGGAACGTCCAATTATGTAAAACCCATTGTAGAACACAAATTCGCCCGCGAACGCTGTCTGGAAGTGTATAAGGAAGGTTTATCTCAAGCAAAAATGTCTTAAGTATACTGTCAAAAAGTTGAGACTAATTCATTCGGGTACAGATTAAGTAGGCGTTAAGAATATTTTGAATAATGTGTAAGGTGCTGATTTTAAACATTTTACATTCATATTTGAAATACGGAGTGGCGGCTGCCGGCTAATCAAGCGGAGCGGATGGATTAGTCTGGCGTTTTTTGAATTTTTGTGGTCCCGCCCTGCGGCGGGAACGAAAAGTTACAAAACCCAAGAGCAGCGAAAAGCAGAATAATATATTAAAATTCAATTCAATACATTTTTTTAACTTATATTTATACAAGAATTTTGGGCGTGCCCCACCTTTGATGAGTGTTACTGAGCTTCGCTCGCCATAGCTTTAGCGAAGGCGGGGTCAAGCTATCCGCTCTTTCCGCCCTGCGCGACGAAACCGCTGTCGTTGTTGACAAATACGAGCAAATTCTCGCCAACTAAGTCGCCAAAGTCAACCAACAAATGAACACGCTGCCGCAAATTGTGGCGAAAAGTGTGAAGAGTTTGGGAAAACCTATCACCCCATCACCCAATTTCCGCCGGTTCTTCCTTCGGAATTCTCGGTTTTATAATCAAACGCAAGGACTGGTCATAACTAAAATAATTCCAAACCCAGTTAAAGAAGACAAATACTCTATTTTTTACGCCGACGAGTGAAATCAAGTGAATGAACATCCACATGAGCCAAGCGATAAAGCCTTGTACTTTCATAAATGGCAAGTCAGCCACCGCTAAATTGCGCCCAATGGTTGCCATCGAGCCTTTGTCGAAGTATTCAAAAGGTTTGAGGGTTTCGCCTTTGTCTAATCTTAGCAAGTTTTTCCCAAGCAATTTCGCTTGTTGCAATGCTGGTTGCGCCAATTGTGGGTGACCTCTCGGATTTTTTTCAGAAATCATAACAGCAATGTCGCCAATGGCAAACGCATTTGCAAAACCTTCTATTTGATTGAAAGCATTTACTTTAATCCGCCCACCTGAACCGAACGCTTCTTTTGCCAAACCGCCCATTTTACTGCCGCGTACCCCTGCTGCCCAAATTAGTTTTTGTGCCTTAATTGTAGAACCATCTTTCATATACACCGTCTCGCCGTCGTAATCTGTCACAATGGTATTCAATATAATTTTCACGCCCATCCGCTCCAAATATTGTTTGGATTTCCGCTGCGACGGTTCTGACATTTGACCTAGCAACTCATTGCCACCCTCGATTAAGTAAATATCAATCTCCTCTCGATTCAATTCTGGGTAGTCTTTATGTATAATATATTTCTTCATTTCTGCCAATGCACCCGCCACTTCTACACCTGTTGGACCGCCGCCGACGATGACAATATCCAAGAAACCTTGGCGCTTTTCATAATCGGCGGTGGTTATCGCTCGTTCATAATCGTTCAAAATGCGATTGCGCAAGTACAATGCCTCCGACACGGATTTCATTGGAATAGAGCGATTCGTTAAATTCTCATTACCAAAAAAGTTGGTTTCCGTACCGATTGCAAGCACCAAATAATCGTAGGTTAATTCTCCTAAACTGGTCTGAATACGATTAGATGTTGGCTCTATAGAAATGACTTCCGTCACACGGATAAAAACATTTTCTTTTTTCTGAAACACTTTTCGCAAAGGAAAAACAATAGAACTCGGCTCCAAACCTGACATTGCCACTTGATAAAATAGCGGTTGAAACTGATGATAGTTATTTTTGTCAATTAAAACGACTTGATAATCATTGCGTCGAGCGATTTTACGTGCCAGCGTCAAACCGGCAAAACCGCTACCAACGATGACGATTCGTTTCTTATCGGAGGTGGGAATATTGATAGTCATAATCTTGAAGTTTAATAGATGTGCCGAGTTTAAAAAACGTGGCGCATCTGATAAGAAGACAATACAAAATAATATTTTGTTGTATAGATTGCTATATTTTTATGCGATGCACACCCAATTCATACTTTTGCTGAACAAGCGATAAAATTGTTTTATAATCCGCTTCATTGTTCTGAAAATCAACTTCTTCTACATCCAAAATAATAATTGGTAAAGCAGGGTTAGTCTTAAAAAAATCAAAATACGTCTGTTGAATTTTTGTCAAATAATCCGCCGAAATCTCTTGTTCAAACGTTCTGCCGCGCTTTTGAATATTGTCCAGCAATTGCGACACGGGACGATGTAAATATACCAACAAATCCGGCTTCGGAAACGCTGCATTTAACAAATTAAATAAACGTTGAAACAAGCGATATTCCTCCAAATGCAGGTTATTTTTAGCGAAAAGCAAGGTTTTTAAGAAAAAATAATCTGCTATCACACATTGTTTGAACAAATCCCCTTGTCTAAGCTCTTCCTGCAACTGCTTATGCCGCTCCGTCATAAAAAATAACTCCACGGGAAACGCGTACCGCTCTGAGTTCTCATAAAAATAGGGCAAAAATGGATTATCTTCAAAGCGTTCCAGGATAAGCCGACAGCCAACATCACGCGCCAGCAATTCACAAAGCGTGGTCTTGCCCGCACCGATATTGCCTTCGATTACCAAAAAATTATGTGGAAAATTTGCACTCAATACTAATGATTTATGTTACTCCGTTAATATTTTCGCTTCAAGATTATCTTTTGAATTTTGGTATAATTCTAAAATAGATATTTGAAAAATCGGATGCAAAAAATCAGGCGCAATTTCTGCCAAAGGTGCCAAAACAAAATTTCGCTCGTGTAAAAAAGGGTGGGGAATAGTTAGGTTTTCTGTTTGAATAATGTCTTGATTATAAAACAAAATATCAATATCTATTAGCCGCTTGCTCCATTTTTCGGTTTTGATACGCCCCATCTGCTTTTCAATCCGCTGGATTTTTTCTAACATTTTTTCCGGCGTTAGCTCCGTTTTCACTTCCAAGGCTTGATTCAAAAAATCGGGTTGGTCGCGCACGCCCCACGCCTGCGTCACGTACACGCTTGATGCGCGCGCAATGTGACCAATTTCTGATGCAATATAGCTTTGTGCTTGTCGCAAATTTTCGAATCGGTCGCCCAGATTACTGCCGATACTTAAAAAGGTTTGATAATTCAAAGTTTTAAATTCAAGTTCCAAAGTTAAAATAAACGTTTCATTACGATTCCAAGTTGCTGCTTTAATATTGGGCTAAAGCCAAAAATATTATATAATTTAACCCCACGCTTGTTGAGATAAATTAAATAAACGCCAAATGGTTTCGAATCCCTTCGGGATTCTATGTTTATATTAACGCTTTAATAGTTGCCCCGTCCCGCCGTATGACGGGACGGGAATCAAAGTAAGGTATGAGTAGACTTTAGTCAAAATTTACCATAGCAACTTGAAATCGTAATGGAGCCTTACTTATACTAAAAATACTGTTCCGAAAATGACTTTTACCACGCCTTTTCAATTATATGCAGATTCGGCAAATTTGGAAACTTTATTGCATTTACAAGCTATCTGGCAGGGTGGAGAATACGAGGCATCAATATCGGGAAATTTTATCGCTACAAAAACAGAGATGGTACAAGGTGTAAAAATTTTAATAGAATGGCTCTCCAAACCAGCACCTTACGATGCCTCAGCCATTTCAAAATTGATGAGCATCCGAAATTCAATGAATGAAAATATTTTTCAAGAAGGTTTTTTGAATTATTTACAACGTTTTCATTTTACAGGTGAAATATGGACAGTTACAGATAGAATTATTATATTTGAAGGTCAACCAATGGTTCAACTACGCGGATCATTACTTGCCGTAGAGATTATTACAATCTGGATGTATTATTTGTTACAACCAACTTCAATATTTCAGAAAACTGCCAACTTTTTGCAAGTACGGCGTTTTTATAATCAACAAGGACAGTGCATCAATGACATAATTTATCCGCTGGACAGCAAACCAATTGTTAACTTTGAAGTAACGAGTTGGCAAGACTTATTGAAAATATTATAGGTTTGCAGTCATATTAGCAAATAGGCAAATCAGCAAATTAATTAAATGCCATATACCTACGAATTTCCGCGCCCGGCTTTGACCGTGGATTGTGTTATTTTTGGCTTGGATGAAAGCAGTAAGTTGAAGGTGCTGCTCATTCAGCGTGCGTTGGAGCCGTGCAAAGGGCAATGGGCATTTCCAGGTGGGTTTGTAGAGATGAACGAGCCGCTGGAGCAGGCTGCTTTGCGCGAATTGGAGGAGGAGACTGGCGTGAAAGACGTATTTATAGAGCAGCTTTACACGTTTGGGGCGCCAAATCGGGACTCGCGTGGGCGTACCGTGAGTGTAACTTATTATGCTTTGGTAGATTTGGCGCAGCACCCTGTGAAAGCTGCCGATGATGCACAAGCAGCGAATTGGTTTGATATTGATAACCTACCTGATTTAGCATTTGACCATCAGCATATTTTACAAGTTGCTATCAATCGCCTTCGCTCTAAAGTGCGTTACCAGCCGATTGGGTTTGAACTCCTGCCGGAACAATTTACTTTGTCACAATTACAGAAATTATATGAAGCCATTTTGGGTGTAAAAGAACCGCTCAATAAGCGAAATTTTCGCACGCGCCTTCTAAAAATGGGCGTTTTGAAAGAAACGGGAAAGCAGGAAGGCGTAGCGCATCGCCCGGCTGTCTTGTATAGTTTCAACAAAGAAAAATACGAGCAATTGGTAAAAGCGAAATACGAAGACTTGATTAAGCGTGGCGTAGACTTTGAAATTTAGTTTTGATATCCCAATATCTTAATTATGATAAGTATAATAATGGGTTCCGATTCTGATTTACCCGTCCTACAGCAGGCTGCAGATTTTTTGCAAGCAATGGACATTCCGTTTGAAATGGCGATTGTCTCTGCGCATCGCACGCCGGAGCGGATGTTTGAATTTGCTAAAAACGCTCATTTGCGTGGGGTGAAAGTCATTATTGCAGGCGCAGGTGGAGCAGCACATTTGCCGGGAATGGTGGCGTCATTGTCACCTTTGCCAGTAATTGGCGTGCCGGTGAAATCTTCTAATTCGATGGACGGTTGGGATTCTATTCTCTCTATTCTACAAATGCCAAATGGCGTTCCGGTCGCAACGGTCGCTTTGAATGCAGGAAAAAATGCAGGTATTCTGGCAGCCCAAATTCTTGGTAGCAGCGACGAAACGATTCGCAACAAAATTCTACAATACAAAGAAAAACTTGCCAACGAAGTGTTAATAAAAAATGAAAAAATGAAACGGGATTCGTGAAATGGGATCTA
>CAZJXN010000043.1:0-1809 GCA_964549655.1 uncultured Saprospiraceae bacterium
CCGGTAAAGTAGTAAATGGGAAGCCCGCCGTCGCGCAATTCTGCTAATTTTCCTAATAATCTTACATAACCTTTCGGCACGACTGTTTTATATTCAAACCAAAAATCAAATACATCGCCGACTAAATACATCGCTTCCGCGTCTTTGCTTACCATGTCCAGCCAGCGTACCATTTGTCGCTCGCGCTCGGCACTCGTGAGGCGCGCATTTACACCCAAATGAAAATCAGAAGCGAAATATGTGTTCATGTGTTTATGTATTCTTGTGTTCTTGTCCTGTGCTACTTGAACACACTAACACCCGAACACCTGGACACAAAATTACACTTTCTCCATCACAGTGCCACAATTTTTACAAGTGCGCAAGTCTTCCGATACCATAAATTCGCTGATAGCGGCTTTGATTTGGGTGCCGATGTCTTGCAAGACAAACGTAGCTTCGTGCAGTTTTTGATTACAATTTTCACAAAACCAAATCAATTTGTCTTCTTCGCCGGGTTTGCGATAGCGCTCGATGACCAGTCCAATCGTGTCTGCCGGACGCTGGGGCGAATGCGGAATGCGCGGCGGCAACAAAAACATTTCGCCTTCCCGAATAGGAATTGTTTCTGGCTCGCCATTTTCGTTGATAATTTTGACAGAAATATCGCCTTCGAGTTGAAAAAAAAGTTCTTCGCCATCTTCCCAGTGATAATCTTTGCGCCCATTGGGACCGCCTACGACCATCACGATGTAGTCGTCATTGCCTTTAAAAATCTGTTGATTGCCAACGGGTGGTTTCAACAAGTGGCGATTTTCGGCTATCCAGTTTTTGACGTTGAATGGTTTGAGCATAAGTTTTAAGGTTGAGATTGAGATTGAGAAGGTTGATAGCACACTGATTATTATGGTTTTTAAGATTTAAATCAGTCAGAATCATAAATATCATAATAATCAGTGTACCATCTTTGCCAATGGCAGATTTTCAACTTTCTCCATCTATATTTGTACTCAATGTAATAAAATTTTCAAAAACTTCCAATGGATTTAAATTTACAAGGCAAAAATGCGCTGGTGGGCGGCAGTAGCAAGGGCATTGGTAAAGCAATTGCAATAGAACTGGCACTGCTTGGCGCGAATGTAACGCTGGTGGCTCGTTCGGCGGATTTGATGTCGGATGTTGTGCATGAATTAGACCACTCAAAAGGGCAGCACCATAATTTTCTGGTCGCTGATTTTTCGGATAGCCATGATTTGAATGCCAAAATTAAAAGTCTGGTTTCCTCTAAAATAATTCATATTTTAATTAATAACACCGGTGGACCGCCGGGCGGTGCGATTTTTGACGCGGAATTGGAAGCGTTTCAACAGGCATTTCATAATCACGTATTGTGTAATCAAATATTGGTGCAAGCCGTCGTGCCGGGCATGATTCGAGAAAATTATGGTCGGATTATAAATGTCATTTCGAGTTCCGTAAAAGTTCCAGTGGATAATTTGGGCGTATCCAATACCACTCGTGGAGCGGTGGCAAGTTGGTCAAAAACGATGGCAAATGAACTCGGTCGCTATGGCATCACCGTAAATAATGTATTGCCAGGCTACACTGAAACCGAGCGGCTTTGGGCAATTGTAGAAAATACAGCACAACGAACGAACACCGAAATGGATGATGTATCCCAAAAAATGAAGCAGGATATTCCCTTGAATCGCTTTGGAAAACCGGCGGAGATTGCAGCAGTAGCAGCGTTTCTGGCGACTCCGGCAGCAGCGTATATCACAGGGACGAATATTATGGTGGATGGTGGACGGACGCGGAGTTTGTGAATTG
>CAZJXN010000043.1:1909-35803 GCA_964549655.1 uncultured Saprospiraceae bacterium
AATTGTGAATTGTGAATTGTGAATTGTGAAATATAAACTATTTTGAATTCTATAAAAAATAAGCAAGTACTCGTCACAGGCGGCACAGGCTTTCTCGGTTCGTATGTGCTGCGTTACCTCGTGCGCGAGGGCTACACGCAGGTGCGGGCGCTGCGGCGGGCGACGAGCACCATGGATTTGGTAGCAGATGTAACCAATGGGATTGAATGGGTAGAGTGCGATATTTTGGATGTATTTGCATTAGAAGATGCGATGCAAGGCGTACAACAAGTGTATCATTGTGCAGCGGTGATATCGTTTGACCCGCGCGATTATGAAAAAATGCGGACTGTAAATGTAGACGGCACTGCCAATGTGGTCAACGCAGCGTTGGACGCAAATGTGGAAAAACTCTTGCACGTCAGTTCTACCGCCGCCATTGGACGCACTAAAAATCAGCCGATTGTGACAGAAGAAAATAAATGGGAACGCAGTCATTATAATTCGGAATATGCGATTAGTAAATATTTGGCAGAAAATGAGGTATGGCGCGGCATGGTGGAAGGTTTGAATGTGGCGATTGTGAATCCGTCTATCATTTTGGGCAGCGGACGGTGGGACGAAGGGGCGTTGAAATTTTTCAAACTCGGCTGGCAAAGTTTTCCATTTTATACCAAAGGCACGGCGGGTTTTGTAGATGTGCGGGATGTGGCGCGTTTTATGTTGCAATTGATGGAAAGTGAAGTCGTGGGCGAACGATATATTTTGAGTGGCGAAAGTTTGACTTATCAGACGATTATGAATGAAATCGCATTGCAATTAAATAAAAAACCGCCTACGATTCAAATCAATCCTCTTTTACAACAAATCGCTTGGCGCGTGGAGTGGCTGCGGTCGCGGGTGTTGGGTGGTCGTCCGCTTGTGACCAAGGAGACAGCGGGGCATTCGCTTCGGTCTTTTTTGTATCAAAATGATAAATCTCGGAATGAATTTGATTTTGAATATACGCCCATTCGGCAAACGATAGCGGAGACGAGTCGGCAATTTCGAGATGCGGCGGAAGCGGATTTTAAAGCGATGACGTTGCCGTTGATATAGTAAAATGTACGATATAAAATTAGGAAACTTTCAAAGTTTCCTAATCCTCCTTCACTCGACTAACATTAAAAAAATTTTCTTTTCTTAGTTTCAACTCACCAACTTCTCTCCACTTAAAACCGTTAAAGTTTTTATAACACTCTCCCACATCTATCTTTCGTATTTATTTGTTTATCAGGAAATAAAGTCCTTTTGAATATGGTAGCCGAATTAGAAAAAGTAGCCACTCGACCCGATGTCCCCTTATTTGATATCCTTCACAATTTGGGTATTGATTGTATTCCTTTTAAAACCAAACTCTGCTTTAATCCACTGATTAAACGAATTGAAACATACCAGAATAGTACCGATTTTGGCGAGGCATTTCTGGCAAAACAGATTTTGGAAATGCTGAAGGATGCGCCTGAATTGTACTATCCGATTGAAGATTTTTCACTCTTGGAAAAGCATAAAGAGGTCATACAATTGATGATGACGACGGTGCTACCGCCTGCACTGAGGCATACACAACTGTCCAAAGTGAGCGCCCCGTTTGAATTGCAGCCGGTGTACATGACCAAAGCGGTGGAGAAAATGATGGGCTTGGGCAAGGACAAAATGCAATTTACAATTCATGATTTTACGGATGTAATACAAAATGAAGTAGTGGTACGCGCGTGCAGTTTTATTCTCAATCAATTTTATGATGCGGATTTGCAGTTGGAACCCCTGATGGCATTTACCATTCGCAATGTAGAGACGGAGGTGGAGCGGCATTATAAAGCGCAACTCAATATGGATTATGTGGGCATTGAATTGAAAAAGCCGTTGAAGCCGCTTTCGCAAGAAGATATTCATCAAATGTTAAGTAATATTTATGATGTAGATTTATGGTTGCACCATCTTCCGCCAGCTAATTTTGAATTTCATGGCATCGTGATTACCACTTTGGTGGACATTACGGAGGAAGAGGCATTGTCTCGAATGAAGTTTCGGCTGCTGCGCAAAGACGCGATTGTAGACCAGGAAAATATGCACGAATTGCAGCAGTTGTTGAAAAATTATTTTAGTTTACCGGACTTGCAAGTGGGCATCATGGCGCTGGATTATCCGACGGAAGAAACCATGGCGCACAAATATAGGATACAATTCAACCTGTTGGGTAAAGATGTGGACAATTTATTAGCTGCCGAATACGCTAATTCTATTTACGATAAAGTGTGTCGGTATAAGTCTACGCTGCTGATTGAAGATTTGCAGCATCATAATCCAAAGACGCCATTAGAAAAAGCGTTGATGAAAAAAGGGGTTCGTAGCATTATTGTTGCGCCGTTATTTGATAGTGATGAAAATATTATTGGTATTTTAGAAATCGCGGGTAGACGTGCCTACGAATTGCATAGTTTTATAGAATTGAAACTCAAAGAGGTGATTAGTCTTTTCACCTTAGCTGTCGGGCGCAGCCGCGAGGAAATGGACAATCGGATTGAAAATATTTTGCGCGAACAGTTTACGTCTATCCATCCAAGTGTGCAGTGGAAATTTGTAGAAGCATCGCACGCGTTATTAGAAAAACGGGACAGTGGTGATAATCAAGCGCGGGTAGACCCAATCGTGTTCAAAGAAGTGTATCCATTATATGGTCAGGCAGATATTGTTGGCTCTTCTAACAAGCGCAATGCGGCGATTCAGGCGGATATGTTGGATAATTTGAATCGGGTTCAAGTAGTGCTGACGCGCTGCTACGAAGCATCCAAATATCCATTGATACGCCAGTTATTGATGAAAACAAATCAGGCGATTCATCATTTGGAAGCAGAATTTAATTCTAATGACGAGACCAGTATTGTAGAATTATTACAACAAGAAGTGCATCCGTTGCTGCGCCACTTGCGTAATAAATATCCAGAAGTAGCCGGGGTTGTCACCATGTATTTTAATTATTTAGATGCGGAATTAGGCGTTGTCTACCGAAAGCGGAAAGCGTTTGAAGATAGCGTGGCGATGTTGAACAATGCCATTTCTAATTATTTGAGCAAGGAGCAGCTTACACTGCAAAGTCAGTTGCCACATTATTTTGAAAAATACCAGACGGATGGCGTAGAATTTGAAATGTATATCGGGAAATCCATGTTGCCAAAGGGAGATTTTTCTCCTATTCACCTCAAAAATTTCCGGCTGTGGCAGCTTTCTGCCATGTGTCATGTCACGCGGCGGGTACACAACTTGCAAGACACGCTGCCCGTGCCGCTGAATACGGCGCAACTCATTTTCGCTTATACCACGCCCCTTTCTATCCGTTTTCGCATGGATGAAAAACAGTTTGATGTGGATGGCGCTTACAATGTACGCTACGAAATTCTAAAAAAACGCATTGATAAAGCCGTCATAGAAGGCACCGACGAGCGACTGACGCTTCAAGGAAAAATAGCAATTGTGTACTTGCAGGATAAAGACCGGCAGGAATATTTGGAATATATCGAATATTTAAAACATGAGGGATTTATTACAGATGAAGTGGAGGACTTGCATATCGGCAGTTTGCAAGGCGCACAAGGGCTGCGGGCACTGCGGGTGACGGTGAAGTTGGACTAAGAGACTTAGAGACCGAGTGCCTAAGCGATGAGTAAAACTCCAAAGGAGTGATACAATTATAGCACCCAATGACCATGTGACAAATAACAAATAACACATTTTACCAATACCCTTTTTTTACAAATATCAAAAATATTTATTTTTAGCTACACCTTGACAAAGTTATTTAGTTGCCTTAACTTTGGGGCGCATACCAGTTTATTTTCTCCCGTCACACACATTCGAGTCAGAGAGGTTTTCCCACAATTCAGCATTAAAAGGCATTCTACACCATTTTTATTCAATTCTATTCTTTTTTCTATACGATTTAATCCGATATAGAGGCGAAACACATTTATCAAAAATCAAGATTTCTTATTACGTCATGTAATAAGGTTAACTCCTATTTTTAAAAATTTTAATAATCAAAATCATGGAAACACTAACTCAGACTCCCGACACCTCCACCGACGTAGTGGGCACTGTTTTTGAAAAACTGAAGGCTGCTTCAAAAGAAACCGTAGAGCAGATATTGGCTTTTTTGCAAGGCAATACCAACTCCGTCGAAGAAGCACCTGCTGTAGCCAACACTGATGAAGTCGTTGAATATGGCTTTGCCACGGAAGAAGCGGTAGCAACAGAAGAAGAAGTGGAAACCGAAACAGTAATTGCAGAAGCCCCTGAAACACAAGTAGAAACAATGGAAGAAGTAACCGAGGAAGCACCCGAAGAAGTGGTAGAAACAGAAACAGAAGTTGTTGATTATTCGCAGCCAGAAGACGAGGTATCGGAAGCGGTAGCATTGACGGATGCTGCGGAAGAAGTAGCACAAGAACCCGCCGTTGACCTGTACGACGAAAACGCCCATGACCAAATCCAAGAAACAGAATTGCAAGAAGAAATTGACAGTGCATTCATTGCAAGTATTGGTGAAGCCCCTAAAGCCGACATCGAAATCCGTTTGGACGAAATTTACAGCATCCGCGTAGTCGCTAATGAAGTGGTGAGCAGCATCGAAGAATTGCAAAATGAAGTGACTGCACTGCACGCGCAAATAAGCACGATGGTGTCGCATGGAGAGTTAGAAAACATAGTTAGAAATATCGTAGCGACTACCGTTAGAGACCGATTTGCCGTATAAGAATTTTTCCCATAAGACCATTTCATAGCCTTCTTCGCGTTTCGTGCTCAGCGGAGAAGGCTTCTTTTTTTATTAGGTGTGAGGCATCTCCAAAATGTGCCAGAGTTTATCCAAAGCCTCATTTTTCATTCTTTAATTAAAAATCGCATAACAAACTCCATACACCACCACCGTCACCACCACCCCTACCATAAAAATATTATAACAAACCCGCAATTGCGTGTACTTTTTGCCGAGCGAACGCCCCAGAAAAAACAAATCCCGCATGATAGCGCCGTCCAAATCTTTTTCATCCGACATCACTTGTTGCATTCCTTTTTGATATTCCGGGAAGGTCATGCTGTAAAAATTGCCAAAGAAAAAGAGATTGGATTCGCCCGATTTGATGACACTTGGATCGGTCATGCCCGTCATTTTAATAGGTCGAGTTGCTAAAGTTGCAAATATCATGGAAATCAGACAGCTTGCAATAAGCACTGCCATCGGATATATTACGAATGGTACATTCTGTGCATACGAAGAAACGGTCGGAATGGCCACGGTAATAATAAGCGCATTTACACTCAGCATGATATTGGCTTTGTTATCCGCTAAGTTGCTCAAATCGAGGTGATTACGCAGCGATGTTTTGAACATCATAGACGCACTTTTGCTTTCACTTATCGCAACTGACATTTCTTCTTCGCCGCCTTCCCCTTCAGGTTGTTTCTTTTCTCTCTTTCCCTTTTTGACTATTTTTTTTAACTCTTTTAAATTAATTATTTTTTGTGGTTCCAATAATTGGCGAGCAACTGGTGTAAAATATTGGTGCACTTTCAGAAAATCATAATTCAATCGCATCCATGCTTCGTCATTATAATCTTGATTCAGGTAATGCGACCACTCGTGCCGCAGCGCTTCAATAGATTCGAGATAATTGGCACTGGAAAGGTTGACATAATCCGCATCTTTAATGACTTGTTCCATCAAGTTGGTCGGGTGCGCCGTGTGCGTCGTCACGTTGATACATTGGAGCACCTGTTGCAATTTATTCGTTGGATATTTTTGCTCTTGTAAAAATTGTTTAGCAATACGCTGACTGACCGATTCGTGCCCGTTATACGTTTCTGTAAAACCGGTATCATGAAATAAACAAGCCAATTCTATGATTTCCACTTCCTCTTCCGGCAGATTCAGTGCCTGCGCAATGGCTACACCTGCATCGCGTACGGCAATCGTATGCTGCAAATTATGATACTTCAAATCTTTGCTCAATTCCTTACTCAGCAATTTTGTGACAAACTGCTCGGTAGCGGATACAGTCGTATTTGTTAAAACATTTACAGTCAAAGCTTTATCGTTTAATCGTTTGGATTTAAATTTTAATAAGGTTGTGAGTGCTGAAGCACTTTTATTTTTCTCCCGCAGGACTTGTTCCGTAAAACGGAATTTCGCAGATTTTTATTTCCGCTCGTCGCTTGGTCTCTCTTTACTTAGTTTTTTAGCACCTTCGTCCCGCAACTTGTCCCGCCTTATAGCGGGATCACCCCATAAACCTTTCACCCTTTCACCTATTTTGCATTCCATCATTCCAAAATTACTCCATTTTTCATCACCAATTTCACCTTACGAATATCAGAAATCTGCTGCTCCGGTTTACCCTGCACGGCTATTAAATCTGCCAAAAAGCCCGTCTGAATTTTTCCTAAGTCGGTCAGATGAAACACGTTAGCATTTACAGAAGTTGCCGAACGCAGTACATCCAACGGTTTCATGCCATAATCTACCATCAATTCCAATTCGCGCGCATTGTCGCCGTGCTTGAAAACGCCCACATCGCCGCCTGCCACTATTGTCACGCCACTTTCTAAAGCCCATTTAAAACTTTGCCGCTTTTGTCGAATCCGTTCTGGCTCTGCGTCTCCTTTTTTCCAGCCTCGATATTGTAAAATGGCATCGCCTGCTGCAATGGTTGGACAAAGCGCCACGCCTTTCGATTTCATCAAATCAAAAACTTCCTTGGTGCCGCTGTCGCCGTGTTCAATCGTTTCTACACCTGCCAAAGTCGCTCGGCGCATTCCCTCGGCCGTTGCCGCGTGTGCCACGACTGGGCGACCGCTACTTTTTGCCGTTTCTACCATCAATTTCAATTCCTCTATCGAAAAGGTCGGCATTGCCTGATTGTTCAAACCCCAACGGTAATCGGCATACACTTTTACAATATCTGCACCTTTGCCGATTTGGTCACGCACGACTTTTATCAAATTATCCACGCCGTCTGCCTCTTCTGCGCCAAGCGGAATCGTTGCATTCGATACAAAACCTTTTGGACCATAACTGCCCGTCGCCACAATCGCCCGACCTGCCACCAACATTCTCGGACCCGGAATCACGCCTTTTTCAATCGCTGTTTTCAACCCAACATCCGCATAATCAGCACCTTCTGAACCTAAATCCCGAATGGTCGTAAATCCCGCCATCAACGTCGCGCGCGCGTGTACGGTCGCTCGTGCCACCCGCTCCGCCTGCGATTCCCGAATCACTTGGTCATCCCAAGATACTTCATTATACGGATGCAACAAAATATGCGAATGTCCTTCAATCAAGCCGGGCAGCAGCGTTGTACCGGGCAATTCTATTATGCGCGCATTCGTCGGAATTTGGATTGAATTTTGCGTTCCAACCGCTTTGATTCGTTCGCCTTCTACCAAAACGACCCATCCTTCGTGCAGTTCTACACCATCGAACACGCGGTCAGGGCGGAGTAAAATGCTTTGCGCTTGACTGCTGTAAGCTACAAATAGAATGAAAATTATTGTTAAGGGCTGCATACTCGGTTATTTTGTGTTCAGGTGTTCAAGTGTTCGTGATAGCGTGCATGGACACTTGAATACATCGAACAAGAACACAATTTAGGCTTCCACTTTTACACTTTCAATATACGCCTTCGCATATTCTTCCAACAACTGCGCCAGTTTTCGACTTACTTCGCCCACTTTTCCATCGCCGATAATTTGTTCGCCCACTTGTACTACTGGTAAAACGCCTTTAATGGTGCTGGTAATGAACGCCTCTTTTGCAAAGCGCAATTCTTGCACATTTATCTTCCGCTCTTCTACTTCAAAATGTTGGTTCGCAACGGTCAAAACGTTTTTGCGCGTAATGCCCCACAAGATTTGTTCGTTGGGAGTTACCACTTTATCGTCTTGTGTGACGAGGAAAAAATTGGAGCGCACGGCTTCCCGAATCGTGCCGTAATCGTGATATAAAATTTCTACCGCGCCTTTTTCTTTCATTTCGCCGAGCATCCTAATTCCAGTAAGGTAGTTAATCGTTTTGGCTTCTGGCAATTCTCGTTGGTAGCCGTGCAAGAGTATTTTTACACCTTCATCGGTGGATGGAATTGCAGGCATCGGATGTTGTAAAATCAATAAATTAGGAGAGATCGGCGTGTAGCCATCATCCGCGTAGCCGCCTGTGAGGACGAGGCGCATCCCGGTATTCGACATGTTGTTAGCGGCGATGAGCGCGTGAATTTGGTCTTTCAGCTCGCTTTGCGTGATTGCCATTTCCAATAACATCAATCGGGCAGAATTGAAAAAACGATTCATATAATCATCCACAAACATGGGCAAGCCCTCGCGCACGAGAAAATAATCAAAAATGCCGTAGCCGCGCAGGATAGCGAGGTCGTTCACTTTCAGGGAAGCATCGGAAGCGTTGACGATTTGACCGTTTATGTTGGAATATTGAATCATGTTGGCGATTTTGTACAAACTTACAAAAGTCAAAATTTAAAACCGAAAAATTTAAAATGTAAAGTGTTTATATCTAATATTTGAACTTATAAACCAAATCCACCGCCGCCGGGCGTTTCAATAATTACGCTATCGCCTACTTCCACTTTTTCACTGACAGTGCCTGATAATATTTTGACGGTTTCATCTTTTTTTAGCAAAATTTGTTGCCCGATTTTTCCATCTTTCCCATTATTCAAACCATAAGGAGTTTCTATTCGATGCTGACTTAAAATCGTAACATCCAAATTTTCTAAAAATTCTATTGCTCGAATAATGCCGTCGCCACCGCGCCACTTTCCATTGCCACCAGAATTTTCTCGAATTGCAAACTGCTGTAAACGAACGGGATAGCGCAATTCTAATTCTTCGGGGTCGGTTATTTTTGTATTCGTCATGTGTTGATGCACCGCCGAGCGTCCGTGAAAACCATCGCCTGCGCCCGTGCCGCCGCCGATGGTTTCGTAATATCCAAATCGTTCGTTGCCAAACAGAAAATTATTCATCGTACCTTGACTGCAAGCCGCCAAGCCGAATGCTTTCAAAAGTGTATCCACCAAACGCTGGCTCACTTCGGTATTGCCGCCGACGACTGCTGGATTTTTAGCATCATCGTCCGAAAAATCAGGGTTTAAAAAACTACTCGGCAAGTGAATCTTGACATTTTGCATCAAACCTTCATTGAGTGGAATGTCCTTATTGCAAAGCAAGCGCAAGACGTAAATAACCGCGCTGTACACGATGGAAATATTCGCATTTAAATTACCGGGATGAACGGCTGAAGTTCCGTTGAAATCTATTTCGACTTGTCCGTTTTGAATAGAAATTTTTGTGCAAATTTTATGACCATCGTCTAAATATTCCTCTGCTGTAAACGTTTGATTATCAAATGGCTTTAAGGAAATTTGTAAAGATTCTGCCGCATTTTTTTTAAGTAATTCCATATACTGATGAACTTTTTTTAAACTATGTTCTTGTGTTAATTTTTGCAAAGCCGCTTCACCAGTACGCAAAGAAGCCAACGCAGCATTTATATCTGCCAGATTTTCCGGCAAAGCGCGCGTTGGATACGGCGCATTTTTCAATAAATTTTCTATCGTTTCCCATTGCACTTCGCCCTTTCGAACCAGATACATCGGCGAGATAACGACTCCCTCTTCCAACAGATTTTTCGCATCGGGCGGCATGGAGCCGGGACGTGTACCACCAATTTCGGCATGATGCGCCCGATTTATAACGTAGCCAATCAATTCATTTTCAATAGAATAGACAGCACTTAATAAAGTGACATCCGGCAGATGCGAGCCACCATATTTTGGATGATTGGTAATGATGACATCGCCTTTTTGCAATGAAATTTTTGCTTTTACCAATCTTGCACAAATACCCAAACTCCCCAAATGTACCGGAATGTGCGGCGCATTGACTAATAATGCTGCATTCGCATCTAAAATAGCGCAGGAAAAATCGAGTCGTTCTTTCACATTTACCGAAAAAGCGGTGCGTTGCAATTGTGCGCCCATTTCCTCGGCGATGGCGCGAAAGCGATTGGTGAAAAGTTCGAGCTCGACGGCTTGTTTTGGCATTGCTTGAGGTGTAGCACACTTCGAAAGTGCGCCACACCTATGCTCCAGAAGCGCGCCAGATTCGCGTATCTCCGCTTGCCAACCTCTTTCAATAAACGCCGTAGAAGTTGGATTCAACAAAATAGCTGGTCCTTCTATTTGCGCGCCTTCCTGCAACTCCTCCCATTGAAAAACGGCGGTAGATTCGACGGTTTTCAAACGCTTTGGAGTATATTTTTCAACGATTTTTTCGGTTCTCGCAAGCAGTGGAATTTTCGTTCCAACCATTACTTTCAGACTTTCTGCTTCAATGGCTCGCCCTTCTGGATAATGTCCAAATAGATTTTTATACTGATTTTCAAACGATTGTAAAATATTTTCATTGACTGGAATCTCCAACGAACTGTCTTGTCCTTTAAAACGTAGATAAATGACCTGTCGAATGACCTCCGTTTCCTCCTCCGTATAACCTTCTTGATGTAAATTTTGTAAGGCTTGGGCAGTCAAATTGGTTATCATTTGCGGCAGGCGAGATTCACATTCTGACCACAATTCTAAAATTTGTTGCTCTGCTAAACGTTCAATTCTTGCATTGCCAATGCCATAAGCACTCAATAAACCGCCGTCATAAGGTAGAATAATTTCTTGAATATCAAGGAGTTCTGCAATTTTACAAGCGTGTAAACCGCCAGCACCGCCAAACGCTAAGAGCGCGTAATCTTTTGGGTCAAACCCTTTTGCAACTGAAATCTTCCGAATCGCATCCGCCATTTTTTCATTGGCGATGGTTTCAAAACCTCGTAACAACTCGTCTTCCGAATAATTTATATTTATTTTTTGTTTTATTTGTAATTGTAATTCAATCAAAGCCGTCCGCGCTGGTGCTGCATGAATTGGAATGCCCATCGCGGAAGGTTCCAGCTTTCCCAACAACAAATTGACATCCGTAATGGTGAGTGGACCGCCTGCGCCGTAACACGCCGGACCGGGCGACGCGCCTGCACTCGCAGGACCGACCGTGAGTTGATAGCCATTAAAATTACAAATAGAACCGCCGCCTGCCGCTACCGTTTCAATCGCCAACGCAGCACTCAACATTTCTGCATTGCCTACTTTGGTGACAAACCGATAGTCAAAACCGTCGTCAAAACGAGCCGCATCGGTACTCGTACCGCCCATATCGAACGTCAAAATCTTTTGAAAACCAAGCTGTTGCGCAATGCGAGCTGCTCCTACCACGCCACCTGCCGGACCACTTAACAAACTATCTTTTGGGTCAAAAAAATTGGCGGCGACCAAACCACCAGCACTTGTCATCACCAACAAATGGCTTCCCGCACCCCTGTCCCCGAGAGGGCGACCCTCCCGCAAAGCTTCTAACTTAGATTGAATATTTTGTAAATAATTGTGCAGAACCGGAGCAAGATAGGCGTTGACCAAAGCAGTCTGGGCGCGGGGTAAGATTTTGATACTTGGAGTCAATTCGTGCGAAAGCGAAATGAATGGAAAACCTGCTTTTGTTAAGGCTTCGCCGAGCTTTTTCTCGTGGATGGGATTGCGGTAGGAATGGAGAAGAGCGATGGCAATACTTTGCGAATCGGACGAGATTTGCGAAATCTCTGAGATTTCGTAAATCTTTGTGACCACGTGCTGAATCTCTTCATCCGTCAAATCTTGCAAAATTTCGCCATTTGCGCCAAGCCGTTCGTGCACTTCTATCACATTCGCGTACAGCAAATCCGGCTCCGGAATGTTGAGTTGGAATAAATTGGGACGTTGCTGCGTACCGATATATAATAAATCTTTAAATCCTTTTGTAACTAAAAACGAGACGTTTGCGCCTTTTTTTTCTAATAAAGCATTGGTGCCTTTGGTTGAACCAAGTCGCATGGTGAGCGGCGGTAGCGTTTCAAATAAAGTCGTTTGCGTGACTAATCGTGCTGCTAAAATAGGTGCTTCTTCGTGTGCAGTTATTTCAAAATCAATTTCATTTTCAAATTTTACGTCTGCATCTAATTCCAAGATATTGTTTTGAAAATCTATGGTTTGGATTTTGGCGAAAGCCGCTGTATTGCTAATTATATAAAAATCATAGCCTTGAAAAATATCGGTCGTCACGCGCCAATTTTGCGAAAAGCGAAAGGTTTTGGGGGCTATTTTTTTTGACAACTTTCCACGCAAGCGGCTGCTGCTCAATACTTTACTGCGTATCATTTCACCACTTGGACTTACCGCGATGCAATCGGTGAAGGTGCCGCCCGTGTCAATCCAGATTTGCCATTGTTTCATGGTCACATTGTTGTACTGCTATATTGTTAAGATTGAAATCCGTTGCCAAAAGTAAGAATTTAGGTGTATATTTGTTTGCGCAGACCGAGCTATCACCTGCTTCGTGGATGACATCTCGCATTACGGAAAAATAGCAAATGACACAAGAACAGCCATCGGCAGACATACAGGCGCTTTTTGAGCAGGCGGAGCAATACGACCAGCAGGGCGACGTGTATCATGCGGTGAAGTTGTACAAACATCTCATCAAGTTAGCTCCCGACTGGTATCCGCCTTACGCGCGGCTCGGCGAATTGTATAAATGGCGGCAAGATTGGAAAGCAGCACTTTATTACAACAAAAAAGCGATTTCGCTTAACGTACTCGACCAAACTTCGTGGTGGAATGTGGGCATCGCAGCGACCGTACTTAAAAAACCGCGTTTGGCGCAGCGCGTCTGGGCGAAGTTTGGCTATAAAGACCACGATTTTTCGGCGGTGGGGGCACGTATTGCTTTGGGAAGTCAGTTTGAAATTGTTGCATTGCGCCCAATAGACCCGGTGCGAGGATTGATTTTGAGTGTTCCGCATCCAGCTTCGGAACGACGGTATCAGGATATTTTATTATACGATAGAGAACTCGTTGGTTATCAGGTTTTGCAACGCAAGAAGTTGCCAGTTTATAAAGCGTTGAGCGTTTTCAAACGGTCTAATTTTCATACCTTTTCTTGCCAGTTGCATGAGATAGCACAAAAAGACTTGCTGTTGTTAGAAAATCTTTGTCGGGCAGCGCATCTTGGTTTTGAAAACTGGTCGAATCTTGCTCGTGTACACGCCGTTGCGGCAGAGAATGCCTTGCCGGAATATTATGGCGCGGATTTTATACAATCAGAATTGCCTGAGGGAGTGCAGGTTGCTATTGCGGCTACGCAAGTAAGACAGGTGGAAGAAATTTTATCCAATTGGGAAATTATTAGTTTGAAACAGTGGAGTGGGTTGGCGCGGCACTTGTGATAATTTTTTTAACCGCAGAGTGCGCAGAGGTTTTCGCAGAGAACGCAGTGATTTGATAGCCCTCACCGCATTTTTTTTAACCGCATCCTCCATAGGCGGACAAGCACGGTTCAGCTATTTTCATCCCGATATACATCGGGACAAAGTTCTCTCGTCATTCGGTCACTTTTTCTCTTCGTCATTTGGTCGCATCACCCTATAAACCCATCACCCCATCCTCCTTTCACCCCTTTTTTGTCAACCTTCCGCCATCCATGCAGTTTTAACAATTACAAAAAGAAATTGCTTTTACCTTCGATCTTTATTCCCAAAAATGGAAATTACATGAAAATAGTATTGTTTATAATTACTTGCTTTTTTACAATTGCTTTGAATGCTCAAGCAAATGATTGGCAAGATAAAATAGATGCCAGCCTTTGGAAAAAAGCCGAAGGTGGTCAAGATGCTGATTTTATAATCGTCTTACAACAACAAGCCGACCTTGCTGATGCCCGATTATTGCAAACAAAAGAAGAAAAAGGAGAATATGTTTTCAATACACTCCGCACCATGGCGCAACAATCGCAAAAGCCCATTCTTCAAATATTACAGGATAAACAAGCACAGCATGAATCTTTTTTTATTATCAATGCCATTCATGTAATTGGCGATAAAAATATGATGCGCCTCCTTGCCGAGCGAGCAGATGTAGCTTATATTGCAGATAATCCGAATATTCCCCTGCAACGACCAACCGTGGAATCAGATGATGAAGTTCTTAGCTTTCGCAACGCTATTGAATGGGGAATTCAAAAAATTGGAGCAGACCAAGTGTGGGCATTGGGTTATACCGGACAAGGCGTAGTGGTGGGTGGACAAGACACAGGCTACGAGTGGACGCACCCACTGATTCAACCCAAATATCGAGGTTGGAATGGCTCAACTGCTGATCATAATTATAATTGGCACGATGCAATCCATACCATTAGTCCTGTTCATAGGGATAGTATTCCCTCGCCTTCGCTCAATCCGTGTGGGTTAGACGCTAAAATGCCTTGTGATGATAACAGTCATGGCACGCACACGATGGGCACAATGGTAGGCGATGATGGTGCTGGAAATCAGACAGGTGTAGCACCGGGTGCTCGTTGGATTGGGGTGCGCAATATGGAGCGTGGTTACGGCTCGCCGGCTACGTATATCGAAGGTTTTCAATGGTTTATAGCCCCAACAGATTTGAGTAATAAAAATCCAGATTCTAAAAAAGCACCGCACGTTGTTAATAATTCTTGGGGTTGTCCGCCGTTGGAAGGCTGTAACACATCTAATTTTGCGATGATGAATACGGTGGTGAATAATGTGCGAGCGGCGGGTATTGTCGTGGTCGTGTCGGCAGGAAACAGCGGAAGTCAATGCAGTACGGTGAGTGATCCGGCTGCTATTTTTGAAGGAAGTTTTTCGGTAGGTGCGTCACGACAGAATGATACGATTGCAGGGTTTAGCAGTCGCGGTCCGGTACTGGCGGATAACAGCGGTCGCCTCAAGCCTAATGTAGTTGCGCCGGGAGTGGGCGTGCGCTCGGCGGTACGCGGCGGTGGCTATCAAAGTTGGAACGGCACGAGTATGGCGGGTCCGCACGTAGCGGGCTTGGTGGCGTTGATTATTTCTGCGAATCCAAAACTCGCCGGGCAGGTAGAAACGATAGAAACGCTCATCGAGCAAACCGCTAAACTGATGCAAACGACAGAAAATTGCGGCGGCGTATCAGGGCTGCTAATTCCTAACAACACCTATGGCTACGGTCGGATAGACGCGCTGGCAGCCGTGCAACGCGCCTTGCAGTTGACGACCGATACGAATGACTTGGCTGGTAAAATTAAAATCACGGTTTCTCCAAATCCGTTTGAAACCGAAGTTTTATTTAAAATAGAAGGTGTTTCCGGTGCTACGGAACTCGCGCTGTTCAATGCTTCTGGGCAATTGATAGGACAAGTAAAATGGGAAGCCCAGCTGGTTTCTTTGCAGCCACTTAATTTAAATAATCTGCCAAGCGGCATTTATTTTTATCGCTTGAAAAATGGCGAAGCAGTGACGAGTGGAAAAATTGTGAAGCGGTAATTGGATAGGATTTAGGTATTTTTCAAATACATCCTTTTTCAAAAGTAATCTGGTGACTTTCATCCGCTGCTGGCAGAGGAGTCATCAGATTACTTTTGTTGTAGGTTAAAATCTCTTCTTCACACGTCTCCTTTTTAAAAATAATGTAACTTTCGCACCGTAAAGATTTTTTATTCTAAATTAGGATGCAGGAGTCTGGCATCTAAAGGTCTGGCATCTGGCATCTCTGCTAACATCCATAAAAACATGAAAAAATTTACACTTACATTTACCATTCTATTATTGGCTATTGCAAAAATAATCGCGCAAGGCTCGAATCTACCGCTCGGCAATGAGGCGTATCCGATTCTCGACCGCTTAGAAATTAAATCGGGTATTACAACGCCGTATCATTCTTCGTTAAAATATTATACCCGTGGAGCCGCCACCCGCTATGCACTTACGTTGGACACTGCTACAAATATTACACTTTCTGACCGCGACCGCCAAGATTTGCAATATATTTTCAGAGATAATAATGAATGGCTGATTACCTCCAATTTTTACACCCGCCTTGCCAGCCAACGCGAAAAAATAGAGGGGAATGAGAGCTTGACGCAAGTAGAAGTGAGCCAACAGAGCAGTTATTATGAGCTTTCTAAACGCCCAATTCTAAAATGGTTGTATCGCACGCCCGCCAATTTATTGGAAGTAAATAATAAATATTTTCATTTACGATTGAATCCTATTTTAAATTTTAATGTGGCGAATGAAAAGGATAATGAAGACAATTTGTTTTTCAATCAGCGTGGCGTAGAACTGCGCGCAGGCGTGGACGACCGTATCTATTTCTATTTCAATATTTTAGAAACACAAGCGCGTTTTCCACAATATGTAAATGAGCGTATTCAAAGGGACTTGGCAGTACCAGGCAATGGATTTTATAAAGATTTTAAAACGAGTTTTTTAGGTGATAGCCAAGCTTATGATTTTTTGAATGGACAAGGTTACATCGGTTTTAATTTTACACGGCACGTTGGGGCGCAATTTGGCTACGGTCGCAATTTTATCGGCGATGGCTATCGGTCGCTGTTATTGAGTGATTTTTCTAATAACTACTTGTACCTCAAGGTGAATTGGAACGTTTGGCGCTTTCAGTATCAAAATATTTTTGCAGAATTGGCATTACAATCCAACCGGCAGACCCCCAATGACGGACTCGTGCCTAAAAAATATATGGCGGCGCATCACTTGAGTTTTAATGTGACTAATAATTTTAATGTCGGATTATTTGAATCTGTAATATTTAGTCGCCCTAATCAATTTGAATTGCAATATCTTAATCCCATTATTTTATATCGAACGGTGGAGCAGGGCTTGGGCAGCCCCGATAATGTGCTGATTGGTTTGGATGCGAAATGGAATTTATTTCACCATATTCAGTTATACGGGCAATTTGTTTTTGATGAATTTAAATTCAACGAACTCACAAACGGTAACGGCTGGTGGGCAAATAAATACGGCATTCAAGCGGGCGCTAAATATATTAACGCATTGGGTATTGACCACCTTGATTTGCAGGCAGAATTTAATCTCACGCGCCCATACACTTACACACATAGCGACAGCACAGCGAGTTATGCCCATTATAATCAGCCTTTGGCGCATCCATTAGGTGCGAATTTTAGAGAAGTGATATTGAAAGCACGGTATCAACCAATTTACAAATTGGTGTTGGAAGCTCGACTCATTGCGGCGGATTTGGGAGAAGATAGTCCAGGTATGAATTTTGGAAACAACATTTTACTGCCAAATAGCGCAAGAGTGCAAGAATACGGAAATGAAGTGGGGCAGGGCGTTGGCGCGCAACTCAATATTATAGGAATAGACGTGAGTTATCAAATTAAACATAATATTTTCTTGGATTTGAATTTTTTCCATCGTAAAAAAGACAGCGATGATGCGGCTTTGGATTTGACAACAACTTACATCGGTGGCGGCATTCGAGCCAATATCAATCGGCAGCGGCATGATTTTTAATCATTAACCGTTTGTTATTTATCATTTATTATTTAATCGTATTTAATTTTTAAAACTTGATTTCTATTTCAAATTAGCTTATTTTTACAAAAAAGGTTTTGATATGATCAAACAAAGTGTAACATCAAACAAAGTCACGCCCGAAGAATACCTGCGCATGGAGCGGGAGAGTGACGAAAAACATGAATATATATTAGGAAAAATTATACCCATGAGTGGAGCAAGTATAGACCATAATCGGATTGCAAGAAATTTACTCATTTTGTTGGGAAATATACTTCCTGATGACTTTGAAGCATTTATAGCAGACCAACGAGTTTATAATCCCATTGTACAGAGCTACGTTTATCCCGATGTAGTCGTTGTAAAAGGAGAGGTAGAATTTACAGATGATATGTTTGACACCATTATCAATCCGTTTTTGGTGGTAGAAGTCTCATCCGACTCGACAGAGAAAAAAGACCGTTCAGAAAAATTTCTGGTGTATCGAAAAGCACATAGCTTCAAAGAATATTTGATAATTGCGCAAGACCAAGTGCTTATTGAAAGATTTTATCAAACCGAAGAAGGACTCTGGGAAATCGAAGATTTCACAAATTTAGAAGAAAGTTTGTATTTAAAATCCGTGGATGTAACATTACAAGTAAAAGATATTTACAAAAAAGTAAAATTTAAATAAAATATAGCAGCGATTATATAATGCTGACCGCAATGGAATTTTTACAAAAAAACATTTCCAATGATAAAAGCAACCATAGCTACAAACAAAGTCACGCCCGAAGAATACTTGCGCATGGAGCGGGAAAGTGACGAAAAACATGAATACTTATTTGGAAAAATCATACCTATGGGCGGAGCCAGTACAGACCATAATGAAATTGCCGGTAATTTGTATTTTTTTATTCGTTCAGCAATGGATGAAAGTATTTATAATATTTACCAATCTGACCAGCGTATTTATAATGGAATCACTCAAAATTATGTGTATCCAGATGTAGTTGTGGTAAAAGGCGAGTTGGAGTATGCAGATGATATGTTTGATACCCTTACAAATCCACTCTTGGTTGTAGAAGTTGCTTCGTCTTCCACGATGAAAAAAGATTGCTTAGAGAAATTTTTAGCGTATCGTCAAGCCAATAGTTTTAAAGAATATTTAATAGCTGCGCAAGATGAAATACACGTTCAAAAATTCTATCAAACCGACGAAGGATTGTGTGAAATCGAAGATTTCACAAATTTAGAAGAAAGCTTATATTTAAAATCCGTAGCTGTAACATTACAAGTAAAAGATATTTACAAAAAAGTGAAATTTAAATAAATACGACAGCATTGATATAATATTAATGCTGTCATATTTACTGCATACTACCTACTTATTTCTCTGCGCCGTCTCCTTTTGCAACAATTAAAGTATAATTCCCCACTTTATTCCCAGCATCCAAACCCGCTTCGATATCAAATCGGAAGTGAATACCCGCGTAGATTCTTGACAACGACGCTTCTTTTGCTGCTGTATCAAAAAGCGTTTTTTCGTCTGGAAATAAGTGCGACAATACCGTAGCTGCTGCCGCTGAAAACGTAGAATGCCCGGAGGTATAACTCGGAAAATTAGGCGTACCCAAAATGGTTTTAAACCCTAGCATCGCTTGTATCGGTCGTGGATAATGGTAATAATATTTGGCATCCCAACAAGCAATTCCTGCGTCCATCATCGCCATGTTCAGGTACGCGTAGGTGCGTGCGGCGCGCAACGCATTCAATTTATTTTTAATAATAGAATTGGTCGCGTAGCGATTCCAGTGTCCCGGCGGCGTGTAAGTATTCAAACCATCCGACCAGAAGTTGGCCATACGACGCTGTTCTTTGCTTACATTTTTAGCAATGTCGCGCAATTCTTTCGCATCTTTTTCAAACTCGGCAGTACCCGGCGCAGGCGGTGGCACAGGGCGCACAGCTTGTACATTAGGCACGCTCCACATTTTCACCTGACCAAAAAGAGGCGTGATTCCTACTGGGCGCTGGGGAGATTCCATATTTTTCCAACTCCAGCCAAATTTTGTTTGGGCAGCATTGGTCAAAGAATCAGAAATCGGGCGCGGTGTTTGTGCTTTGCCCATGCCGTCCGTTCGCGCCCGCGCGAGAAACTTAGCCGCTACGCCTCTTCCCAACGAATCTCCAGCAATCAAGTCACTTTCTAAATTCATACCAGCCCAGAGGCGACTGTTTTTATGCTCTGCCGCTTTTGCAGCTAAAAAATCTTTTTCCAATGGAAACATCGCGGTCAAAATCGTCTGCGAAACGGCTGCAATCACTGCATCTTCAGAAGGGTAACTTGGCAGATTACTTTGCGGCAAGCGCGGCTGAATCGAATTGTCCGTTTTGTAAGGTGCCGGACGATTAAACTGATATTTGTATTTCCAAGCTGCAATCAAAGCGTCGTACTGCGCTGCGCCCCAATAAGCCAAGGCACGAGAAGCATACGGTGGGTGTGCAAACGGAAAATTTGGATATTTACTCGGATTAGTGGCATCAGGTAACGTATAAGTGCCATCGGCATTGGGTGCAGGCGTGAGGTTGTATTTGTTCGTCAACTGGCGCGCGATTTCGTTCCAACGCACCAGCGCATTGCTACCCCAGTATTGCACTGCGGCTTGCTGCCCGCTCGTTACTTGTGTAGAAGCCGTTTTCAAATTTGCTAATTCCGTCGTGTAAACTGCATCTGTAGTCGCTTTTGGTGCTGTAATGATAACGTCTCCAGCACTGGTGAGCAACACGGGTTTCCAAGTACCGCCTGCTTCATCTAAGGAAGCAAATTCATACGGCTCAATCTCCATTTCTGTCAGCAAATCTTCTTCACAAGCTTGAAAAATGCCAACGATGCCAATTGAAATTATAAGAAGGTATAAAATCTTTTTCATGATGTTTAAAATTAAAAATTAAAGATTAACTTTTTCACACAAAGCCGCTAAGAGGCAAAGTAATGAATCTCTGCGCTCTCTGCGCCTCTGCGGTTAAACTACTTCCAAAGCCCGAATTGATACGTCACCCCGCCGGTAAGCATCGTAGATTGTCCCACATTCCGACCCGTCAGAATGTAATTTCCTGCGGCAACAATGCCTAATCCTTTTACAAAAGGTAAATAATAATGCGCAAATCCACCAATGCGCGTAAAAATCATGCGATTGGAAGGGAAACCTACATCTTGCCGACGAATGTCATGTCCACTTTGTGAATTCAATCCATCATAGGTTGCTTCTATTTGTAAAGAATTGTTAAACAGCCAACTACCCAGCGTTGCACCGTATGTAATCGCACTCGGCATATTTACTTTGTCTGAATAGTAACCTTGATTCGTATAATAATAATTGCGTTCAATTTTAGCATTGCCACGCAAATGATAAGCTGCCATTCCGCGAATGTAAGGACCGTTGCCAATTTGATATTGTAAAATACCGCGCAAAGAACCTTCCTTGCAGCCAAAGCCCAAGTTAAAAGGTGCATAATCCGCCAAATAAGTGGAGGCAGGTGTAGAAAATCCAGCTACGGCATGAAGCGTTAATTTACCGGGTCCAGCTTGCAAATCTAATGCCGTTCCTTTCAACCAAATGCCAAAATCCTGAATGCCGCTAACACCCGCTATCTGTCCGCCGCTAGCTTCTGTGCGCACCCAAGGGAGCGCCACGATAAGGTTGACTCGCTTCACCAAACCCAATGCAATCATGGGCATCACGGTTTGCCGAGTGAGCGTTCCTACATTTAAATTGTCGCGTTTGAGCGTTCCTTCCCAGTATTCTTCCCAGGTATCGTGGCTGTAAAGGGCGGCAATACAGATTTGCCCTTTATCCATCATGAGCGCGTCGGTCGGCATTTGCGCCATTGGTTTACTTGCATTGATGAGGCAGACAAATACAAGCGTAATTTGAAATAATTTTTTCATAACCAAGTGATTGTAAAATAATATTGTAAAAACAAATAATTTAATTCAGCTATTTTGTATAACCAATCGCATTACATTTTTAACAAATCCATTATATGGAATAAGAACACCGCGCCCAGCGCTCCAACACCGGGCGCAATGGTTCTTGGATGTAACCAAATGCATATGCATGAATGTATTTTAATTCAATAATTTACTCAGACCTGATGAGTTCTTACAAACGCTTAGGTCTTTACAAAGAAGCAATTGCTGGATTAACCAACGTTGGGTGGTGGTAGCAGAATAGAAGTGTGCGATGATGCAGTAGAAAAATGAAAATAAAAGTTGGATATATAAGGCGTTAAGGCTGAGGAAAGAATAAAACTATATTCTATAATTTCAAATTCTTGGAATAAGCTTTTGAGTAAGGTGGAATGATTTTCATCGGATGAAGAAGTGTTGGCTGCTTGTGTAACTTCTTTATAATCAACAGCTTGCGCTTCGTCTATCAGCGTGTAATGAACTGACTCTCCCGCTATTTCAGTTGCAAAGGCAGCGTCGCCATATACATCCCCTTTCAAGCGAGGCTGATCGTCAAGCATTTTTACCGCACTTTTTGTGCCGATTTGCTGTTCCACCGCCGCCGCAATATCTTGCTCAATGGCATTCATTTCGTGGCGCACCTCGATGTACCGACTTATTTCAAAACAGAGAAAGCCCCCTACCCAGTTGGATAGTGTGACGACTAAAAGCAGCCATGCACAGGCGATTCTCATTGTTTTGAAATATTATTTGACAAAGAAAAGAATAGTTTTTGAAAAATTCACCATCTCAGAGTGAATATTTTTGAAGAATCTCGACATTTTATTTCGTGAATCGAAATTGCTAAGGTAAGTCTTTGAGCAATCCTTTTAGAATCAATGTCAACTTCGGCTCCGTTTTTTCCACCACTGCAATCACATCTTCCAGCGACACTTCCTTAATATTTTCCGGCGGATACGATTGATTGGAAATCACTGACGCTACAAAAACCGGCAACTCGCTGTGCCGCGCCACTAATACCTCTGGAATCGTGGACATTCCCACCACATCCCCACCAATTCTATTCAAAAAAATATATTCTGCCGGTGTTTCGAGATTCGGACCTTGCAAACCCACATATACACCCTCGTGCGCCCGAATGCCATTCGCTGCTGCAATTTCTAAGGCTTTTGCATTTAAACTTCTATCATACGTCTTCAACATATCGGGGAAGCGCGGACCGAGGCGTTCGTCATTCTCGCCGCGCAAAGGATTTTCTGCATGTAGACTAATATGGTCTTTGATAAACACAATATCGCCGCCAAAAATATGCTGACTCGTGCTGCCCGCCGCGTTGGAAATGAAAAGGCGTTCAATTCCTAAAAACTTTAAAACCCTTACCGGAAACGTCACTTGCTGCATCGAGTAGCCTTCATAATAATGAAAACGCCCCGCCATTGCTACAATCGGCTTGCCAGCCAAATGCCCAAACACGAGTTGTCCCTTGTGACTTTGGACGGTGGAAACGGGAAAATGCGGAATGTCTTGGTACGGAATCGTAGCGACAATTTCCATTTCGTTGGTCAAATTACCCAAACCAGTGCCGAGGATAATGCCATATTGCGGTTGAAAATTCGTTTTCGTTTGAATGAAATTGACCGCTTCAATAATTTGTTCGTATAACATAGTTTTCGATGCCAGATTAAAAGATGCCAGATGCTAGACACTGGCAAAATCATAATAAAATTTGTTTGATCCTAAAAAATCAGTGTACTATATTTCTTAGTCAACGACGAGCAGAGCCCGATCCAATTCCTGCTGCCGAATCTGTTTCGGCAATGCCCGATATTCGTACTGCTGATTACGCAATTGTGGCGTGAATCCTGCTTCCTGAATCGCTTTTTGAATGCCATCCGCCGTAAAACGGAAATTCGCACCGGCAGCCGAAACCACATTTTCTTCTATCATAATACTGCCAAAATCGTTCGCACCCGCGTGGAGGCACAACTGCGCCACCGCTTTTCCAACAGTCAACCAAGACGCTTGAATATTGATAATATTGGGCAACATAATGCGACTCATCGCAATCATGCGCACGTACTCGTCGCCCGTCACGGTGTTTCGAGCGCGTTTTATTTTTCGTAAAATCGTATCTTCATCCTGGAAGGGCCACGGAATAAATGCTAAAAATCCTTTCGCATCCGCCGGTTTTTCGGATTGCACTTGGCGCATTTCTACTAAGTGTTCCATGCGCTCCAGATTGGTTTCAATATGTCCAAACATCATCGTAGCCGAAGTCGTCAAACGCAGTTGGTGCGCGGCTCGCATCACGTCGAGCCATTCTTGACCACCACATTTTCCTTTGGAAATCAAGCGTCGCACACGGTCACTCAAAATCTCCGCCCCCGCTCCTGGCAAGGAATCCAAACCTGCTTCTTTTAACGCTTTTAAAACCTCGTAATGCGTGGATTTTTCCAATTTTGTAATGTGCGCGATTTCGGGCGGTCCGAGTGCATGGAGTTTTAAATCTGGATATAATGCTTTTAATTGTTTGAATAAGTCAACGTAGAAATTCAAACCCAAATCCGGGTGATGTCCGCCTTGCAGCAAGAGTTGGTCGCCACCAAGCAGAAACATTTCCTCGATTTTTTCTTTGTACTCCTCAATGGTGGTAATATAAGATTCCGCGTGTCCCGGACGGCGATAGAAGTTGCAAAATTTACAATTGGCGATGCAGACATTTGTCGTGTTGGAATTACGGTCAATAATCCAGGTTACTACATTGCTGGGCACTTGGTGTTGACGTAAAGCGTTGCCCACGTACATCAGTTCGGCAGTCGTCGCATTTTCAAATAAGAAAACCCCTTCCTCCGCGCTGAGAAATTCTAAGTTTAAAGCCTGCTGCAATAAGTCGTTGATATTCATCTAGTGAAAGGTGAGTGGGGATTGGTGAAACGGCACTCACGTACTTGGACAACAAAAGTAAAGAAAAGGTGGTTTTGAAAAGCAGAAATTATTTTTCAAATTTCTCTGAAAGTATTGAAATTGGGTGATGAGGTGATAGGTTTATGTGGTGATAAAAAAGTGGGAAAGAATGAACGAATTGGTTTAAATTTGGATTGTAAAAAGAAAAAATATGGCAACAGCAGCATTAAATGTTGATAGAGCGATGGTAAAAGAAGTTATAAAAGAGATGTTTCAGGAAGATAAATCTCTTTTGAAAGAAGTTATCAAAGAGATTCTTACTGAAAATCAAACGATTGTTTCCGTTGAGCAAGCAGAACGACGCAAGCGATTGGAAGCTATTATTGAAGAAGATTTTGCAGAATATGACCAAGTTTTTAGAGCATTAGCATGAGCATACATTACTTGCAAAAGGAAGAAATCATCTTCATCAATCGGAAAACAATTGAGCGACACGGCGGACGTTTTGTGCCACCCTTCAATATTTTAAATGAAAATCCGCTGGATTATGTAATAGATGCCGTCAGTGCGGAAATGTTTGGTGAACCTTTGTATCCTGAAATTTGGGATAAAGCAGCCGTCTATTTTCATAGTATTATCACCGGACATATTTTTCAGGATGGAAACAAACGAACGGGCTTGGAATCGGCACTTGCTTTTTTAAAATTGAATGATTATCGCCTAAACGATGTGCTTGAAAAGGTGATAGTTGAAGAGAAAACCATTCCTGCCAAAGGCGATAGTAGTACAGAAATCCTGATAAATTTTACACTTGAGGCAGCTTCTGGTTTATTAGAACTTGATGATTGCAAGAAATGGTTTAAAGAAAATATATTGTTTTTACCCGTGTCAGATATTGAAGTATCATATTCATTTTACTAAAGAGGCATGGTACATCCTTTTCTATTTTCATTTGTTTCCCCTACCAAAAGTGTGGCTTTCGCTTCACAAATATTTGAACACCCAAACACCCAAACACAATCGCAATGAAAAATTACACCATTATATACATCTACGACGCCCTCTGCGGCTGGTGCTACGGCTTCAGTCCGGTGATGCAGCAATTGCACGAAAAATACAAAAACGAGCTGGACTTCACGGTTTTGTCCGGCGGTATGGTCACGGGCGAGCGCATCGGACCTATCGGGCAGGTAGCAGGCTACATCAGCGAGGCATACAAAACGGTGGAAAACACCACCGGCGTGAAATTTGGCGAAGGCTTTTTGACTGGTATTTTGAAAGAAGGCAAAGCGATTTTTAATTCTATACCGGCAAGTCGGGCGTTGACGGTTTTTAAAACCTACCAGCCAGAAAATGCAGTGGCATTCGCAAGCGTATTGCAAAAAGCAATTTATTTCGATGGTATAGAGCCGGAAAATTTAGAAGTGTATGGCACACACGCCGCGCAATTTGGAATTGAACCCAAGCATTTTGTGTTGCAAATGCAGCAGAATAAATTTGTAGACGAGACCGACGAAGAATTTCAGCAGGTGGCGCAGTGGGGTATTTCTGGTTTTCCAAGTGTAATTATGGCTGCACAAAAAAAATTATATCTGATTGCACAAGGCTACCAGTCTTTTGAACAGTTGGACGCGGCGGTGCAGCAAGTGCTGGTAGAAAAAGTCGAGAACGAATAGTTTTTGAATGGATGTTGAATTAAAAAAAAATTTGCCGCAACGTACTTTTATGCTGCGGCGAAGAACTTATTTTCCTATCTACAATTTCTACCAAATTACTGATTCAGCGGTGTCAAGTGGTTTTTTACAGTCCACTCGCCTATTTTTTTACCCAATTCCAAGCCTTTAGTACAAGAAAAACGGAAGTGAATACCAGCTAATATACGCGACTCAAATTTTCTAAAACGCTCAAAAATAGCAATTTAGTTTCAAGCGTAATTAAAATTTAGACATCATATTTAAGACCTGACAGGTTTTGGAAAACCTATCAGGTCTTAAATAAACCAAGCCTTGCATTTTATTGTTAAAGGTTGTATATTTGCACCAGAATGCAAAAAAGACCAAGAGGGAACGTAAAAAGTTCCCTCTTTTTTTTGACTTTGATTCGTAGGATTTGGGATTAACAGGATGGATTATTAAGATTTTGATGATTTTTTGTGCTGCTAATCAAAAATAGTGCAAGTCAAAAGAATCACAAAAATCAAACAAATCACAGTTCAGACAATGGAAGCGCGTATCTCCGACTTGTTGGATGAGAAATTTAAAGAACCGGATTTTGCCGATTGCTATATGATTGACATCAACTTGAATCCGACGGTGAATAAACTGGAGCTATTTATTGACAGCGATAGTGGCATGACGTTTGAGAAATGTCAAAAAATCAGTCGGTATCTCGAAAGTCATTTTGATGAAAATAAATGGTTTGGCGAAGATTACACACTCGAAGTTTCTTCGCCTGGCGTGATGCGACCGCTGAAATTACCGCGTCAGTATCCTAAAAACGTAGGTCGAAATATTGAAATTACGACAAAAGAAGGCAGTAAAAAAGAAGGGAAACTCGTAGAAGCGACCGATTTTGCTGCAACCGTAGAAGAATTAGTCATTACAAAAGAAGGGAAGAAAAAAAAGAAAGAACTGGTGCAGACGATTATCCCATATGATGAAATTAATAAAGCAGTTATAAAAATTCAATTTTAAAATAATAATTAGTGAATTGTGATTGGCGATTAGTGATTTACGTTTCACAAATCACATTTCACGTTTCACAAATCACCATTTACAAATCACGTTTTGTATGAACTTAGTTGAATCCTTTTCCGACTTTAAAGCGGGGAAAAATATAGACCGCCCCACGATGGTGCGCGTGTTGGAAGATGTGTTTCGCACCCTCATCCGTAAAAAATATGGCTCGGATGAAAATTTTGATGTCATCGTAAACACTAATACCGGTGACTTAGAGCTTTGGCGCGTGCGCGAAATCGTGCCAGATGGCGAAGTGACGGATGAAAGAGCACAAATCTCTTTTTCAGAAGCCTTGTCTATTGATGAGGATTATGAAGTGGGCGAAGAGTGCTATGAGCAATTGTTTCTGGAAGATTTTGGTCGGCGGGCAATTATGGCGGCTCGGCAGACGCTCATTTCCAGAATTATGGAGCTTGAAAAAGATGAAGTTTTCAAAAAATATGTCGAGCGCGTAGGCGATCTAATTGTAGGCGAGGTGAGTCAGGTGATGAAAAAAGAGGTATTGATTTTAGACGATACCACCAATAATGAACTTATCATGCCGCGCACGGAAATGATTAAAGGCGATTTTTTCCGAAAGGGCGATATGGTACGAGGTATTATTCGGCGGGTAGAAATGAAGAATAATTCACCAGTAGTAATTTTGTCGCGTACGGATAATGATTTTTTGGCAAAATTGTTGGAGCAAGAAGTGCCGGAAATTGAAGACGGTTTGATTGCCATCAAAAAAATCGTGCGCCTACCGGGCGAGCGAGCAAAAGTAGCTGTAGAATCCTATGATGATCGGATTGATCCCGTTGGTGCCTGCGTGGGTATGAAAGGCTCGCGTATCCACGGGATTGTACGCGAATTACGCAATGAGAATATTGACATAGTGAACTATACAAATAACGCGACGTTGTTTATCCAGCGAGCGTTGACACCGGCAAAAGTGACCAGTATTAACTTGGATAGTGATAAAAAACACGCTGCTGTTTATCTTGATCCTGACCAAGTTTCGCTTGCTATTGGAAAAGGCGGTACAAATATTAAATTGGCGAGTCAACTGACTGGTTTTGAGATAGATGTATTCCGAAATAACCAAGAGATCGAAATTGACGACGTTGATTTGGACGAATTTTCCGATGAGATTGATGAGTGGGTCATCACCGCCTTTAAATCAATTGGTTGTGATTCTGCTCGAAGTGTGCTGGCGTTGAGTGTAGCAGAGTTGGTGCGACGGACTGACTTGGAAGAAGAAACCGTGAAGGAAGTGGTTCGCATCTTGGAAGAAGAATTTGAAAAAGAAGATTAGCATAAATGTGAATTGTGAATTGTGAATTGTGAATTACAAAAATTTTCATATTTCATATTTTACATTTCATACTTGTTACGGGGAACTCTTTTGGTAGAAATGACGTTTCTGGGTTGAGAAAACCATTTTGAAGTATCTTTTTTCAAAAGAGTTAGCCGCCAGACGGTTTTTACTGTTATCTTTGCAGCGCAAAAGCTGTAAAATTAGACAATAGACGTTAGATAATAGATTTTAGATAAATCTATGTGATTGACTACCAAATATATATCACAATCTATCCTCTAATGTCTACAATCTAAAGTCTAATATCTAATTTTTTCATTAAGCCGAAAGGCAAAAGCTTTTTACAATGAGATCTATTATTTTATTCATCCAAAAAAGATAGTAAGATATGTAACAGATTAATTGCATAAGCTTTTGTCTATCAAAAACGCTGTCAAAGCGAAGTCTAAAAACTTATAATGACGAATCGTTTAGTCAAGGTAGCAAAAGAGTTAAATGTAGGTACCACTACCATCGTGGATTACCTTACTAGCCACGGGTTTGATATTGAAGATAAGCCCTCGGCAAAAGTGACGGATGAAATGCATGACCAATTGGTCAAAGAATTCCAAAAAGAGCAAGTGATCAAAGAGCAAGCGGATCAGCTCATTTTCGGTACTCGCCCTGTCCCAAGAAAAGATATACCACTCCCACCTGTTCATAAACCCGCTGCTGTTGTTGAAAATAAAGAAGAGGTAGGCGTTGCCACTTTGGAAGCCAAGAAAGAAGACTCAACTACGCCAGTGGAGCGTCCACGTTTCCTACAGTCAAGGCTCAAAGTATTAAATAAAACAGTGGACCCGGTCAAGCCAATAATAGAGGAGCAGCCACAGCCAGTGGTGCAACCTTTTGTACAAGAGGTGGTTATCAATGAGCCGGCATTTCAGCCGATTGTAAGAGAAGTAGAACCTGTAAACCCACCAAAACAAGAGCAACCTATCCCTCAAGCCGAAGTGCAACCTTCACTTGATGCTAATAATGCTCCACCTCAACTTAAATCAGAACCGGAACCTCAATCTAAATCGGAACCTCAATCTAAACCTAAACCTCAGCCTAAACAAGAACCAAAACCAAAACCAGAGCAGCTCGAAGTACCCAAAGAGGAAAAAGTAGGCGAAGATTATTATCGTGCCGAAGCGCCGGAATTACGCGGATTGAAGATTTTGGGTAAAATTGATACGGATCAGTTTAAAAAACCTGCTGGCAATAACAGTGGCAGAGATAATAGAGGTGGAGATAACAGAGGTGGTAATCGGGATAACCGCGACAGACCACGCCCTCAAGGACAAGGCGGCGACAATCGAGGTGGAACGCCCAATCCGGACAACCGCCAGCGCCAGCAAGGCAATGACAATCGAGGACAAGGTTCTGCTCCTAATCCTGACAATCGCGGTCAACGTCCGCCCGTTCAAGGACAGGGGCAAGGAAATGATAATCGAAATCAACAGCGTCCGCAGGGTCAAGGGCAAGGAACCGACAATCGAAATCTGAATCCACAACGTCCACAAGGACAAGGACAGGGAGTAGATAATCGAAATCCAAATCAACAGCGTCCACCCGCTCCAAATGGGACGACTCCAGAGTCAGAGGCAGATCGGAAAAAACGCAAACGGAAACGGAAAAAGGTCGCTACTGGTCCGAATCCTAACAATACACAAGGGCAGCAAGGTCAGGGTCAAGGAGGACAAGGTCAAGGTCAAAATAACAACAACAATAATAACGCAGGCGGCAATCGAGGTGGCAACAATAATATGCCGCCGCGTAGAGATGCTCGTCCCGGTGACCAACGTCCTCCGCAAAGAGATGGTGGTGGTAACAACAACGATAACAACCGAGAAGTATCACAACGCCAAATCGAAGAGCAAATCAAGGCAACGATGGCTCGCCTCTCTGGTGGTGGAAAGAAAAAACGCCAGAAAATGCGCCGCGATAACCGCGAGCGTATTCGGGAACGCCAAGAACTCCAAGATCAGGAAGGTCAATCCGGCAAATTAGAAGTAACAGAGTTTGTGTCCGTTTCTGAATTGGCAAGTCTGATGAATGTAGCCGTGACGGAAGTAATCATGGCTTGTTTGAATCTGGGTGTCATCGTGTCCATCAATCAGCGTTTGGATGCGGAGATTATTGAATTGATTGCCGAAGAATTTGGACACGAAGTTGAATTCATAAGTGCAGAAGAGCAGATAGAAGAAGAAGACATCGTTGTAGATGACCCGAACGACATGGAGCAGCGCGCGCCAATCGTAACGGTAATGGGTCACGTGGACCACGGTAAAACATCTTTACTCGACCATATCCGAGAAGCCAATGTAGTAGCGGGTGAAGCAGGTGGTATTACGCAGCACATCGGTGCGTATGAAGTGGTAAAAAATGAGAAGAAAATAACGTTCTTGGATACACCGGGTCACGAAGCGTTCACGGCTATGCGTGCGCGAGGTGCGAAAATTACAGACATTGCGATTATTGTAATTGCAGCGGACGACAGCCTAATGCCGCAAACTCGGGAGGCAATCAGCCACGCACAAGCAGCTAACGTGCCGATGATTTTTGCTATCAACAAAATTGATAAAGCAGGTGCGCAACCCGAGAAGATCAAACAGGAACTGGCAAGTATGAACTTATTAGTAGAAGAATGGGGTGGCAAATACCAATCGCAAGATATTTCTGCAAAAACGGGTGAAAATATTGACCTGTTATTAGAAAAAATTCTTTTGGAAGCAGAAGTCTTAGAATTGAAAGCGAATGCGAAGCGTACCGCAACCGGCACAGTAATTGAAGCATCGCTTGATAAAGGACGTGGATATGTTACCAAAATTTTGGTTCAAAATGGCACCTTAGATATTGGAGACCCGATCGTATGCGGAGAGTATTCTGGTAAAGTAAAAGCCATGTTTAATGAGCGTGGCAAGCGCGTATTGAGTGTAGGTCCTTCAACTCCAGTATTAGTGCTTGGTTTGGGTGGTGCACCACAAGCGGGCGAACGCGTAAAAGAAGTAGAAAACGAACAGGAAGCCCGACAAATCGCTTCCAAACGCGCACAAATTTCCCGCGAGCAGCTCAATCGTGCTACCAAGCGGATCAGTTTGGATGAAATCGGTCGCCGATTGGCATTGGGTAACTTCAAGGAATTGAACTTGATTGTGAAAGGCGACGTGGACGGTTCCGTAGAAGCCTTATCGGATTCCTTAATCAAGCTGTCTATCGAAAAAGTACAAGTGAACGTGATTCACCGCGCAGTAGGTGCGATTACAGAATCGGATGTCTTGTTGGCTTCTGCTTCCGATGCGATTATCATTGGTTTCCAAGTGCGCCCTTCCATGAATGCCCGTAAACTGGCAGAACGAGAAGGCGTACAAATCAAGATGTATTCCATCATCTACGAAGCGATTGAGGAAATCAAGATGGCGATTGAAGGGATGTTGGAGCCTACGAAGGAAGAGCGGATTGTGGCGCAAGTGGAAGTACGCGAAGTTTACAAAATTAGCAAAATCGGTACGATTGCAGGTTGTTATGTACAGGAAGGTAAAATTACCCGAAACACAGGCGTACGCATCATTCGGGATGGCATCGTGGTATTCCCCACAAGGGAAGGCGCGGCTGGTAAAATTGCATCGTTGAAACGTTTCAAAGAAGATATGAAAGAGGTAAAAGCCGGTTTGGAATGCGGTATTTCCATTGATAATTTCAACGACATCCAAGTAGGCGATACCATCGAAGGCTTTGAAATTTTTGAGATCAAGACTAAATTAGCATAGAAAAAGATAGCATATATCTTTTGAAATTAAAAAATGGCATTTGGACAATTCGTCTGGATGCCTTTTTTTTATTCCCATGCAAAGTTTGTATCTACCAATTCAACCTTGCGACTGATTCTTCATTGATCGCATCCGATATTCAATAATTTTTTGATTGGGATCAAACGGGGTTAAGTCGCCCAAGCCGAGCGATTTTACAGCAATTTTTACAATTTCTTCTTCCGAAATATCCCCCGAACGTTCTTGTTTTTGCAAAAAATATTTTCCTGCCTCCAGCATCGCTTGCAGCGGAATCATACCTACTAATTCGGAACCTGTCACTTGAATTCCATGTCGTTCCGCACTTTTCCAACATTCTTCAAAAGCCATATGAACAGGCGTTTCCCAAATATTCGTCAAATTCATAGAAACCTGCGCACAGCCGTACTCCTCAATATACCAACCAAGAGCTTTTACAAATTTCAACATACCTGGAATTCTTCCTCCGCCCTTTACTCGCCCTTTTTCTCTTACATCAAGAGCTATTTCAGTGGCAAGTTGAACAGAAGTCGTATTCAAATTCACATTATAAGCAATCAAAAAATCTCGCGCCCCGATCACCGTCGCGCCTGATTTCGGATTAAATTCCGCTGGACCATAATCTGGTTTCCATTCCATTTTTTTCAGCTTCTCCGGCAATGCCTCGTACTCCCCTGCTCGCAGGTACGCGAGGTTTTTACGTTCAGGTTGGGTTGCCGCTGCTTCATACAAATAAACCGGAATTTTTAATTCCCTTCCCACTCGCTCCGCCAATTGATGCGCCAATTGTGTAGTTTCTTCCATGGAGATTCCCGCAATCGGGATGAGCGGACACACATCCGTTGCGCCCATGCGCGGGTGCTCGCCTTCGTGCTGACGCATATCAATCAGTTCCGCTGCTTTTTGAATACCGAGAAAAGCCGCTTCGACGACCGCTTCTGGTGTTCCAATAAATGTCACCACTGTCCGATTCGTCGCTTTGCCCGGATCAATATCCAGCAGACTTACACCTTCTACCGCTTTAATGGCATTTGTAATTTGTTGAATTATAATGGGGTCGCGTCCTTCGCTAAAGTTGGGTACGCATTCGAGGAGGGGGAGGGTAGACATTGATTAAGTTTGCAAGTAAAGGTAAAAAATCAGTGCCAAAAAAAAATTGGCTGGAAGCGATGCGTTAGGATGTTACGCCAACGAAAGCATCAAAATTATCTCTATCTAATGGCTTTCCCCTTGCCCAACCACAATGCTATATTTTTTTCTTGCAATCGCGCTATCATGCCTTTTTAGACAATTTAGGTATTTCTTTGGATTCAAATCCAAAAAAGAATGCTTATTTTTTGATTTGAATAAGTACTGGCACTACTCCTGCAGTAATTTGCGCACCTTCCCCACATCAGGGTGCGTGATGCCCGCTTTAAAAGTTATCGTAGCTTTTCCAGTTGGCGCTGTACTGTATTATAATTACTCAAGTAGCTATTCAAACCTGTAAACTCATACAAGTCTTTAAAGATTTTTGCCGCTCGCTCATAGTAGCCGATGGCTTGCTCCGCGCTATCCAACTCAGCGTACAAAGCCCCCAGCTTGTAATACGACACCCCTAAGCCAAACCACAGCTCCACATTTTTGGGGTTGTCGCGGTAGAGCTCTTCATAGAATTGATTGTATTTTAGAAAAAA
>CAZJXN010000044.1:0-18413 GCA_964549655.1 uncultured Saprospiraceae bacterium
TTAGACCTAAATACACTGTAACAAAAGTTTTTAAATAGTTACCAGGGGTAGAGACCTGAACCAGTTTTATAAATAAATTTTTGTTACACTGTACTAAATAATCATCACAGCTAAATAGGTTATTGATTTGATGCTTCCTTTCTTAAGCTGTGGTCAATAGTCAATTATAAATGGTCAATCACTTAAAATATTATGAAAAGGTTTTTCTTTATTATATTCGCATTGATTTTATTCACATTCTCGGCTGCTGCGCACGTCATCCGGTATGATTTAGATAAAGTAGAAGACGGGCAAGTATTTTGGCACTATTTACTATCCGGGTTTGAACACATCATACCACTTGGGTTAGATCATATTTTATTCATTATTTGTATTTTTTTTATAAATAATAATTTAAAATCCATTATTTTACAAGCGTCTATGTTTACGCTGGCGCATTCCATTACTTTAGCACTTGCTATGTATGAAGTTATCAATCCGCCGGCACACGTCATTGAACCCCTGATTGCACTTTCCATCCTTTTACTTGCAATAGAAAATATTTTTATCACCACCGTGAAGCCCTGGCGCATGGGCGTCGTTTTTCTGTTTGGATTGATACACGGCATGGGTTTTGCGAGCGTTTTATCTGAGTTAGGCATTCCCAAAGATGCTTTTCTCACTGGTTTACTTGCCTTTAATATCGGCGTAGAATTAGGACAAGTAGCTATTATATTAGTTATGTATTTGTTGGTAGCCAGAAATTTTGCGAATAAAACATGGTATCGGCGGGGCATTGTGATTCCCGTTTCCATTGCCATTGCAGTCATCGCCAGCTATTGGACGATAGATCGGATATTTTAAATACTTTTGAAGAGAATATTATATTAGTTAAAGTAAATATTAAAGATTAGCTCAAAATTGTATTAAATCCATAACTGTTAACGTCTACTTCTTCCCCAATTCCACAATTTTCTTCTCCAACTCATACTCATCCCCCGGTACGTACCCCGAGTGCTCATACACCACATTTCCAGCGGCATCCAGCAGGAAAGTCTGTGGAATCGTTTGAAAATTGAGGGCGTTTTTCAGTTGTTGATTGGCATCAGAGAGAATCGTGTATTGCCAGCCTTTGGTTTCTACCATCGGTCCTACTTTGGCGAGGGCGCGCTGGGTATCAATGGTGACGGCGATAATTTCCACATTATAATCTTTTTGCCAACCTTCGTATAAATCTACGAAAGCATCCAGTTCGAGTTGGCAGGGCTTGCACCACGTAGCCCAGAAGCTGAGAACGACGATTTTTCCGGTTTTGGTGATGTCTTGAATATTGACCGTTTTTCCATCGAGGGTTTTCACTTCTACGGAAGGAATAGATTTTTGGGCGAGCAGCGACGAAGTGCAGCCAAATATCGCAACGGCGACAAGTATTCCGAATAGCTTTGTGTTCATGGTAGAAATATTGAAAAGTTTGTGTTTTTTGCAACTAAGCCTCAAAACTAACGTATTTGCCAAAAGGAAACCGTCCTTTAGGAAACATTTAACGCTTTTTGAAATGCCAGATAACTAAATGCCAGATGCCAGATTAGGAGATGCCAGACTTGCACGTACACTCACACTCACATGAATACATAAACACGTTAACACCTGAACACAACAAAATGAAACTGATTTTCATCATAATCCCTTTATTTTTAACCACCTGCTTATTTGCGCAAAGCAACCAAAATAGCCCGCAAATCTCCGGCAGTCTGGAAGCCAACGCTAATTTTTTCCTCCGCGACTCCACCATCGGTGCAGCAAACACGCCGCAATACGACCGCCAGCTCTACGGCGGCGAGGCGTGGCTCAATCTGGCGTACAGCAATTGGGGCTTCGATTTTATCGTGCGATTTGATTTGTTTAATAATTCTAACTTGCTCAATCCAACTGGTTCTTACACGGACGAAGGAATTGGGCGTTGGTTTGTCAATAAAAAAATTAATCAACTTGGCATTTCGGCGGGTTATATTTATGATCAGATTGGCAGCGGCATTATTTTTCGGGCATTTGAAGAACGACCGCTTTTGATTGATAATGCACTGTTTGGTTTACGACTCACTTACGACATCGCACCTGATTGGCAAATCAAAGGTTTCACTGGCAGACAAAAACAACAATTCGATACGTATAATCCGGTCCTCAAGGGATTGAGTTTGGAAGGTTTCGTTTCGCTCGGCGATTCTACGGACGGCATCACATTGGCGCCGGGCATTGGTGCCGTGAATCGCACGTTGGACGATGCTTCTATGAATTCGCTTGTAGCAACTTTAAACACCTATCCAAAAGAAGACCTTTTCATTCCAAAATATAATACTTACGCATTCACGGCTTACAACACGCTTACGGCTGGTGCGTTCACGTGGTATGTGGAGGGTGCGTACAAAACCAAAGATGCAATCAATGACCCGTTCGGAACGATTATTCGAGACAGTTCGACTGCGATAGGCGATAAATTTATTCAGCGCAGCGGCTCGGTTTTATATTCCAGTATTAGCTATGCGAAAAATGGCTTTGGCATTACGCTTGAAGGTAAACGGACGCAAAATTTCAGTTTCCGAATCCGTCCGCAAGAGCAATTGAACCGTGGTTTGATCAATTTTCTTCCGCCGCTCACGCGCGTGAACACGTATCGCTTGAATTCCCGCTACAATCCCGCCACGCAGGAACTCGGCGAACTCGGTTTTCAAGCAGACATCCGCTATTTATTCAATAAAAATTGGAGTTTTAATATTAACCTTGCTAACACCACTCGATTGGACAATCAATTGTTGTACAGAGAATTATACTTGGAAGTTGGTTACAAATATGACCGCACCTGGAATGTATTAGGTGGCTTACAATTGCAGACTTACAACCAACGGATTTACGAATTCAAGCCCGGCGTACCCAATGTGCGAACCATCATCCCGTTTGCCGAATTTTTGTACAAATTTGATCGCGTAAAATCCATGCGCATCGAAGCGCAAGCGATGCTTACGGGTGAAGATAAAGGCGTTGAACTGCGACAAGATTATGGCAATTGGCTCTTCGCGCTCGCAGAATTCAGCCTTGCGCCGCACTGGACGTTTACGGCTTCTGATATGTTCAATGTCAAGCCAGGACGCAATTCCCCGCAGGATAGCAAAGGCGAAAAATTGAAAATTCACTATCCGCGTTTCGACGTTTATTACACCATGCGCTCCAATCGCTTTTCGCTCAGTTACATCAAGCAAGTGGAAGGCGTGGTGTGTGCTGGTGGTATCTGTCGGTTGGAACCTGCGTTTAGTGGGGTGAAGATGACAGTGAATTCCACGTTTTAAGTTGTCTGAACTGTGATTTTTATGATTTTTGTGATGCGTATGATTTATGTAACGCACTGCGCCTCTGCGGTTAAAAAAATGTGGTAAGGATTGCAAAAAGGGAGAAATAGAGACCGAGTGATAGCGTAACAAAAACACGCTAACACCAAAACACAGCGAAAAACCACTTGATTAGAGAAAATATCTTAATATCCTAATATAATATCCCAACCCCAACCGTTAATAATCTGTCAATATCCTCATCCAACCATAAAACAATACAACAATATCCGTAATTTTGCACCGCCTTTTGAAAATGGGAAATGGGATAGGTGAAATGTGAAACGTCGGACACTGACATTTACACTTTTCTGACTGAATGCGAAGCAATTAAACAAACAAAAAGCCGTTAGTTTTCAGATTTTGGTAAGAGCAATTCCTATTACCTAAAGTCTAATCCCTAAGGTTTAATATCTTAAAAATAGTTGATACAATGTTAAAGCGACCTTTTTTCTGGATGCTGTTGGTAAGCGCCATGCCGCTGTTGGCACAAGCCCAAAAAAACAATGATCCCGTGTTGTTTACAGTAGCGAACACGCCTGTGCACGTTTCGGAATTCAAGTATATTTATTCTAAAACGAATGGGCAAAATGCGGATTACTCCAAAAAGTCCGTCGAAGAATACCTTGATTTATATACCCGATTCAAACTAAAAGTACAAAAAGCGAAAGAACTGCGTTTGGACACGCTGCCCGCCTTGAAGAGTGAATTGGACGGCTATCGGCGGCAGTTGGCAGATTCGTACCTGATTGACCGAGAGGTAACCGACCGATTGGTAAAAGAATTGTATGATCGAATTCAACAAGATGTGGATGTCAGCCATATCCTGATTGAAATCGGTGAACCAAGTATCGTGCCCGGTCCGGCAGATACGCTAAAAGCATATCAAGAAGCGGTAGAAATCAAAAAACGCTTGGACAAAGGGGAAGATTTTACGAAAGTAGCAAAAGAAATATCCGATGAGCGCTTGGCAAAAGAGAACGGCGGGCATATTGGTTTTCTCAACGCATCCGTACTGCCGAGTGGTTTTTATGAGTTGGAAACAGCTGCTTACACTGTCCCGGTTGGCAAGCATTCCGGTGTGGTGCGGACGCGTGCGGGCTATCATATTTTAAAAATTCATTCGCGTCGTCCGGCTCGCGGCGAGGTGGAAGTGGCGCACATCTTGGTGCGAGCGCAGGAAGGTACGTATGAGACCGCCAAATCAAAAATTGATAGCATTTATAAATCATTACAAAATCCGGGCGTGAAGTTTGAAGACATCGCCAAAGCTGCTTCGGAGGATGAACTCACGGCGACACGCGACGGTTATCTCGGCATTTTTGGCATTGGTCGGTACGAGCGTGGATTTGAGGATGTTGCGTTTGCGTTGGATAAAGATGGGGCTATTTCACAACCAGTGCGTACTTCTATTGGCTATCACATTATTAAGCGTATCAGCCGCCGCAGTATACAACCTTTGAACATCGAAAAGAGTCGTTTAGAGAATAAAATCAAGCAGGATACACGCTATGAGCAAGCGCGTGTGGGGATGATAGAGCGCATTCGCAGAGAGAATAATTTTAAAGAAAATGCGGCAGCATTGCAAAAATATATTGCTGCACAAAGCGATACATTTTTTACATTTAAATGGCGTTCGCCTGACGAAAAGTCGAACGAAACGCTTTTTACGCTTGGCACAAGCGAGAAAGGTACCGTTGGTGGTTTTAATGAATATATCAGTCGCTCTACGGGAAAGCGCATTCGCATGAAAGAAGATGGATTGGACAAGGCAGTTAAAACGTTGTACAAAGAATATTTGGATGAAACGACCTTGAAATTTGAAGAATCGCAATTGGATAAAAAATATCCTGAGTTTAAGTCTTTGATGCGCGAATACGAGGAGGGTATTTTGCTGTTTGAAGCGACTAAAAACTTAGTTTGGGACAAAGCATCGCAGGATACGGTCGGTTTAGAAAAATTTCACATAACGGTAAAAGACAAATATAAGTGGGAAGAGCGTGCCATCACCAATAATTATAAAATATCGGCAGAAGCCAGAGACCAAGGCACTAAAATCAGAGAGTACGCCCAGCAACACACGCCGGAGGAAGTATTGAAGAATTTTAATACGCCGGAAAAAACTATCGTAAGCGTGGAAGAGCGCACTTTGGAACGTAAACCCGGTAACAATTCCGTATGGCAAGTGGGCGATATGGGTACGGTGCAAATCAATCGGGATGGTACAGTGGCGTTTAATAAAGTAGAGAAAGTATTGCTACCATCTTTGAAAACATTGAAAGAAGCGCGGGGTTATGTAATTGCAGATTATCAAGATTATTTGGAAAAAATGTGGGTGGAGCAGTTGCAAAAAGAATACAAAGTGAATGTGGATAGAAAGGTATTGGATGGTTTGATTAAAGCGTAAAGTTGTGTCGCACTTTTAAAGTGTGGCATAACTATATTTTAATTGATTTAATTGGGTATTAGATGTGGCACATTTTAGAAATTCGCCACATCTTATCTGAAAGCCATGAAGGGTTTGACTTTTAATTGGATTATTTTTAGCATTCTTTTGCTGATTTCGGCGTGCCAATTTGTTAGTAAACCGGACCAGCCTGACCGCGTATTGGCAAAAGTGTACAATAAATCACTGCAATTATCAGAGTTGGATGGAATGTTTCCTGAAGGCACTACAAAAGCAGATAGTTTCTTGATTATCAGTGCATTTACGGAGCGTTGGATACGGGAAGCGCTGCTGCTGCATGAAGCAGAGCGCAACATTCCGAGTGATCTGAATATTGACAAATTAGTACGGGATTATCGTGCTTCCTTGATTCGCAATAATTATGAAAAAATTTTGGTAGAACAATTGTTGGATTCTACGATTTCGACGGATGAACTGGTTTCGTATTATAACAAACATCAAGAAGAATATCAGTTGGAAGATCCGATTGTACGTTGTAATTTTATAAAAATACCCTTGAGTGCGCCTAATCCGGCGTTAGTTCGTACTTGGTGGAATAATCTTTCTGACCCCGAAGACCGTTTGAAATTGATGGAATATTCTAACCAATATGCGAATATGCACCTTTTGGAAGACGAAGTGTGGTATCGCATCGAAGACATCGCCTCTGAGTTGCCACGCGGTACGATTTCTACAGAGAATGTGTCTCGGAGGGAATTGACAGAGCGCGGTGGCGATTATCAGTATTACTTGCGTATTTTGGAGGTGAAAAATAAAAATCAGATTGCACCGCTGGCTTTTGTACAAAATCAGGTGCGCCGCGTACTCTTGCGCGATCGGAAACAAAAATTGTTAGAACAGAAAAAAGAAGAAATGTATGACTTGGAAATGCGCCGCCGCAATATTCAGGTTTATACGCAATAAATAGATTCGTATTATGAAAAAATGGATTATTTTAGGAATTAGTCTTTCAATTATAACGACTTCGTTTGCACAACAAGCCATTATTGACAAAGTGATAGGAACCGTCGGTGGAGAATTGGTATTGTTATCAGAAGTGGAAGAGCAACGCGCGCTGATGTTGTCGCAAAATCCCAATTTACCAGCTGATGTCCGTTGCAATATTGTGGATGGATTGTTGGTGAATAAATTGCTGGTGAATCAGGCAAAATTGGATAGTGTGCAAGTGTCGGAAGAAGATGTGGAGACCCAGCTCACGGCTCGGATTGACCGGATTTTGCAATATATGAACGACGATATGACGCAATTTGAAGCGTATTATGGTCAGAGTATCAATGAAGTGCGCGAGCAGTTTCGGGAAGATTTGAGAAATCAGATTTTGATGGAGCGGATGCGGGGTCAGATTATGAAAGATGTAGCGGTGACACCTTCAGAAGTAAAAGATTTTTTTAATAATATTCCGAAGGACAGTCTTCCCTATTTTAATGCGGAGGTAGAAGTAAGTGAAATTGTGTACAAACCCAAAGTGAGCGCGGAAGAGCGGCAAAAGTCTATTACCAAATTGGAGGATATTCGCAAGCGGATTGTAGAAGGTGGAGAAGCGTTTGAAGGACTGGCACAGAAATTTTCGGATGATGGCTCGGCACGGGGTGGCGGCGATTTAGGTTGGGCAAAACGTGGAAAGTTCGTACCCGAATTTGAAGCAGCAGCTTATAATTTAGAGCAGGACGAAGTCTCTCCGGTAGTCGAAAGCGAGTTTGGTTTTCACCTGATTCAATTGTTGGAAAGGCGTGGGAATTCTATCCATGTGCGCCACATTTTGGTGCGACCAGACATTACAGACGCAGATTTAGAGCTTGCAAGCAATCGGTTGGACTCCGTGCGAAACTTGATTCTAAGCGATTCTACTACGTTTTCTTTTGCGGTGAAACGCTTTTCGGATAAAAATGTACAAAGTTATAATAACGACGGACGTTTGGTAAATCCCGCCAGCGGCAACACATTTTTTGAAGTAGGAGACCTCGACCCGGATGTGTATTTCGCCATAGACACCATGAAAATAAGTGGCGTCACTGCACCTTTTGAATTTGATAATGGAGCCGGTGAGAAGCAATATAGAATTATACAATTGCAATCGCGTACCGCGCCACACCGCGCCAGTTTGCAATTAGACTATTTTAAAATTCAGCAAGCTACGATTGAAGCAAAAAAGAATGAGTTTATCACTGAATGGGTGACCGATAAAATTGACAATACGTACATCGCCATTGATGCCTTATATCAAGGCTGTCCTATGCTGGATAAATGGCGAAATCTAAAAGTGCGCCCGTAATTTAGCATTAGGATGCATCGTCGGGAGAGCCTTAGTAAACTTTCAAAGTTTACTAAGGCTTTTTTCATTTTACAAAATTTTGATAAACCTTTTCAATTATAAATCTATTTTTACCTTAGTTTTAAAATCAAACTAACGAAGCTGTCAGCGGTTTGTAACTGCTGACTTATGAAAATAAGATGATAAAAACCGACGTACTCATTCTTGGCTCTGGCATCGGAGGCTTATCCACAGCGATTCAAATTGCGGAGCGACGACCGGACTTAAAAATCACGGTACTCACCAAAGTAAACGAAGGCGAAAGCAACACGCGTTACGCGCAAGGCGGCGTGGCGGCAGTGTGGGATGGCAAAACCGATTCATTTGAAAAACACAAAGAGGACACACTCGACGCAGGCGATGGCTTGTGCGATGAAAAAATAGTAGAAATAGTCGTCACCGAAGGACCCGAACGCGTGCAAGAAATCATCGAATGGGGCGCTCGATTCGACAAAAAAAAATCACAAGAATACGACCTTGGACGCGAAGGCGGACACTCCGAAAATCGAATTTTACATTATAAAGACCTCACTGGCTGGGAGATGCAGCGCTCGCTGATTGAAAAAACCGATACTTTACCAAATATAGAAGTGTTGGAACATTACTTCGCAGTGGATGTCGTCACGCAACATCACTTGGGCTACACGGTGACGCGGCTCATGCCCGATATTGAATGCTATGGCGTGTATGCGTTGAATAAAAAAACAGGCGAAATTGAAAAATTCTTATCAAAAGTAACGGTTTTTGCAACAGGTGGCACAGGTCAAGTGTATCGAAATACCACCAATCCAGTTATCGCTTCCGGCGACGGCATTGCAATGGTGTATCGTGCCAAAGGTTGGGTAGAAAATATGGAATTTGTACAATTTCATCCAACAGCACTTTTTAATCCAGCAGGAGAAAATCCGGTTTTTTTGGTTTCGGAAGCGGTACGCGGTTATGGTGCTATTCTAAAAACCCGCGCCGGAGAAGAGTTTATGCAAAAATATGACGAACGCAAATCCTTAGCTCCGCGCGATATTGTAGCCCGTGCTATTGACAATGAAATGAAATTGAGTGGTGAAGAATGTATGTTTTTAGATTGCCGTCATTTGGACAACGAAGGTTTTCTCGCTCATTTTCCCACCATTTACGAAAAGTGTTTGAGTATTGGTGTAGACCCAATGAAAGATATGATTCCGGTAGTGCCTGCCTGCCATTATATGTGCGGTGGCATCAAAGTGGACGAGATGGGACGCAGCACGATCAAAAAATTATACGCTTGCGGCGAATGTTCCAGCACAGGTTTGCATGGCGCTAATCGCTTGGCTTCCAATTCCTTACTCGAAGCAATGGTATTCGCTTATCGGATTCATGAAGATATTTTAGAAAACGTTGACCAGTTTTCCATAAAAGAAGGGATCCCTGATTGGAACGCATATGGCACAACCGACCCAAAAGAAATGGTTCTGATTACCCAAAGTCTCAAAGAAATGAAGGAAGTAATGAGTAGTTACGTAGGCATCGTGCGGTCTAATGTGCGACTCAAACGTGCGCTCGACCGTTTGTACATTCTTTATAAAGAGACAGAGGATTTGTACGAAACCACTACCCTTTCGCCGCAACTTTGCGAATTGCGCAATCTCATCAGCATCGCTTATTTGATAACGCGCTCCGCTTCCATGCGCCACGAAAGCCGAGGCTTGCATTACACCACCGATTATCCTGATAGACAGTCCTTTGTGCAAGTATCTTTGTTGTGAGGATAGGAGGATAGGAAGATAGGAACGCGAACACGTTTTATGGAGGGTGGGAAGATAGGAGGATAAGGAACGTGAGCAAGTCATGTCCTATCTTCCCATCCTCTTATCCTTCACTCTACATTGCAAACCGATATGCAACATTCACTTCAAAACCGACCGTCCGATAATCGCCAAAATCGCCGATATTGTAAGAACCCAACGCGCCGATGCGCCAATAATCCTCTTTTGCAAAGCCCCCGATGGTGATTAAACCCAACTGCACTGCGACTGTCTGATTGGTTGAATAAGTAACCGCCGTCCAGAATGCGCCTTTCATTTCCATTTTAATATTGACGCTGGCATTGATGTTGTTCACCGCGCTATAATTGACCCAAGCCGAGGGTTCTATGAAAATACGGTCTTTCACGAGTCGAGCGCCGATGAGGACATTGCCGTGTAGTTCGCGTTTCCAATTGGAAAGTCGGTTACTTTCTGTGATGACTAAATTCGAGGGGATTAACTGATTCACCGCTCCGCCGATGAAGAACGCATTTTTAGAATCGTAGGATTGGCGGCGCGTACCGGCGTAAGTCGTGTAAAAAAATCCCAATCCTGCATTGATACCAAGTGTACCATTTTCACCTGTTGGCACCAACTCGTCATCTGGGTCGTTGACTACAATTTCTAGTGCATCCACCGTGTATTGAGACGCATTCACAGAAGCACCGAGCGCAAATTTGTCATCCCGAGTCAGTCCCAAGTTGAATTTATAAGCATAATTGAAACCCAAAGTCGTGAATTGCAGCGGCTGAATCCGGTCGTGCATAAAATACCCACCAATACTCGTATTTGCACGCTCGAAAGGATATTGCACAGAGAGAATTGCCGTTTGTGGCGCATTTTCAAAACCCAACCACTGCTGGCGGTAATTGGCGGAGGCTTCCCAAAAATTGTAAGTAGCTGTCATTGCTGGGTTCCAGACGTGCGCCAGTTCGCCAAATGCGCTCCGGTCGGGGAGTTGCTGCGCAAAAAGGAAAGTTGGTAGTAATACTAAAAAGAGTAAAATTTTGTGCATCGGTTTTGGTTTAAATAATTGGGATATTATGATATTTTTTCGCTCAGAACTTGTCGCTCCTTACTACATCCCTCACCGCATTTTTTTAACCGCAGAGGGCGCAAAGGTTTTCGCAGAGAACGCATTGTTTATCTAATTCTAATTATCTTATAATCGTGTAAATTCTGATTCGTACAACAGGTAGTCCTCACCGCATTTTTTCTAACCGCAGAGCCGCAAAGAGCGCAGAGCGGATATGGACTTAGCGAATCATATCAATCATAAAATCACAAAAATCAAGGTTCAGACAATTGCTTGTTCATTCTTTCATTATTCATTCTTTAATTTCTTAGGATAGTCAGCGTCTGTTTCAAATCGCCCGTTTGAAAAGAAAGCACATAGAAATAATTGCCTGCCGGTAATAACTTTCCATTGCGGGTGCCGTCGAATCGCTCGTCGTCTTTCTGATAATTGATTTTTTGATACACCAAGTCGCCCCAGCGGTTGAAGATTTTCAGCGTATTAATTCCATATTTGGTGATGCCTTTAAATTCTAAAGCATCATTTTTACCATCGCCATTGGGTGTTATTAAATTGACGGCTGTAATATCTAATGGATTATTGGCAACCATTACATTCAAGGTATCTAAAATCTTACAACCATTAATATCGGTAATCATTACAAAATAAGTCGTGCTGTCTTCTGGCTCCGTTGTCGGGTTGGCAATGCGCGGATTACTCACCGAATATTCTGTCAAAAACCAAAAATAAGCGTCTCCGCCAGAAGCATACAATTCCAGCACATCACCGGGTGCGATGCACGTATCGGGACCCGCCGTTGCCGTCGTTTCTAATACTTGGATTTCTACACTTGCCGTATCCGCATTGCAACCATTAGAAGCGATAACCGTGTAACGCGAGGTGAAGAGTGGTTCTGCTACCGGATTTGCAATATCTAACTTACTCAATGTTTTAGAAGTGTCAATCCATTGATAAGTCTCGGCAGTCGTAGCACGTAATTGCAAAGATGCTTGCGGACAAACGGAGAGCGTATCGTTTTCAATTTCTAAACTAAAGGCATTGCCAGCTTGTACCTGAACTGTGTCGGAAGCGGAACAGCCAGCCGGATTCGTAACGGTCACGCTGAACGCACCCGGTTGGGAAATGGTGATAGACTGCGTCGTAGCTCCATTCGACCAGCGATAAGTAGTTTGCAAACCAGCATCCAACATCGTATTTTCACCTTGACAAATAAAAACCGTATCGCCTAATTCAACCTGCGGCGCATTCGCTGCGATAATGCTAAACGTGTCGGAAGTGCTGCAATTATTGGCATCGCGTATGGTGAGCGTGTAAGGTCCTGTTGCTAAATTGCTAAATTGATTCACATTGACAAAGTTGTTGCCAATGCTATAAGTGTAAGGTGCAGTTCCACCGGAAGTAGTAACTGTGGCAGTGCCGGTCGCTTGGGTACAACCCGATGGAATCGTTATAATCGTATCAATTAAAACTTGCGCTTCGGAGGACAAAATGCTAAATGTGTCAGACTTGCTGCAATTATTCGCATCGCGTACCGTAAGCGTATAACGTCCTGCCGCGAGATTGGTAAACTGATTATTGGTTACAAAAGTAGTTCCGAGGCTATAGGTGTAAGGCGCATTTCCGCCGGAAGCCGTGACGGTTGCCGAACCCGTTGTGCCGGAACAAGTAGTTGAAACGGCTGCAATGGTATCAATTAAAATCTGTGAATCAGATGTTATAATATTGAAACTATCCGAAACCGTGCAGTTGTTGGCATCCCGAATGGTGAGTATGTAACGTCCGGCGGCAAGGTTATTGAATTGATTGGTATTGACAAAATTGTTACCAAGGCTATAAGTATAAGGTGCATTTCCACCGGAAACTGTAATCGTAGCCGAACCTGTTGATGCAGCACAAGTAGTTGAACTTGTTGCAATGGTATCAATTAAAATCTGTGAATCGGATGCTATGATGTTGAAACTATCAGAAACCGTGCAGTTATTAGAATCCCGAACAGTGAGCGTATAGCGTCCTGCGGCGAGATTGGTAAACTGATTATTGGGTACAAAAGTATTTCCGAGGCTGTACGAATAAGGCGCAATTCCACCGGAAGCGGTTGCAGTTGCTGAACCTGTTGAACCGGAGCAGTTCGTTGAGTCGGTTTGTATCGAATTGATCGCCACAGCGGTAGCAGGTTGTGTAAGCGTGAGCGTTGTGTCCAACAAAATAGTACCGCCATTGCCCAGAATTTCTAATGTGTAGGTTCCAGCCGATAAGTTAGAAATGTCCTCTTGTTGGGATTGAAAATTATTGGGACCGCGCCAGCGAATAGTGGAGCCAGCAGGCGCATTTTGTAAGATGGCATTGATAGCGCCATCATTTCCGCCAGCGCAGCGTACATTTGTAATGCCGAGATTGGCTCGCAGCACGCCCATTCCACCAGCTATAGTGACTAATCCATTTTCTGCGTTAAGGGAGGTTTCTTCAAAACTTCCGCCCGTTGTAGCTCGAAATACCTGAATTTCAAGCGGCGTATCGGTAAAATTCACTTCCGTGAAAGTACCTGGATTACCTTTTACAAAGAAAATCAATCGCACGATAGACTTGCCATCTGCCAGCGTTTGCCCTTTGCCTTCAATATCAAACCAAGAGAAACGAAGGACGCCACTCGCAGCACCGTTCGTTCCCAATGCCGCAAAAGGTAAATCTTTTTGTTCAAAACGAGCGTATCGCAGCACGGCGGTGTCCCATTTCATAGAAAATTGGAGACTAACCAAATTCGTAAATTGACGGGTGGTAATGTCCAAGCGTAAGGTATCGTTGGTGGCGACAAGCGTGTCGGGTAGCTGCAAGACGAGTGGCTGCTGTGCCCATACCAAAGCGGATGTCAGTAAAGCCCAGAGGCTGACAATGAGCTTGAGTTGTTTCATAAATCGGTTTGGAATAAACGAAAAAGTATTCAGTTGGCGGTAGGCAGTGGGCAATTTAAAAAATAAAGCTATTCTACTAAACGACCCAATACGTACTTCCAACTTTATTTTGATAAAGAAGTCAGCGGTCAAAACAGAGAAAAAAGCGGCTCTCTTCCCGGTTCTGTCCGCTGACTTCTAAAAAATTATTCAAAAACAATCATCGGTTTCGTAGCTGCAAAATCGCTTGTGCGTAAAGTGTAGTAGTACACGCCTGCGCTCATGCTGGTTCTTGGCAATTCAATCTGGTTGTAACCTCGACTGTAATTACCGCTATACGTTTTTACGACTTTGCCCAATTGGTCATAAATGATGACTTCTGCTTGCATTTCCTTTGGCAAATCGAAACCAATCACCGTTTGCTGATTGAATGGATTCGGTACGTTTTGATACAGTTTGTAGCCATAAGTCGTTTCGTCGTCCGCATCCGTTGTCATTGTATTTTTGAAATTCAAACGAATATTGGATGGCTCGGCGATGCTGCTATACGCTTCAGAACGAATATAGCGGGAATTCACTTCTATCGCATTTGACAAATTATCCATATTTTCTAAAGCGACAAAACGCAAAGTGAAAAGCTGCTCATCCGGTCTGGTTGTAATGCCTTGACCATTCAAATCAAACCAACTCATGCGCAGTACGCCGTTGTTTGCATCGCTATCATTCAGCGCAATTTTTGCAAAAGTAGCATTCGTGCTGGATAATTCTATAAAATTCAACTTGTTAAAATCAAACGATAAACCCATCTGATAGCTGGCGATGCTGTAAAAATTATCACTTGTGACCGTGATTTCGACCAACTCACCGGCGCGGATTGGACGATTCTGTGCCCATAGATTCAGCGTATTATTATCTCTTTGTTCAACCGTATGTAAGCGCGCTGGATTGGCATGACCCAAAATATCGCCCACTTTCACGCCTACGAAGTTAGAAACGGTATCTTTTTTAATCATCATGGTATCGCGGCTGTGATATGGGAAAACGTTGGTCGTGTTGAAATCAATCGGCATCTGGTCGCCTGCGCGCACAAATACCCAAGACGGACAGCTTCCAAAGCTCGTGCTCGTGCCAATAATCAATCGCTGGATGATAAATAAATCAAGCGAAGAGAATTTGTTGTCACAATTCGCATCTCCGGCGATGATCTGATAAGGCGATACGATTTCCGCGGGCTCCATGCCGAGTATAAAACGCTGACCGGCAAAGAGTGCATAAGTAGACAAGCCATTTTCAGGCGTGCCACCCAATTTTGGTACAATGGAGTATTCTTTATTCAATGGAATTTCCGGCAATTTATAGCGACCTGCGGTATCGGTTTTTTCCATTTTTCTAAACGCCGTGCCGTTGATAATTTCTACCTCTACATTTGGCACACCGTCGCCCCAGTACGTCGTGATTTCTCCTTTTACAATAGCGGCACTCGCTACCGAAACCTGACCAGAAGTAATATAATGTTGCACCGCTGCCGGTTCGCCATTCACCATTCCTCCCAATTCTATTGGAAGCGGGTTGCTTACGATATTCAACACTGTAGAAGCACCCGAACTTCCATTTAATTGTACTGCGACATAGAATAAAATCTGACCTGAATCGCAAGGAACCCCCGCACCATTATTAGAAAAGTAGCTGAAAGTTTGATTCGCTGCCGAATATTGCGGGGAAATAGTGCCCGGCACAATGCCCATAATCGTCCCGACGCTTGTATTTGCAATACTCAAAGAACCGGCAAAAGAGACAATCGTACCCGTCACGCAGTTTTCAATCACGACTGGAACGTAAATGGTTGCGCCCGGCGAACCTGCACCATCTTGTATATCAATGACAGCTGCATTTTCCGGCGCGCCAATCGTTACCGTTTTACAAACTTCTTTCGTACCGCATGGATTCGTTGCTTTCAAACAAACATTGAACGAACCTGTGCCGCCATACGAGTGATTTGGATTATTAATATTGGCATTGCCATTGTCACCAAAAGTCCATTGGTACGTGCCCGGCGAAGATAGATTGGCAAAGGTAACGGACGAGCCACTTACGGTGAACGAGAAGTTAGCAACCGGTGCTTGATTGCTATTGGTTACGCTCACCATTTTCACCCGGCTACAACCGCTGTTTTCTGTGACTGTAACCGTGTAAGTGCCGCTATTTAAGTTTGAAATGGTATACGTTGCATTTGGAGAAGTGGTTGTACCCGAAGTCGCGCCATTCCAAGTATAAGTGAACGGACCTGTACCACCTGTAGCACTTAGCAGCACTTGCCCTGCCTGTCCGCAAAGCCCATTTGTAACGGTAGCCGCTACACTCAGACTACTTTCTCCGGCGATGACCTTTACGGATTCTGAATCCGCACAGCCGTTGGCATCTTTTACAGTCACTGCATACGTACCGCCGCGAAGATTTGGAATGGTGAATCGAGTATCACTTGTCGTACCTGAACCATTTATACCTTCGCCACTCCAGTTAACGGTATATGTTGGGCTGCCGCCGCTGATATTCAAAAATAAAGAACTGGTGGAGGAGCAAGTTGCACCTGTCAAGTCTGCCGTCACTTCCAGTACGCTTTCTGCGAGTGTGATTGCAATGGTATCTGTGAGTACGCAGCCCGTGGAACTTTCTAGTGTTAGAATATAATTGCCCGCCAAAAGGTTGGAGAGGGAAAGTAGTCCCAAGCTATCTGCCGTAAGTGTATCTGACAGCGTTCCGGTGAGAAAGATAGAAAATGGTCCTACACCGGCTGTAATGTCCATGTTTATGGTACCACTCGTATCACAAGTCCCGTTTGCGGTGTTAATAGTTGCCGCCAGATTGCCAACATTTGTTACCGTTACATTTTCCGTCTCGGTACAACCTGCTGCATTTGTAACCTTCACCGTATAAGCACCGGCGGGCAGATTTGGAATCGTATCTACACTGCCTGCAACGGTAAACGTGTCTTGAACCGCTCCAGCTAAAATCACCTGATAATTCGGTGCGCCGTTAAATGCAAGTCGAATGGCACCATTTTGGTTACAACTACCCGCAATAGACGTTGCAGCAACGATACTGGTCGGAGTGTCATAAATAGTAACCATCGTGCTGACGTAGCACCAATTGTTGTCTTTTACAGTGACTGTATATTTACCGGCAGGTAGATTTGGGATTTCAAAACCATTATTATTGGTTGTATTCATTCCATTTACCGGACCTTCCCATACTACTGTATATTGAGGAGTACCGCCATTGAAATCCACCCAAATCGAATTATACTGACCGCACTGATTTACAATTAGAGAAGCGTTCACGGTGATACCGCCTTGGTCTTGACCTACTTTTACTTCTTTGGTACTTGCACATCCGTTCTTATCGGTCACTTTCACGAGGTACGTACCGATTGATAGGTTTTGAAGCGTAAAGAGATTACCAGATGTAGTTGCCGAACCTGGAGCCGTTCCCGTCCAAGTAATCGCATAAGGCGCGATGCCGCTTGTGAAATTCAATTTGATAGAACCGGGCGATTCGCAGATTCCATTTTTCGGCGTGGCGGTGAACGAATTTTCGGGCGTTTGAGCAATATTTACTGTCTTTGTAGTACTGCACAAATTGCCATCTATGATACTGATAATGTAAGAACCGGCAGGCAGGTTGGTAAGGTCATACGCATTTGTACTTGTTGTAAACGAACCGTCTACCGGACCATCCCAAGTTATTTTGTAATTGGCCGTACCGCTATTGATAGTTAATTTAATCGTGCCATTTTGTCCACATAAAGTTTCCGAAAGTACGGCTGTAAAGGACAAATTATTTTCCGTAGAATTTACTTGTACCGTTTGCGTTTGGATGCAACCTTTTGAATCGGTCACTTTTATCGTGTAGGTACCTTTTGGCAAGTTTAGAATCGTGTAGCTACTGCCATTTGCGACAGCTAAGTTGCTTTGTGGACCTGTCCATTGAATGGTGTAAGCAGGCATTCCACGGATGAAATTCAATTTAATAGAACCCGGAGCTTCGCAAGCACCATTTACGGAAGTAGCTATAAATAATTCGGTCGGTGGACTTTCAATAATTATCGTTTTAGAAGTCGCACACCAATTTCCATCAGTCGCTGTAATTTTATACGTACCAGCGGGCAGATTGGGGATTTCGTATTTATCATTGTTGGATGTAAACGAGCCATTGACGGGTCCTTCCCATTTGATAATATAGTTTGAAATACCACCATTTACATCCACCAGAATAGAGCCACTTTGGATACAAGTCGCATTTTTGACAAGCAATTCTAAGGAAAGCGAACTGTTGGCAACCAAGATTTGCGTGGTTTCCGTTACATCGCAACCGTTTTTATCTACCACTTTTACGGTGTAAGTGCCGCCGGACAAGTTAGGGATTTGATAAGAGGTATTTTCAGTAGTCGCATTGCCGCCTGCTGCGCCTGACCAAGTGATTTTGTACGGTTTCGTGCCGCCGTTGATTTTGATCTTAATGCCGCCTTTGGTTTCGCAAGCACCATTTTCTGGGGTCAAATCTATATCAAAGCC
>CAZJXN010000044.1:18513-35325 GCA_964549655.1 uncultured Saprospiraceae bacterium
TGCCGCCTTTGGTTTCGCAAGCACCATTTTCTGGGGTCAAATCTATATCAAAGCCTTCGGAGGAGCCAGTGATAATTATCGTTTTAGAAGTCGCACACCAATTTCCATCAGTCGCTGTAATTTTATACGTACCAGCGGGCAGATTGGGGATTTCGTATTTATCATTGTTGGATGTAAACGAGCCATTGACGGGTCCTTCCCATTTGATAATATAGTTTGAAATACCACCATTTACATCCACCAGAATAGAGCCACTTTGGATACAAGTCGCATTTTTGACAAGCAATTCTAAGGAAAGCGAACTGTTGGCAACCAAGATTTGCGTGGTTTCCGTTACATCGCAACCGTTTTTATCTACCACTTTTACGGTGTAAGTGCCGCCGGACAAGTTAGGGATTTGATAAGAGGTATTTTCAGTAGTCGCATTGCCGCCTGCTGCGCCTGACCAAGTGATTTTGTACGGTTTCGTGCCGCCGTTGATTTTGATCTTAATGCCGCCTTTGGTTTCGCAAGCACCATTTTCTGGGGTCAAATCTATATCAAAGCCGTTTTCATTACCTGTGACCACCACAACTTTCATAAGCGCGCACCAGTTGCCATCTTTAATGGTAATGGTGTAAGAACCTGGTGGAAGATTACCAATGGTATAAGCGGTGTTGCTTGTCGTTTCATTGCCGGAAACGGGTCCTGCCCAAGAAATGATAAAGTTAGGTTTGCCAGTTGCAATATTGATTTTGATAGAACCCGGTTGCGTACAACTGCCGCCCTGGGGGGTAATAGAGCCGGTCAGTTCCGTAGTGCCAATTGTAACCGTCAAAGCGTGAGAACAGCCACTGGCGTCTTCTATTTTAATGGTATAAGTGCCTCCCGGAAGGTCAACGATATTAAAAGAAGAGGCATTCACGGCAACACTGCCGCTTTTCGGACCAGAAATGTAGACTTTATAGGGAGCCGTACCACTGAATGTTTTGATAGCAATAGACCCTGGACTCTCGCAAGCGGCTGCATTGGGCGTAGCCGTGAAGTAAAAATTACCGCCTTCCTGACCAATCGTAAAATCCTTGGAAATGGAGCATCCACTCTCATCTATAATATAAATATGGTAAGAACCCGGCACTAAATCTTTCAACTCAAAAGAGCCAGTTTGCGATTCAAATGTGCCGCTTTCTGCGCCTGATAGGTGAATTTTATACTTTGGAGAACCGCCGCCAACTATGACTTTTATTTTGCCAGCAGCACCGCAATTTGCATTGGTAATGGTGGTTTGCGCGGTAAGATTTCCACCGGAATTGATGGTGACGGTCTTCTTGCTTTTACAGCCCAGATAATCTGTAACAGTAACGGTGTAAGTGCCTGGAGGAAGTCCTTGAAGGGTAGTGGCAATGCTCTGCGTATTCAAATTACCGGAAACGGGACCCGTCCAAGATATAATGTAGCTTGGACTACCACCTGTGGTTTGTATATTGATAGAACCGCTATTTTGGCCACAAACCGCATTATCAGCAGTGAGTGTGAGTCCAAGATTACAGGAAGCCCCCGCGCAATCTACTAGTAACCTATAATTGGAAGTCGCGCCATTATAGCCATCCACTACCACATAATAAGTGCCCGGCTGTAGAGTGGCAGTGATAGATTCATTGTTGTTTCCGCTGTTTTGGCTATACGCCATACAACTGCTGCGGTCGCAAGAACTCAATAGAAATAATTCAAGATTGGCACTCAAACCAGATAAACTGATGGACACTGCACCAGCTTGTGTAATCGTGAAAGTGTGTACTTTCTCTGGTCCGTTATTTTCTACATTCAGGATGTTGGGAGCGCAGCCGTACAAAGAGACATTGTCATCGCCATCATGATTTTTTCCATTATAAGGTTGTCCGCATGTCAAGGAAACCGCATCTCCACAGTACAAATAGCCGCAACTCAACTCCAAACGATATTGTCCGGCAGCAGGCCCATCTACCACCAAATAATACGTGCCAACGGGTGCATCTTCCAATGCGATACCCTCATTATTGGTTTGCGTATTGTTGGTCGTGCTGGATTTTAAACACTTGATAAAGCTACAATCGGCAGACAATAAGAAAAGATCAAGGTCAAGACCCGGCGTCATAATTTCCAAGCCGATTTGAAGGTTACCGGCACTGGTTTTATTGATAATGTAGACTTTTTCCGGTCCGCTATAATTTTTACTACTACAAGGATAACTACCGATTTGGTTTCCGGCGTTGGTCGTGTTTTCACTCGATAAGAAATTACCACAATCCAACGGAGTTGCTTTATTGCACCAAGGAGTCGTATTGCCGCCACATACGCCCGGCGTAGTAGAGACGACACCTGCCGCCGCTGCTTTACAAGGGTTGGAATAAGTGACTCCATTACAACCACAAACCGGATTATATTCTAAAGTACAAACGGCATCTGGGTTGATGCGCGTAGGGTCTACGCACGCGGGCGCACATTTGCCCTTCGTATACACTCGAATGCCATTTGCTTCTGCTACATAAGAGTTTTTATAGGTTACATTGTTACAACCACATACCGGATCATTGGTCTGTGGCGTACTAAAGTTAATAACCCCTGTGCTTGGAACCAGTGTTGTATAGGCAGCAGTAATCACGTAATTGGGATCATAGCACACATAATTATTTTTGTTACATGGCCCTGGTTTGGTGAACACTACGCCTGCTGCGGCTGCAGTACATTCATTTTGATAGGTAACGCCATTGCAACCACAAACTGGGTCGTATACTGCCGGACAAATCGCATCTAGGTTAATCAAGGCAGGATTCACACAATTTTCGTAACAGACTCCCTCCGTATAAGCTACATTTGCTTTCTCTGCATAACAACTATTCAAATATACTTTCCCGTCTTTTCCGCATACTGGATTTACCACATTTGGGCAGGGCGTTTCTACAGGAGTGCCGCCGCCACCGTTACCATTTGGTTCCTCGTCATCCTCGTCATCGCCTTTTTCGCCAACCACATTTATTTTAAAATTGGCAGATGTGACGCTATAAGACTTCAACGTTGCGTCAATCACGCGCACTTTCTCTACTTTCAACTCTAAAGTCTTGTCATCATCGCTATCATTTTTCAAGGTAAATTCCAGTGTGCCGAATTCACCGGAGCTATTTACTTCTACCAAATCCGTGCGCGTAATGGCGATTTCAAACGTTCCATCCTGCTGTTGGTTTTTGAAAAAAAGATGAGATTTATTGCCGGTAGGATCTATCCAAAAGTTATTCAGTTTTGTAAAATTGATACCATCGGTGGTCACCAAAGCACGATTGTATTTTAGCACGAAGGCAATGCCATAAAAGTTTAATTCCTGTCTTGCGTTTGCTTCGCTGCGTTGTTGTTTAGAAAGGGCAACTTTAATTTTTACCTTACGTCCCGGATTGGCTTGACCATTGGCAATGTTGGAAGTCGTCAAATCCAGTTTGAAATCGCCTCCGAGTGCGCTCCATATATCCTCTGTGACTGGATCATGCTTTTTCCAAAAATTATCTTTTATAGGCGTAGTTGCATCGGTGAGGTCTACTTTTCCGTCGCCATTGCAATCCCCGTAGCCATAGTTCATACCACCCGTCTCTGGGAACGCTCCGAGCCAAGCTTGTACCATCGGATGTGCTTGCCAAGTGGAAGCGGTATTGGCACGTGCTTTTCCGGTTTTTCCGTACGCGACTCCCCAGTAGAGGAAGTCTACGCTATTGACTACCCCGTTGTTGTTGACATCGCCGGGCCAGACGGACTGCGCCTGCATTGTATCGCGACCTATTAAAAAGCAAAAAAATAGTGTGAATAGTGTAAGCGTTTTGCTCATAGCAGGATTATTTTTAGATAGTTTATGGTTTATGACTTGATTTTAGTAAAAAGTAACGCCCAGCAATAATTTATCACTGGCTTTTTTTTGATAACGATACACCTTGATTATTAGTGAAAATGCAAAAGAAATAACATCCACAAGTATGGTGTAAACCATGCAAGTGGTCGGTGTTCTTAACGGGTAGACTGGAATTCAGCAGCTTTATACACTAGAAGGGATGGAGATTAAAAGCCACTGTGCGTATTTAATTTGGTAAATTTACGAAAATAATCGCAGCGCACAATAAAAAATACCTAAATTTTCAAGCCGTAAGAATGCTACCTGACAAAAACCTACAAATACAATGTTATGAAGAACTTTTTTTGGTTTGTAACTATGCTGCTCCTTTTTTGCCAAGCGGTTCATTTTTCTGCGACAGAAGTAGAAAGCACTTTGATTACAGATGTTCAAATTGTGGATGGCACGGGCGCGGTGCCTTTTATAGGAGCCGTTCGGATACAAGGCAATCGAATTTTGGAAGTCGGTGATTTGCAACCAAAAGCAGGAGAACGCACAGTAGATGGCGGCGGCAAGGTACTCGCACCGGGTTTCATTGATACCCACAGCCATCACAACCGAGGAATGTTTGAAAAGCGTGGCATGGAGGAAGTGGTGAGTCAGGGCGTGACCACGATTGTAATCGGGCAGGACGGCGGCGCTTATTATCCATTGCGCGATTTTTGGAAACAACTCGACTCCATACCGATTGCGGTCAATGTCGCTTCTTACGCCGGTCACAACACGATTCGACGCAAGATCATGAGTGTTGCTACGCAAGCAGCCTCCAAAGAAGAAATTGTAAAAATGCAAAAAGCGTTGCGTCAAGAGTTGAAAGCAGGCGCTTTAGGACTTTCCACTGGTTTAGAATACGACCCGGGTATTTATTCAAATCGGGCAGAAATTTTGCAACTCGCCTCTGTGCTAGCCGAGCAGAAGCGGCGCTACATCAGCCACATTCGCAGCGAAGACGTGCAGCTTTGGCAAGCCATTGAGGAGATTATAAATATTGGAAAAACATATAAGATTCCAGTACAGATTTCGCATACCAAAATTGCGATGGTGAGCCAATGGGGAAAAGCGGATAGTTTGTTGCAATTATTAGACACGGCGCGTGCACAAGGCGTGGACATTACTGCTGATATTTATCCCTACGAATTTTGGCAAAGTACGATGACCGTGCTGTTTCCAAAACGCGATTTTACCGATTTAGCTGCTGCTAAATTTGCCTTGAGCGAACTCACCACGCCCGAAGGAATGGTCATCGCCGATTATGCTATTGATAAGTCTATCGTTGGAAAAACCCTCGCCGAAGTTGCAAAAGCGCGCAATCAAGCACCTGAAGTCGTCTATCTTGATTTGGTTCAAAAAATAGTAAAAGCCGATGCCGACGAAAGCATCATTTGCACCAGCATGAACCCAGCAGATATTGCCAAAATAATGACTTGGAAATGGACGAATATTTGCTCCGATGGCGCACTCAATCCTTCGCACCCGCGTGGAGCAGGCAGTTTTACCAAAATTCTACGAAAATACGTCCGAGAAGAAAAGCATTTAACTTTAGCAGAAGCCATTCATAAAATGACCGGTCTTGCCGCGCAAAATATGGGTTTTAAAAATCGAGGATTGATTAAACCTGGCTACTTCGCTGATTTAGTATTATTCGACCCAGAAACTGTGACCGACCACGCCACCATCGAGCAGCCTGGCGCGTTATCCACTGGCATTTTAAAAGTATGGACAAACGGACAAGAAGTGTGGAATGGACGTAAAACGACTGGAAAATTTAGCGGAAAGGCGATTAAAGCAGAATGAATGATGACCAAGAGAAAAAGAGACCAAAATACTATAACACCTTAACACTAAAACACACCTAAAAAATGAACGACCACATCCGCCAACAATTTCCTGCCTTACAACGCCTGCACAACGGCAAACCCTTGGTCTTTCTTGACGGACCTGCCGGTACGCAAGTGCCACAGCTCGTTATTGACGCGATTTCCAATTATTACAAAACCTCGAATGCCAATACGCACGGACAGTTCATCACCACCCACGAGACGGACGCCATCATGCACGCGACCCGCGAAAATATGGCAACTTTCCTCGGCGCAGAAGATGCACACACCATTTCGTTTGGGCAGAATATGACCACCTTGAATTTCTCGCTGAGCCGCGCCATTGCTCGCACTTTACAGCCCGGCGATGAGATTTTAATAACGCAACTCGACCACGAAGCCAATCGTGCGCCTTGGCTTGCTTTACGCGAATGGGGAATCGTGGTAAAAGAAGTTCGGTTGCAAACGGATGGTACATTAGATTATAAAGATTTAGAAAATAAACTCAACGACCGCACCCGCCTGTTGGCGATGGGCTACTCCTCTAATATTTTGGGAACGGTGAATGACGTACAATTGGCACGGAAACTGACGTACAAAGTCGGTGCTTGGTTATTGTTGGATGCTGTGCATTACGCGCCACACTTACCCATTGATGTTCAAGCAGTTGGGTGTGATTTTCTGTTGTGTTCGGCGTATAAATTTTATGGTCCGCATATGGGGATTTTATATTCCAAACCCGGCTTGCTTGACCGCTTGCCGACTGACCGTTTGCGCACCGCTTTCCAACACGCACCTTATAGTATAGAAACCGGAACTTTTAATCACGCAGCGGCAGCAGGTGTGAATGCAGCAGTGAATTTTATTGCTTCTTTGGGAAATGGTACGTTACAACGAGAAAAATTGCAAAACGCAATGACCGTCATTCATGAACACGAAAAAGGCGTATTTAAAAAATTATACGATGGCTTGTCGCAAATAAAAGGCGTTGAAATTATCGGGCTTCCAGCAAATACGAAATGGCGCGCACCGACTTTATCTTTTACATTAGAGGACAAAAATCCGACCGCCGTTTGTCAATATCTCGCCTCTCATAATGTGTGCGCTTGGGACGGGCACTTCTATGCCATCCGTGCGACCGAAGTGTTGGGATTACTCGAAAAAGGCGGCGTGACACGCTTGGGTGTTTCAGTTTACACCACTGCCGAAGAAGTAGATTATACGATAGAGTTAATAGAAAAATTGGCGAAAAATTAATTTACATTAGGCTGTAAAATAATAAGTTAAGCCAGAATCGTACTCAGTGCTTGTTCTACAAATGTCGGAAACGCCCGCATAGAATCCAGCAAACCGTCATTATCATATTGCAATAATTCCTCTCGCGTGTGCGTACCATTCGTGATGCCTAAAGAAAGTAAGCAATTGGCGGCTCTGCCCGATTGCAAATCAGAAGGCGTATCGCCAATGTTGACCACTTTTTTACTATCTGAAATATTCAACAGTGTCATTGCTTTCAGAATCATATCAGGATGTGGACGACCGTTGCCAGTTTCATCCGGCGTGAGCGAAAGGTCAATCAAAGAATTTCCATTACCTAAATAACGGTCATTCAATTCCTTATCCCAACCCAAGCGATTCAAAATAATATTAGTCACCTTACGATAAAAGCCGGTGGTAAGCGCAATTTTCACCCCTTTAGCACGCAGCCAAACAAACGTCTCCAACGCGCCTTCTGTCGGCAGCACGGGTTGTTTCAAATAATGATTTTCTAAAATACGTTGAAAGGTTTCATACGTGATTGCTACCTTATCTTTAAAATCAGGATGGGTTTTGCCAATCGCCTCGTCCCACAGCGTTTCCACCACAATCAATTTCGGAATGCCCTGCATATCAGTGATGCGGCGTGGACTGGCTTGGAGTCCCGTTTGCACAGCAGCCTCATAAAAGCAAGTTTCTACTTCTTTTTTATCTTGAACGGTCGTGCCTGCCATATCAAATACGGCTAATTCTATTGGAAACATGAGCTTGATTTTTAATAGTGTTTTGGTGTTATAATGTTATAATATTTTTGTCGCTCTTTACAGCCCTCACAGCATTTTTTTCAACCGCAAAGGGGCAGAGGACGCAAGGTATAAATCATGTTTTTCACAAAAATCATAAAAATCACAGTTCAGACAGCTTCTCATTATCATAATACAAATACAACACCAACATTTTAGCCGTTTGCTCCGTGTCATTATGTGGCACATGCGGAATGCGTCCATCGTACAATAACGTATCGCCTTGTTTCAGCAGAATAAACTCTTCGTCAATTTGATAGTTAATTTCGCCTTCCAGCACATATTTGAATTCGTATGCATCCACACTTACTTTTTGGCGCTGGGCATTTGGCAATATTTCCAACACGACCGCCTCCACTGTTAGTTTTTCAAACGCTTGTTCCAAAATAAACTGATAATTAAAGCCCACTGCATCCTCTTCTTTTTGAATGGACACTAAATCCGCTGCACTTTTATGAATGTAGCGGCTCGGTGGTTCATAATGTAAATTCTTAAAAAAATCCTCTGGTACCATTTCCAACGCCTGAATAATAGATAGCAAAACCGGTAAAGACGGCACCGTGCGCCCATTTTCTATTTTAGATAACAAGCCTTTACTAACGCCAGCAGTCTCCGCCAAATCGGTAAGTTTAGTGTGCCTTTCTTTTCGTAAATGCTTGATACGCTTGCCAATACCCGTCAACAGATACTTACTCATGGTATATGATTAGGCATTAAAGGTACAGTTTAGTTTCATCGTGGTAAATTTCTTTACCCTACAAATCGAATTTTTTACAATTAATTAATATCGCTTTCCCGCATTGCATGGCTCGATAAAGTATTTTTGTTTGATGCAATCGTTTTAATGACTCTAAAAAAAAGCGTTTATCGTTTGTAAACAAATTCAAATCCCCCGCGTCATGCAAGGAACTCAAAAGTTTGATGTAATTATAGTTGGAAGTGGTATCGTGGGACTTGCAATCGCCTACACCGCTGCAAAAAAAGGGTCAAAAGTTGCCATTTTTGAACGGCATCCGAAGGCACAAGGCGCGACGGTGCGCAACTTTGGCATGGTGTGGCCTATCGGACAACCCCCGCAGACGTTCGCTCGTGCCATGCGTGCCCGGGAGACGTGGCTCGAATTGGCACAGAAAGCCGATTTTTGGGCAAAACCTTGGGGTTCTTTGCACTTGGCTTACCATGAAGACGAACTGAATGTATTGGAAGAATTTGTCGCCACCACGCGCCACGTCGGTTATAAATGTCAAATGCTCACGCCAGAAGAAGTCATCAGCCGCAGCCCAATGGTGAATCCAGTTGGTTTGGAAGGCGCGCTTTTTAGTGCCACAGAAGTCAATATTGACCCGCGCCAAGCGACAGAAGCGATTCATACTTATTTAGCAACTCAATTAAATGTCCAAATTTTTTATAATACGGCTATTACAAATGTTAGCTATCCATGCGTGTCAAGTCCAAATAGTAAATGGAATGCGGAGCGTATTTACATTTGCTCAGGTGCAGATTTTGAAACATTATATCCAGAAATATTCGCGCAAAGCGGCATCACGAAGTGTAAATTGCAAATGATGCGCACCAAACCACAACCGCAAGGCTGGCAACTCGGACCCAATCTCGCCGCCGGACTCACCCTTCAACATTACAGTTCATTCGCGCATTGTGAAAGTTTGACCCTTTTAAAAAAACGTTTTGCAAAAGAATTTTCAGACTACAATCGCTGGGGTATTCACGTGCTGGTATCGCAGACGAGCTTGGGCGAACTCACCCTCGGCGACAGCCATGAGTATGGTTTAGATATGAATCCGTTTGATAAACAATTAATTAATGATTTGATTTTAAAATATTTGAAAAAATTCTTAAAGCTCCCGTCGCTGGAAATTGCAGAAACGTGGCACGGCATTTACCCAAAATTGACAGGGAAAACGGAATTTATTGCACAACCAGAAGCAGGCGTGACGATTGTAAATGGCTTGGGCGGTGCCGGCATGACGCTCTCTTTTGGTTTGGCGATGGAAGTGATGGGCGTGATGGAACAGGTGGCGTACTAAAAGTTTAATGTTTGAGGTTTAATGTTCAATGTTCGCTCTAAACTTAATGTTATGCGTATTTTATTTTTATTTTTTATTACATTCCAACAAACTGCTTTTAGTCAAATTACACCTTTGCCCAACGCGCACGCGCACAACGATTACGAACACACAAGACCACTTTTGGATGCACTCTCACAAGGTTTTACAAGCGTTGAAGCAGATGTATACTTGATTGATGGCGAGTTATATGTGTCCCATGATATGCCAAAAACAAAAGATGCCAGCCGAACATTGACCAAACTTTATTTAGAACCATTGTGGAAAATGTGTAAAGAAAACCGAAAAAAGATTTATCCAAAATATAAAGATAACTTTTTTTTAATGATTGACATCAAAGCGGATGGAGAAGGCACGTATGCGGTTTTGAAAGAGCAATTAGCACCGTTTGAAAAAATGCTCACACGCTACAAAAAAGGTCGGACGAAGCACGGCGCGGTTACGATTTTTCTCTCCGGTGCTCGCTCCATTGAGGCAGTACAAAAAGATAGAACGCGTTTGGTTAGCATTGACGGTCGCCTCGGCGATGTAGGCAAATACGATGCTAATTTTATGCCTGTGATTAGCGAGAGTTATTGGAATATTTTAAAATGGCGCGGCGAAGGAGAAATTCCAGCAGAAGAATTGCAAAAATTGAAAACATTGACGGAATCTGCTCATGCTAACGGTCAGAAAGTGCGCCTTTGGGCAACGCCGGAAAGTGAAAAAGTGTGGGAAACCTTGCAAGCAGCAGGCGTGGATTTATTGAATACCGACCAGTTAGAAAGATTGAAATTGTTTTTACTCAAATAATTCTGATAATTTGACTTCAAAACCGGGCAACACGTCTTCGCCTGAAAGCAGCTCGTTAAAAGAAACTTTAGTTTCGCTCCCATCTGATTTGTAAATGGTGGTTTGTTGTTTGATAGGGTCAATCAGCCACGCAAGCCGGCAGCCACATTCCATAAATTCTAAAATTTTATCTTCTATCGGTTTTACATTGTCATTTGGAGAACGCAATTCCATGATAAAATCAGGCACGACTGGCGCAAACTTTTTTTGCTGCTCTTTTGTAAGACTATTCCATTTTTCGGTGCTCAACCAAGCGGAATTTGGGCCATAAACCGCACCATTTGGCAACGTAAAGCCAGCATTGATAAAGGCTACGCCTAATCTGCGCTCTTTATTCCACAAGCCCAATCTAACATTTAGTTGTGCGCTTAAATTACCAATTTGCAAACTTTTTAGCGGCATAATAATGACTTGCCCTTCCGCATTTCGCTCAATTCTCAAATCCTTATTTAATTGACAAAAGTCAAAAAACTGGTTCGCATGCATATTTGGAAATTCAAGTGCTAACACACCTTTAAACGAGCTTGTAACTTTCCTCATTTCCATTTTGTTACAAAAATACAATAATTCTGTGGTGACTCCTATCCTCCCATATTCCTATCCTCCCCTAACTCACTTTACAATTATAAAACATGAATTTAATATTCACTTAATATGAAAATCGTTCATTCGTACAATTTTTCAATAATAAACCACTTATGAACAAAAATCTACTGCTCCTCTTGGCGCTGGGCGTGCTATTTGCTTTAGAATAATACTATGTGATTCAGTTATAAAAAAAGCCTTTTGATCGGTTGATCAAAAGGCTTTTTTATTTTAATTTAAGATTTAAAAACACTTATCACTGTCCGAATTACCAACAAAATCTCCTTTATAATTTTTAGAAACAGAAAGAAAATTGTAGCAGCCACTACCAATTCCGAAATAATAATATGGAGATGTGCTTCCATAAAAAGTATATGTATGTGCATCATTAAATACATCATAGGATGTAACAGTTGTCTCATAAGGAGCAGAGCCATTTATTATGAATTGAACTTTAGCATAACTTCCTTCATAAATAGGATTGCTTACTGTAAGTGAGTAGGTTGTTGGATATAAAACTTGAGCAGTAATTAAATCATAATTATTAAAGTCTTTACATCCATCATAGGGCGAAAACATAATAGAATTAGGATCGTTTGTAGGAGTGCCGGGAATCAATGTTCTATCTACGGTTAGTCCGCAAGATGTGCCTTGTGCACTCTCAGATTGATTATTGTGCCTCAACCCTAAATTATGTCCTAATTCATGAGTTGCAACTAATTCTCTACAACATTGGTCAGTACAAGGATTATTAGTTCTATTTATAGATATTAAATCTCCGATCACGCCATTAGAAGGAAATTTCGCTCTACCTCTTAAAGCACCAGAAGCAGGTGGATCTGGAAGATTTTTTAAACAAGTAGGTAATTGACTTGAATCGTCATAATATACTCTTATATTAGGCGAACTACAATTTAAACTAATAGTAACATTGCAATAAGATATATTGTTCCAATCATTTACTGCGGTTTGAAAAGCTGATACCCAGTCGGAAGATATTGCACCATCTAAACAAATTTTTATGTTTCCTACTGATGAGGTAGAGGGAATATGCGTTTTTTGTATAACATAACCTCTGGACGATACATTTTCTAAAGACTCAAGTAATTCTTGTTTACTGAATACCACATCTGTATTTGGTAGCGAAATATACTCGTCATCAATTATAGCTCCTTCGGTATTAAATCCCATTTCACAAACTTTTTCCAGTAAACGCGTAGATTCAGCATCTTTTGTAGCTTCACTTCTAATTTCTTCTTTAGAACACTGAGTAAACAATAGAAGAGTAGCGCAGAATAGTAGAAACATTTTAAAAGTTCTCATTTTTTAATTTTTTACACATGAGTAAATGAACGAATATTTACTTAATTACATGTTTTGTGTAATTTAAGTAACTAAATATTCACAAAATCAAAATTGCGTCCCATAAATTAATTAATTATTAAATGTATATTATTTTAATGTAAATAACTTGAGTATTATTACTCGAAAATTTACATTCATTAAACACATTACCACTTACTTCCGCAAGCGTTTTAGAATTGCCAATGTGGATAGTTTGAGCAATAATTTGGAAATGAATGTTTTATTGGATGACGGCGCCGTGATTTACATCAACGGCGCACCAGCTTTGACGTTGAATCTACCAACCAGTGGCGTGACGAGCGCAATTTTGGCAACTACAGAAGTGCGCGGCGACGCACAATTGGCGTATTTCACGTACGACATTCCAAAAACGTTATTAAGAACCGGTGAAAATATCATCGCAGTAGAAGCCCACCAGCGCAGCGCGAATAGCCCCGATTTAGCATTTGACTTAGAACTGCGCGACCGTCAAGCGACTTCTAATGCCAGCAATTTAGGTTGCAATGGAGTAAATGACACGCACATTGGCTGTTTTACTTCCTTGATTCCGCGTCCTCAAAATGATACCGTAGCCGTTCCAAATGCAACCCACGCATTCCAATACATCGCCGCATTCGGAGATGCTTACAAAGGTACGCCGGGTACGATTCCATCCAATTTTGACTTCACGGGTTACGTGCCTATCAACGGCAGCAGCACGCGCGGCTATTTGTCTATCAACCACGAAAAAGATGGCGGCACGGGCGGCGTTTCGATTTTAGAAATTCAACTGAACCAAAATACAGGTCTGTGGGAAACGTTAAATAGCGGTCCCGTGGATTTTAAACCAGTTGTTGGAACGACAAGCAACTGCTCCGGCACGGTGGCTTCTTGGAACAACGTCATCACTTGCGAAGAAGCGGTTTCTAATACCGACACAAACGGCGATGGCTACCATGACTACGGTTGGGCAGTCGAACTCGTACCTTCTACCCGTATGGTGCGCGACTTCGGCAGAGGCAAGCAAAAATTATGGAAATTAGGTAAAATGGACCACGAAAATGTCGTCGTTGCAAAAGATCAAAAGACCTTGTACGAAGGGGAAGACGACCCGCGCGGCAGTTTGTTCAAATTCATCGCCGCCCAACCGACACGTTTGGACAGTGGCTTATTGTACACTTTAGTATTAGACAGTGCTTATGTAAATGGCGAGCCACGCGGCACGACGGGTCGTTGGGTTCAAGTTCCAAACTCGACACCTACCGAATGTAATAACGTGAAAATGACTTCGGCTACATTGGGTGCAACGCTTTTCAATGGTATTGAAGATGTGGAAATTAGCCCGATTGACAGCATGATTTATTTCACGGTGAAGGGCGTTGGTCGCGTGTATCGCTTCCGCGACAACGGCACGACGATTTCTAATTTTGAAACTTTCGCTGGTGGCAAAAATTATCGTATTACAACAGATAGTAATAAAATCGTGACCGAACCTTGGGGCGGTGGCAATGATAACTTGTCGTTTGACGACCGAGGCAATTTGTGGGTTTTGCAAGATGGCGGTCGTAACTTCACTTGGGTACTCCGCGCAGGTCACACACAAGCCAATCCAAAAGTGGAAATTTTCTCGCACACGCCCGTTGTAGGCGAGCCAACTGGTATGACGTTTACACCGGATTTCAAATATGCGTTTATTTCCATGCAGGAAGGTCGAGGTCAATTGCCACGAAAAGATGTTTCTGGTGAAACTCGGACTTTCGACAGAAGTGTGGCGTTAGTTTTCGCGCGCAATCAATTCCTCGGCAAATCATTGGTGGATGCGGATGAACCAAGAATTCCATTCGCAGCGCAAGTGACGGTGTATCCAAACCCATTCAGCCAAGAGGTTTCGATTGAAATCGCTAATACGGATGCCGCGTTGGTACAGGTAGAATTGTTCGATGCTTTGGGCAAATTGGTCAGAACGGCTGCGCAGCAAAGTCCGGCTGGCAACACTTGTCGCTTCACGATGAGTGCCGACCAAGCAGGCTTCTACTTCGCCCGTGTGACGGTAAATGGACAATCGCAGACGTATAAATTGTTGAAGCAATAAAAAAAATCATCTGATGACTCCAGTCACCAGATGATTTTTTCAAATTAAAGCGTCGGGCGTTCTTGCTCGGCGCTTTTTATTTTGAAACAAAAACTTTTAAAATTGACAAAATGTTTTCGCGTTGCGTTTGTCTAATTATCGAAAAATAAATCCGTAGTAAATTTACTGTTTAATTTAAATCGAATCTAAATTACAAATTCCTTTGAACCCCTTGTCGAATCAGGTGGTTTAATAGTTGACAAACCTTTGAAAGACAACATTTTTCTACTTTTTGCAAATAAATAATTTACTACTTTTGCATCAAATTAAATCAAAGGAATGACGAACACACCAATAGATTATATAGGCATAGCGATGATGTTTGTGGTAGCGGGCGGTTTTGTAGCCTTCACGATGGTTGTGACACACTGGCTGGGACCCAAACGCAAGTCGAAGGTAAAAGACGAGACGTTCGAGTGCGGCATTGACGTGCAAGGCAATGCGCGTGTACCGTTTTCTGTAAAGTATTTTTTAGTAGCGATTTTGTTTGTATTATTCGATGTCGAAGTGATTTTTATGTATCCTTGGGCAGTGAACTTTAGAGAGCTTGGTCTATTCGGCTTATTGGAAATGTTTACGTTCATGGGCGTGTTGTTGGTCGGCTTCTTTTACATTTTGAAAAAAGGCGCATTGAAGTGGGAGTAGTTGGGATATTTAAATATTAGGATATTTTTTTCGCTTAGGACAGATTTAGGTATTATAATATTTTTAAATTTTAAAATGGTTTGGTGTTAATACAGAAGCGGTCTGCGCAAAGAGGGACATGAAACATTGACACACAAACACCTGAATACAATTAAAATGGCATCAGCAGTTCTTCAACCAGATATAACGATTTCGCCCGATTTTGCACCTGCGGGTGTAGAGGGTGCGGGATTTTTTGCCACTTCGTTTGATAAAGTGGTAGGCTTGGCACGTAAAAATTCGCTGTGGCCGCTGCCGTTTGCGACTTCTTGTTGCGGCATTGAGTTTATGGCGACGATGGGTGCACATTATGATTTGGCACGATTTGGTTCCGAGCGATTGAGTTTTTCGCCTCGACAAGCGGATTTGTTGATGGTAATGGGTACGATTGCAAAGAAAATGGGTCCGATTTTGCGCCAAGTGTATGAGCAAATGGCAGAGCCGAAGTGGGTACTTTCTATGGGCGCTTGCGCTTGTAGCGGCGGCATTTTCGATTCGTACAGCGTGTTGCAAGGTATTGACCGCATCATGCCCGTAGATGTGTACATTCCCGGCTGCCCGCCAAGACCGGAACAAGTGCTGGAAGGCATTTTAAAAATCCAAGAATTGGTGGGCAATGAATCATTGCGTCGCCGCAACTCGCCGGAGTATAAGGAGATGTTAGCAAAGTATGGAATCGAATAGTTTGGAATTTGGAGGTTTGGAAGTTCAGACTTGATGTTGACATTTTTTATTTTCTGTTTGAAGTTTAAAACGTATAAAATGTGCTGTTTGCACCTCGCGCTAAGTCTCTTGGTCACCGAGTCCCTTAGTCTCCGTCTTGCATCTTGCATCTAAATATCTGGCATCTAAAATGAGTGTACAAGAATTGGCATCTTTGGTAGAAAATAAGCTGACGGAGCGTTTCAGTGAGGCACTGCTGATGACGGAAATTCATTACGATTTTCCGGTATATTACTTGCAGAAAGAACGAGTGTTTGAGGTTATAAAGTTTTTGAAAGAAGACGAGGAGTTGAATTTTCATTTTCTGACCACGATGTGCGGCGTACATTATCCTGATAAGAAAGGGCAAGAACTCGGCGTGATGTACCAATTGCACAATATGCCCGAAAATCGTCGCATTCGTTTGAAAGCGTTTATGCCAATTGAGGAGCCGGTGATTGATTCGCTCACGCCGCTGTGGAATACTGCGAATTGGATGGAACGTGAGGCGTACGATTTTTACGGCATTCGATTCACTGGGCATCCGAATTTGAAGCGCATTTTGAATATGGATGAAATGAATTATTTCCCGATGCGCAAAGAATATCCATTGGAAGACGGCGGGCGGCAGGATAAGAATGATGCGATGTTTGGAAGATAAATTTAATCAGACCATAGATATTAG
>CAZJXN010000045.1:0-28254 GCA_964549655.1 uncultured Saprospiraceae bacterium
CAAATCCCTAATCACAAATCCCTAATCACAAATCCCTATTCCGCAAATCCCTAATCCCTAATCCCTAATCCCTAATCACAAATCACAAATCACAAATCACAAATTAAATCAACTCCCGCAGCACCACCTCTTTCGTAATGTTCTCCTTTCCCCTGGTCAGATAGAGCTTTATTTTTTTACCAGCTTTGCCTTGTAGCCGCCTGATAATATCTGACAAGTGCATGACAGCAGTAGGCAAGCCATTGATTCTTTTGATTTCATCGCCCACTTGGATACCGGCTTCTACCGCCGGACTATTTTCCACGAGGTCTATGACCGTAAAAACATTCAAATTCGTACCTGAAGCAGCCAGAATAAGTCCGCTTTTATCATATTGAAATTTTTGACGAATATTTTTTTCGGGTTGTAAATAAAGTTTGCCATGTATGTAATCAATGATAATTTCAAAACGATTGAGAATCTGGTTGCCGATGATCCCGTTTCGATTATTGGTAAAAGCCGTATCCACCTTGCCCGACAACTCCTGAAAATTGGTGATGACCCCCTCCAGATTGTTGCCGCCTATTTCTATTCCATTGACGCGCCCCATAAAACCTTGTAAGAAACCACCTAAGCCCATGCCGATTTTGCTGCGAATGAGGCGCTCTGGCAAATCAAAAGCCGAATTCGTATTGGTGTAAAGCAGTAGGGAAATGCTGGCGCCCGTGTCCAATAGGTATTTACCGCGAAGAATGGTATCCTTAGTGAGGGAAGTATTCGCCATGAGGTATGGTTTGTGCCGCTCAATTTCTATCGGAAACTCTTTAAAATGACCTTTGGGCGGTTCAAAATGGGCAGGGTCATACAGCGTAATCATCTTGCGGCGGTAGTCAATTTTTACAATATACTGACGAAACAAATCCGCCCCAATGATGCCTTGCACATTAATACCACCATACTCTTCAAAGCGAAAATAATCTTCTTCTAACACCAAAATGGAGCGATTGAGTGCTAATAAGTTGTGGATTTTCAACTTCACGCCTCGCGCCAAATAAGCGTATAGTTCGGTACTCAAATCAGAACCGATAATCGTGAAACGCCTTTCATAATTGATTTGTAGCAAGTCGGTAATTTCCCGCTGGGTCAAAATGGTGTGCTCGGCACCCGTGTCAAAAATAAACTTTAACGGAAAGACATCATTGAAAAGCACCTGCACGATGATGAAATTATTTTCGTACTCGAAGGGGATTTCAACCTTTTTTACCCCTCGCCGGATGGACTCAAAGGTTTGTGTAGAAGCCTGATCCATAAATAAGGGCAATAGCAAGAGTACCAATGCAATTCGTTTCATGCGTAGTCGGGATATGCGTATAAAATTGAAATTCAAAAGGTTGCTCTATAATTTTAAAACGCTTTTGACAGTGCGTTAGATGCCTGTCTAAGATTTCAAATCCCAATATAATTTTGTTTACAAACTTATTCTAAAAATATTTTTCACTCTACTTGCTTTTTTCGCCCTTTATTTAGACTTTTACACGCTGAGATAGAATGCGACGAAACAGATAGCATTTCAAATCACCCATTCACGTCTATATCAAACCAAGAAACTAGAAAAGAAAAAGTGACAAAGCGTACACGCAACGACCTTTGTGTGCCGCTTCTGACATAAAATCAGGGGTCATTTTAATAGGATGTTCATTAGTTTATTTAACCAAATCTAAGTAATGTATGAAAATTAGAGTTAACTATTGCTCCAAATGGTTACTCGTAGTCTGCGCTTTAGCACTTGGTAGCTTTGCCTATGGGCAGCGCACCATCAGTGGCAAGGTCACAGATATCACTACGGGCGACCCACTTATTGGTGCCAACATTTTAGTGGTTGGAACCTCCACTGGTACTGCTACTGATATTGACGGCGGCTACACCTTAAACCTTCCTGCCGGTGCTACCGAGTTGGAAATTTCCTACACTGGCTACAACACAACACGAGTGACGGTTGGCTCTTCCGACGTACTCGACATCACGGTCACAGCTGGTCAAGCATTGGACGAAATCGTAGTCGTAGGTTATGGTACCCAAAAATCACGCGAAGTAACCAGTGCTATTACGAGCGTGAAGGAAGAAGATTTTAACAAGGGTAATGTCTCCAATGCCGCTCAATTGCTACAAGGAAAAGTGGCAGGTTTATCTATTACCCGCCCGGGTGGCAACCCGAATCAGGGTTTTAACATTCGCTTGCGTGGTCTTTCTACAGTCGGTGCGAATACTTCTCCGCTCATCGTCATTGATGGCGTGGTTGGTGCGGAATTGAATAGCGTGGATCCGAATGACATCGCTTCTATTGATGTATTGAAAGACGGTTCCGCGGCGGCTATCTACGGTACACGCGGTGCTTCCGGGGTCATTCTCATTACGACCAAAAGAGGTCGGGAAGGTACTACTACCATAGAGTATAATGGCTTTGTTACCGCAGACGTTTTAGCAAACTATGTGGATGTTTTGAGTGCAGATCAGTATCGGGCATTCCGTGGCGGACCGGATGGTACTATCAAAGGAACGGACTATGGCTCTAGCACCGATTGGTTCAAAGAAATTACCCGCACGGGTATTTCGCAAGTACACAACTTGGCACTTTCTGGCGGATCTCAGAAAACTTCTTACCGCATTGCTGCCAACTATCGTAACAACGAGGGGGTATCCATTAGAACTGGTTTCCAGCAGTTGAATGCGCGTTTGAATTTAACTCAGAAAGCTTTCAAGGATCGTTTGGCGGTTTCATTCAATGTGGCTACGACCAACAGAAACGAGGAGTTAGGTTTCAACGAAGCCTTCCGTTATGCGACGATTTATAACCCGACTTCACCGGTTCGAGTGGATACAGCAAATCGTTTCGACAGCTATTACCAACAGACTTTATTTGACTATTTGAATCCGGTTGCTATTTTGGAGCAAAATAAGAATGAGGCGAAGCGCAACACCCTTTTAGCAAATGTACGGGGAGATTATAAACTATTAGAAAGCCTCACTGTGAGTGCTTCTTACTCGCGGGAGCGTAAAACCCGAGATTTGGGGGAATATTATGATAAGAATAGCCTTTTCCGGGGTACGGATCGCAATGGTTTAGGCATTAGAGAGTTTAATCAGGATGAGTATGAATTATTTGAGGGAACTGCTCAGTTCGCCGAGGAATTTGGCGGATTAGAATTGCGTTTATTGGGTGGTTACTCTTTCCAAGAATTTACCTTTAACGGTTTTCGCGCAGAGGGTGGTAACTTCTTAACCGATGCGTTCACATTCAATAACCTTAACAGAGCCCAAGATTTTGCAGATGGTAGAGGTACTGTTAGCAGTTATCAAAACAATTATCGCCTCATCGCTTTTTTTGGTCGTTTGAATTTAAACTTCAATGATAATTACTACCTCACTGCCAGCTTGCGTAGAGAAGGTACTTCTCGCTTTGGAGAAGACAATCGTATCGGTTATTTCCCTGCAGTAAGTGCGGGTGTGAACCTGAGCAACTTGTTCCCAATGGATGGTGTAAATAGCCTGAAACTACGCGCAGGGTATGGTGTAACGGGTAATATTCCAAGTGAAAGCTACTTGGCGCTGCGCCGTTTTGATCAGAACGGTTTTTTCCTGTATAATGGAACCTATATTCCAAGTTATCAACCAGTAAGTAATCCAAACCCCGACTTGAAGTGGGAAAGGAAAAACGATATTTCTGCGGGTTTGGATTTTGCCTTATTAGATTACAAATTGACTGGTTCCTTTGATTATTATACAACGACTACCAAAGACTTGATTTTGAACTTTACGGTACCAGTTCCGCCCAACCTTTTCGGAAGTACTTTTACCAATGTAGGAGAGTTGAAAAACTCCGGTCTGGAATTAGTATTGAATTACAACGCTATTGCCAAGCCTAACTTTACCTGGACGACCAGCATCAATGGAACTTACTACTTAGAAAACAAGATTGTATCGCTGTCAGAGGGTGAATTCAACTTCGGAGGCATTCGCGATATCTCCAATGTGGGTTCGCCCGGTCAGAATCAATCCCCATTGATTCGTATTGAAGAAGGAAAACCGATCGGACAAATCTTGGGCATAAAGTACGTGGGCGTTTCTAAGGAAGGAAACTGGATTTTCGAAGATACGGATGGAAACGGCAAATTTGATGATAACAAAGACCGCGCGATTATCGGAAATGGTTTGCCAAAAGCGCAGGTGGGCTGGAATAACAGCTTTACATTCGGTAATTTGGACTTTTCTATCTTCTTTGACGGCTTTTTCGGGCATGATTTGGTCAATCTAAACCGCGCTTTTTATGAAGCACCCAACGCGATTGGTTCTTACAATATTTTGGCTTCTACTTTGGATGATGAAAATTTGTTAAGACTCAAAGATGGAGCAAAATATTCGAGCTTTCATGTAGAAGATGCTTCTTTCGTACGTTTGAACAACACCACTTTAGGTTATAATTTCAAATTGGCAGAGGGCGGTTCCTTCAGCAAAATCAGAGTATATTTTACGGGGGAGCGTTTGTTCTACATTACTGGCTATAAAGGAGTTGATCCAGAACCACGTTTCACTGATAACCAGGAAGATGGTGCGGGTGTATTTGGTCCGCTGGCACCGGGCATTGACCGTCGGAATACTTGGTACAGAACGGCTGCATTAACATTCGGCTTACAACTCGGATTTTAATGCAAAGAGGAGTGCTTTAGGAAGCTTTTAAAGTTTCCTAAAGTTTCCAAACTTGTTCAGAAAAACGTAGCAATTTTGTAAACAACTTGATATGACGATGGTTACGTTTCTGAACTAACTTAAATCAGTTAAATGATTAAATTATTTAAACAATGAAAAAATATAGATTTTCTAAATTCCTTCTCATAGCAGGCTTGTCGCTTTTGAGCTTCAACCAATCCTGTACGGACTTAGATGAAGAATTGTTCAGTGCTGTAACGGACGACAACTTTTTCAAGACTGAAGAAGAGTTTGTGTCTGCCCTGGGTGCTGCTTATACCAGTTTGCGCGGCTATGGTGGCAATGGTAATATCTTTTCTGCCCAAGAAGTAACTTCTGATGAAATGGTCGTACCTACTCGGGGTGCTGACTGGGACGACGGCGGTAACTGGCGCGCCTTGTACTTGCATACCTATGGACCGAGTACCAATAATGTGAATGATACCTGGACTTTTTTGTACGGTGGCGTTAGCTCTTGTAATCGGGTAATTGCTCAGTTCCAAAATATTGAGGTGGCGGGTAAAGACGCGTACATCGCGGAACTTAGAGCACTACGTGCATTGTACTACATGTGGCTATTGGATATTTTTGGTAACGTGCCGATTGTGGATCGTTTTGACGTACCGGTTGGTTTTTCTCCACCAAACAATACCCGTGCGGAAGTCTATGCTTTTGTTGAAAAAGAATTAGTAGAAAGTCTTCCAGGATTGAGCAAAAACGTGGATGCTTCTACGTATGGTCGGATGAACTATTATGGAGCACAGGCGGTTTTGGCAAACTTGTACCTGAATTCAGTGGTTTACACAGGCAAACCAGAATGGGCAAAAGCAGTAACGGCTTGTAATGAGATTATCAACTCGGGTAAGTATAGCTTAGAAAGCAATTACTTTGCTAACTTTAATACCTCTAATGCTGGCTCCAAGGAGTTTATTTTCGCCATTCCTTATGACAAAATATATTTCACAGGTTTCAACTTTGGACCTATGACCCTGCATTATGAAAGCCGAAAAACGTACAAGCTGGCTTATCAGCCTTGGAATGGCTTTTGCTCGCTGCAAGAGTTTTATGATTCCTATGAAGCGAATGACTTGAGAAAAGGAAAGCCGAATACGCTCGCAGGTCCTTCGGGTGTACGGGGCAATTTCTTAGTCGGTCCACAGTTTGATTCGGATGGTAAACTGTTAACTGACCCTGACAAAGGTCCTGCATCTGATCCCGATCCAACAGTGAATTTCACACCAGCTATCAACCAAATCGCGCCAAACGCTTATCGCGAAGCGGGCGCTCGTATCGGTAAGTTTGAATATGCAATAGGTTCAACCCAAGAAATGGACAACGACTTCCCTGTATTCCGTTATTCTGATATTTTGTTGGTCAAAGCAGAAGCACTCTGGCGGCAGAGTGCCGGTGATGCGCAAGCGTTGACTTTGGTGAACCAGATTCGTACCCGCGCCGGTGTCACTCCATTTACGAGCTTAACAGCAGATAATCTGCTAGCAGAGCGCGGTCGAGAGATGTTTGTAGAACTAAAGCGTCGTACCGACTTGATTCGCTTTGATAAATTCAACGACGCGCGTTGGGCAAAGCCCAAAGATCCAAGCAACCACGTGAATCTTTATCCGATTCCACGTGCACAGTTGGATGCTAATAAAAGCTTGAAGCAGAATCCAGGGTATTAATATTTTTTTGATAAAATATTTTTTCTAAAAAAGCAAGTTACTTGTACAAGTAACTTGCTTTTTGTTTTGAAATTTTGTATATTTGAAAATCATATATTTTTTAACCAAAAACCGTATAATTATGAAAAAGTTAATTTTTGCCTTCTTGATGTTTAGCGTCTGTTACACCTCGTTTTCTCAGGCTATCTCTTGTGGTAGTGGAAGTACAGCTTGGGTAGGGTATCTTCCGGGTCAAACTGGGAATTCGTGTGCAAATCAGTGTCCAGGTGGAGTGGTGTACTTTAAATCACCCGGAGGTGTATCAGGAACCTGGGAGGTGAACAATGTTACTTATGGAGCGCCAGGTGGTACACCGTATTTATGTTTACCTAAAGCCTCTTACTACAATGTAACTTTTCGACCTAACTCAGGAGGATCTTCCAATTGTTTGCTTTACTGGAGTAATTGTTGTGGCAGCGGCTCTTTTCAGGAAGAAAAACAGCCAGATCAACTTTTCAAACAAAACATTAGATTACTCAAAGTTGAAAGTAAAGTGGAAGTTGCTGAACTTTTCCGATTGACTTCAGACAACTCAATAAAATCCACCCGTTAGGTTTAATTTTACATCTAGTGATGTTTAATTCATTAAAAGAAAGCAGGTAATCTTCGGGTTGCTTGCTTTCTTTTTTTGGTATCTTTGTCTCTTATTCTGAATAAAACCAAAATAAACATGAGATGGATGGTAGGGCTGATGGTCTTAGCGTTTTGCGGTGCTTGTGAGCAATCGGCTGTTGTCAACAAAAATACGACGTTCCTTTTTACCTCGCTTCCGGCGGATTATACTGGTATTGACTTCGTTAATCAACTTTCTTACACCGAAGCATTCAACCCTTATACTTTTCGCAATTTTTACAACGGCGGTGGCGTCGGACTCGGCGATATCAATAACGACGGCTTATTAGATATTTTCTTCTGTGGTAATCGCGTGGATAATAAATTATATTTAAACAAAGGCAATTTTAAATTTGAAGATATTACCGAAAAGGCAGGCATCGCAAGTTCCGGCGTGTGGAGTACCGGTGTCAGTTTCGCGGATGTAAATGGCGATGGTTGGCTGGATATTTATGTTTGCAAATCCGGCGATCCCGGCAGCAAAAATCGCCGCAACGAATTGTTTATCAATAACCAAAATGGCACTTTTGCTGAGAAGGCACAAGAATACGGCATCGGCGACCTCGGACTTTCTACCCACGCCGCTTTTTTTGATTATGATAAAGATGGTGATCTGGATTGCTATTTGTTGAATAACTCCATTCGTTCTGTTGGAGGATACGACTTGCGTCCCGGGCAGCGCAACACGCCTGATTCGCTTGGTGGAAATAAATTGTATCGCAATGACAACAACCATTTTGTAAATGTCAGCCAAGAAACAGGCATTTACAGCAGCAGCATTGGCTTTGGTTTAGGCGTGACCATCGGCGATGTAAATCGAGATGGCCGGCAAGATATTTATGTATCGAATGATTTTTTTGAACGCGATTATTTGTATATCAATCAAGGCGTAGCCGAAAAGTCCCCCTCCGGGGGATTTAGGGGGTTTAAAGAATCTTTAGAATCCCAAATGCGAGAAATTAGCCTCAGTTCTATGGGTGCAGACATGGCAGACATCAACAATGACGGCTATCCCGAAATTTTTGTCACCGATATGATGCCCGCCGACGACGCCCGTATGAAAACCAAAACCACCTTTGAAAATTGGAATAAATATCAGCTAAATATCCGCAATGGCTATTACAATCAGTTCACGCGCAATGTTTTACAATTAAATAATGGCAATAATACTTTTAGTGAAATCGGGCGTTTAGCGGGCGTACACGCTACGGATTGGAGTTGGGGCGCATTAATTGCAGATTTGGATAATGATGGTTGGAAAGATATTTTTGTCGCTAATGGCATTTACAAAGACCTCACCGACCAAGATTATATCAATTTTTATTCTGATCCCAACAACGTGCGAGCCATTTTACAACAAGGAAAAGGCGGGATCCAAAAAATGATAGATACCATCCCGTCGCAGCCCATCCCGAATTACGCTTTTCAAAACAATAAAAATTTGACTTTTACGAATAAAGCAGCAGCGTGGGGACTTGGGGAACCCAGTTTTTCTAATGGCTCGGCGTATGGCGATTTGGACAACGACGGCGACTTGGATTTGGTGGTCAATAATGTCAATATGCCACCTTTCGTTTATCGAAACAATGCAGACACGCTCTTAAAAAATAATTATCTCTCTTTAAATTTGCAAGGAAATGCGCCAAATACTTTCGCCCTCGGCGCACAAGTGACGCTTTGGAGTAACGGAAAAACCTACTATCAAGAGCTCGCTCCCATGCGCGGCTTTGAATCTTGCGTGGATCACCGCCTCCATTTTGGATTGGGAAAAACCAACAAAATTGATTCCCTCAAAGTCCTTTGGACAACTGGACAAATCACTGTTTTACAAAATATTAAATCTAATCAACTCCTTTCTTTAAAGCAATCCGACGCTATCACGCCGGGTATCACCCCATCACCTCATCACCCCATCACCCTATCCACTATTTTTAAGAACAGCACAAAAGAAATCAACCTTCCTTACCGCCATCAAGAGAACGATTTCATTGACTTCAACCGTGACCGATTGCTCTACCACATGCTCTCCGCCGAAGGACCCAGAGTAGCAAAAGCCGACGTAAACGGCGACGGACGAGAAGATTTGTACTTTTGTGGCGCAAAAGACGTGGCAGGCGCACTTTTTGTGCAACAAAAAAACGGAATCTTTCAGCAAACGAATCAAGCCGCTTTTGAAGCAGATAAAATTTCAGAAGATACCGATGCGGAATTTTTTGATGTGGATGGCGACGGCGATATGGACTTATATGTAGCCAGTGGCGGCAATGAATTTCCAACCAGTTCTTCGGCTTTGATTGACCGATTGTATTTGAATAACGGGAGAGGAAATTTTACAAAATCACTTCAAATTCTTCCCACTTTTCAATACGAAAGCACCGGCTGCGTGAAAGCGGCAGATTATGACGGCGATGGCGACCAAGATTTATTTGTAGGCATTCGGCTCGTGCCGTTTTTATATGGCGTTCCAACGAATGGTTATATTTTGCAAAATGATGGAAAAGGCAATTTTAAAGACGTGACGCAGACAGTCGCACCGCAGTTGAAAGAATTAGGAATGCTGACCGATGCCAGTTGGGAAGATATAGACAGTGACCAAGACTTGGATTTAATCGTGGTCGGCGACTGGCTACCCATCTCCATTTTTCAGAACGACGGAAAAACTCTAAAACGAATCACCGATCACCAATCACCGATCACCAACTTCAACGGTTTTTGGAATTGTATCAAATCTGCTGACCTCGACAACGACGGCGACGTAGATTTTGTAATTGGTAATCATGGCCTGAATACTCGTTTTAAAGCCTCCGCAACTGAACCCGTGACAATGTACATCAATGACTTTGACCGCAACGGCAGCGCCGAACAACTGATTAGCGTTTACAATGGCGGCACGGCTTACCCGTTGGCACTGCGCCATGATTTGGTGATGCAAATGCCCAGTCTGAAAAAGAAATATTTAAAATACAGCGACTATAAAAATCAAACGATTCAAAATATTTTCACGCCCGAGCAGTTGCAAGGCACGGTAGAACAGAAGGTTTACACGACTCAAACTTCTATTTTGCTCAATCAAGGCAGCGGTCAGTTCAAACTCGTGCCACTGCCTGTGCAAGCGCAATTTTCCCCCGTTTATGGCTTGTGTGTGGAAGATTTTGACGGCGATGGTAATCCTGATATTTTGATGGGCGGCAATTTTTATCGTTCTAAACCGGAAGTTGGGATGTACGATGCAAGCTACGGTTTAATGCTCAAGGGCGATGGCAAAGGTAATTTTCAGCCGCTTTCAGCCGCGCAATCTGGATTTTTTGTAAAAGGAGAAATACGGGATATGATTCCTATCCAAATTGGAAAACGTAGCATGGTCATTGTAGCAAAAAATAATGCGCCGGTAGAAATATTTGAAATACAAAAGAAGTAGATTTGCCAATTTGCTAATGTGATAATTTGCTACTTATAACTATATCATGATTTAAAAACACAATTTTATAAAATATTAATTAAAAGTAATAATATGAATTTTAAAATAATATTGTTTTTCATATCTTTTGGCTTGATGTGGACAGCTTGTGATAAGCGCAGCCCATACCAGAAACTATTAGATAAAGAACTCGCAAGCGGAGAGCGGCACGATTCGCTGTTTTACGGGCTTTCTTTGGGTATGGCGCCCAAAACATTCTTTGAATACTGTTACCAAAAAAATCAAGAAGGACTGTTTTTTCAAGGAAATGGTTCTGTGGAGTATAAGATGAATGAGGAACTGCCGTTTCCGGCGAGGATGAGTTTTTATCCGAAATTTCAAGACGAAAAAATTATAGAGATGCCCGTCAGCTTTACGTACGACGGCTGGGCACCTTGGAACAAACGGATGGCTGCCGATAGCTTACAAATGGACGTGAAAATTTTGTTGGAAAAATGGTATGGCTCCGGCTTTATCCGCACCGAGCACCCTGACTTGGGACCTGCTTATGTAAAAATAGACGGCAATCGGCGCATCGTCCTCGTCAAACAAGATGATAAAACGGCAAAAGCGTTGTTTACAGATATGTCCGTCAAGCAAAAAAAAGAGGCGCAACCGGCAAAGGAGAATGCGCCAGCCGATTCAGAATCAAACTGATATATATATTAGAAATTAGAAACTATCATGAACCGATTTATTTATTATATTTTTCTTGTAATCATTATAACTACAATCGCTTGCAAACAAAAGCAAGTCGAAAATAAGGCAGATATTTTATTCACAACGTTATCCGCTTCTGAGACCGGTATTGACTTTTTGAATCAATTGGAATATGACGAGAATTTCAATATTTATACCTATCGCAATTTTTATAATGGCGGCGGTGTCGGTTTAGGCGATTTTAATAAAGATGGCTTGCTGGATATTTACTTTACCAGTAATATGAAAGGCAACCAGTTGTACTTCAATAAAGGCGACTGGAAATTTGAAAATGTGACCGAGAAGGCAGGCGTAGCAGGCACCCGCGCGTGGTCAACCGGCGTAGCAATAGCAGACGTGAACGGCGACGGCTGGTTAGATATTTACGTGTGTAATTCTGGTGATGTAAAAGGGGATAATAAACAAAATGAGTTATTCATCAATAATCAAAATGGCACTTTTTCCGAGCAAGCAGAACAGTACGGATTAGCAAGCAAAGGCTACTCGACCCACGCCGCTTTTTTTGATTATGATAAAGATGGCGATTTGGATATGTACTTGCTGAATAACTCCTATCGCGCCATCGGCAGTTTTGATTTGCGCAAGAACGAACGACAAAAACGCGACCCGGAAGGCGGACACAAGTTTTTTAGAAACGACGACAACCGCTTTATTGACATTAGTGAAGCCGCCGGTATTTACGGCAGCGTTATTGGTTTCGGTTTGGGTGTCACGGTGGGCGATGTGAATCGGGATGGCTGGCAGGATATTTATGTATCGAATGATTTTTTTGAGCGGGATTATTTGTATATAAATAAAGGAAACGGAACTTTTAAAGAGGATATTGAAAATCAAATGCGCTCTACCAGTGCGGCTTCGATGGGTGCAGATATGGCGGACGTCAACAACGACGGCTTTCCCGAAATCTTCGTGACGGATATGCTACCTGGCACTGACCGCCGCATGAAGACGAAAACTACTTTTGAAAATTGGAATAAATACCAGTCGAATTTAGATAATGGTTACTTTTATCAATTTATTCGCAACACCTTTCAACTCAATAACGGCGACGGCACGTTCAGCGAGATTGGGCGTTTGTCGGGCGTAGAGGCGACGGATTGGAGTTGGGGCGCACTGCTCGCCGATTTCAACAGCGATGGTTACAAGGATATTTTTGTGGCGAATGGCATTTACAAAGATTTGACAGATCAAGATTTTCTCACCTTTTTCGCGGATGAGCAAGTACGCCGCAGCGCCATTCAAAACGGAAAAGTTAATTTCAAAATGTTGATTGATTCCATCCCGTCGGAGCGCGTTCCCAATGCCGTTTTTATGAATCTGGGTGCATCTGGAAAAGGAATTCAATTTAAAGAAGTGGCGCAAGAATGGGGATTGGGAGAACCCAACTTCTCTAACGGCGCGGCTTACGGCGATTTGGATAACGACGGCGACTTGGATTTAATTCTGAATAATGTCAACAGTGTGGCTACGATTTATCGCAATAATTCCAATGGTAAAAAAGGCGCGCATTATCTTCAATTTGAATTGCAAGGCGAAAACAAGAATCCCTTTGCATTGGGTGCCAAAATCACTTTACAACACCAGGGTCAGCAATTTTATACCGAGCAAATGCCGGTGCGCGGCTTTCAATCGTCAATGGATTACCGACCGCTGCTTGGCGTGGGCGACATTGATACCATCGAAGTGGTGCTGGTAGAATGGGGGAATGGAGATTACACCTTATTAAATAATGTGCCGACTAATCAAAACCTAAAACTGCGTCAAAGCGATGCCCGACCCTTGCAATCAACTGATAATCAACAAGTTAATTTGAATGCTTCCTCCAAACAAACGCTGTTTCAGGAAGTTACAACGCCGCGTGGTATCAATTTCCAACATAAAGAAAATAACTTTGTAGATTTTGACCGCGACCGATTGTTGTACCACATGATTTCCACTGCCGGACCGAAAGTGGCAACGGGCGATGTGAACGGTGATGGTCGAGAAGATTTTTACATCGGCGGCGCGAAAGACCAAGCGGGTCAGCTTTTTTTGCAAACGGCAAACGGGCGATTTACAAGTACGAATCAGGCACTATTTGAAGAAGATAAGTTGTCAGAAGATACGGATTGTCTCTTTTTTGATGCGGATACGGATGGCGATTTAGATTTATATGTAGCCAGTGGCGGCAATGAATTTCCAAGTAGTTCCTCTGCGCTGGCGAGTCGTTTGTATTTAAATAATGGAAAGGGACAATTTAGTAAATCGCCACAGATTTTACCTTCTTTTCAATACGAAAGTTCCTCCTGCGTGCGCAATGCAGATTTCGACGGCGATGGCGACCAAGATTTGTTTGTCGGCGTTCGGTTACAACCTTTTTATTATGGCGTACCGTCCAGTGGTTATTTATTACAAAATGATGGAAAAGGCAATTTCACCGATGTGACCCAAGCCAAAGCGCCAGCTTTACAAAAATTGGGCATGATGACGGATGCTATCTGGGAAGATTATAACAAAGATGGCACGCCTGATTTAATCGTCATCGGCGAATGGATGCCCATCACTATTTTTCAAAATAATGCAGGAAATCTGAAGCAAATTCCGACTTCTGACCTCCGACTTCCGACTTCTGAAGGTTGGTGGAATTGCATCAAATCTGGCGACTTTGACCGCGATGGCGACATGGATTTTGTAGTAGGCAATCATGGTTTAAATTCCCGTTTTCGAGCTTCCGACAAGCGTCCGCTGGAAATGTACATCAACGATTTTGACCAAAATGGCGCGGTCGAACAAATTCTATGTCAATATGAAGGCGACAAAAGTTATCCGATGGCACTTCGGCAGGATTTGGTGGCGCAAATGCCGAGTTTAAAAAAGAAATATTTAAAATATAATAAATACGCCAATCAAACGATCACCGATATTTTTACACCAGAGCAATTAAAAAATTCTATTCATTTAAAAGCATTTAATTTACAATCCAGTCTGCTGATTAATAATGGAGACGGTACATTTGATATAAAACCGTTGCCTTTAGAAGCGCAGTTTTCGCCCATGTACGGATTATTGGTAAAAGATTTGGATGGTGACGGAAATTTGGATATATTGGGAGGAGGAAACCTGCACGAAGTGAAGCCGGAAGTGGGGCGTTATGATGCGAGTTATGGCGTGTATTTGCGCGGCGATGGCAAAGGCGATTTTTCGGTGGTGCGTTCCCGTGAGTCAGGTTTGCGTTTGGAGGGAGCCGTTCGGGATATTGAGTCGCTGCGAGTCGGCAAGGAAGAATTGATTGTAGTGGCTCGAAATAATGCAGCGTTGCAATTGTTTACATTTAAGAAATAGGGCGTTGACCTTCTGTCACTTAATGGAACACGGATTTGCGCGGGTGCGACGGATTTATACGGATTTTTTGTACTCACAATAAGGCTCGCATGAGACGGATTCGCATTCGTCTTCGGCGAATACGGATTGAAAAGATATAAAAGTCCAGTTCGCTACGTGAGCGAGTGCGAGAAAAAATCCGCGTTTATCCGTTGCACCCGCGCAAATCTGTGTTCCATTAAGTCGCTTTAGAAGCCCAAAAATCAGTGTCCTATCATGCAGCATCCATCCTCTACCAAACGATTCCGACTCACTTGGCTTGTGGCCTGCTGCTCCCTGCTTGCCCACTCCCTCTCCGCACAACCCATTCCCTGCGACGGCGCGTATTATTTATTTTTGGTTGCGAGTATTAGTTCCAATACGACTTCGATGTATCGGGTAACTGTAAATGCAACGACGGGTTTGCCTGTTTATGAATTAATCAATCCCGACATCAAACATCGGGTGACTTCCGTCGGCTATTCCGTTATACAACAAAAGATTTACGGACTGGATTACAACACGCGGCAGTTGTTGAGCATAGATGCGAAAGGAAAAGTGGAGGTTTTTTCGATGCCGCTCTATTTGGATAGTACAAATCTTTTTTTCGCTGGAGAGGTAAATCCATCCGGTTCAAGTTTGCTGGTTGTTGGGCGGGATACTAAAACGATGAAAGACCAAACCTTGTTCTCCATCCGGCTGACTACAGAAAACTACATCGCTGGGCGAGTGTCCATTTTGAGCGATTTTGGCACTGCGTTAGAAGACATGGCGTTCGACCCTTTGCGCGGCACATTTTACGGGTATGATGAACAGCAAAACAAACTGGTTTGGGTAGATAATTTCTCTGGGCGCATCAGCGATTATTTTAGTCGGAATATGAGTGGCGTCGGTATTTTAGGCAGTTTGTTTTTTACTCGAACGGGGCAACTACAAGCCTACGGTTCCGGTGGCAGCAGCGAGGAAAGTGCGTTTTTTAATGTGAATAAATTGCGCGGCGAAGCCGATCAACTCGATAGCGGACCAACGGGGCGCTTTTCTGACGGCTGCGGCTGCCCCTTCACGATTCGCACTTTTAAAACCATCCTGCCACGGCAGGCTTTACCTTGCGAAGAAATCACTGTCACCTACGATTTGATCAATCATGCCGGTACAGCATATTCGTATATCAGTTTGAATGACACCTTTCCGCCGGGGTTTACCATTACCAAAATCATAAAATCAACTCGTACGGGCGAGGTCGTGAGCGGCGTAGGCAGCAATGTGCTGTTTGTCAAAGAAATAGATTTAATATTGGATACCAATCGCGTGGTCATCACCCTCGAAGTGACCAATGCGGTGCGCCCCGGACGCTATGCCCACCAAGCAACCATCGGCGACTTGCCCGTCGCGCTGGGTAAAAAAATCTACTCGGATGATCCTGCTACCTCTGCTGCATTAGATGCTACGGGCATTGAAATCATCGGCAAGGAAAATCGAGGCAAACTCACCCAACAGCAGCCGCTTTGCGACGGAAGTGGCATTTTGCTAAAAACCAATATTGCCAACGCTACCTACCAATGGAGCAACGGTGCTACCGAAGCCACGACTTTAGTGACCCAGCCCGGTGCGTACGCCGTCACCATCACGACGGATTGCGGTAAGTTTGTAGATTCGATTAATATAAATACCATTCCTGCAAAATTACAAATTGAGTTACCACCAACGATAAATATTGAATTGGGTCAAATAGCGCAAATCACCCCGATTGCAAACACCACCCGCCCGCTTACCTTTCAATGGCAGGCGGCGGATAGCGCGGCGGTTACCTGCCCGACGTGTTCTACCCTCCCGACTCGCCCCGTGCGCAATACGCTTTACACGCTCACCGTGCGCGACCAAAACGGCTGCGTCGCGTATGCCACTACACAGGTGAACGTGCTACCCGTGCGTGAAATTTTTGCACCCACCGCTTTCAGTCCAAATAATGATGGTGTAAATGACATATTTTATTTACAAGGTAAAAGGGAGGCTCGAATTATTTACTTCCGCATTTTTGACCGCTGGGGCAACCAGGTTTTTGAGGTTCAAAATGGAATACTAAACGACTTGACCTTTGGTTGGAATGGAAAAAATGGCTCCAATCAGACTTTTATTTACGTTGCCGAAATTGAGTTTCTCGATGGTGCGAAGAAGCGTTTGAGCGGGGAAGTGTCGTTGGTAAAGTAACGTGTCACTTTTACATTTTTAAAAACCCGGCGGCGAACCGCTCGGCACGTATGATAACACCAACGCGGACTGCATACAATATTGGCTTCCAACGAGCCACTCGTCGTCGTCGTCAATGGTTTACTAGGCGCGTCTTTGTTTTCTTTTGATGTACAGGATATTGAACAGTTCTTTCGTTCAGTTAGAAAACGTCATGGTTGGCTATAATTTCAAAGCGAAAAAGTTGTCCCAACTAAAAGTGTACGCAGCCGCGCAAAATTTGTTTACTTTGTCAGGCTACAACGGTATTGACCCGGAGGTGCAGCTTAATAATCGTTTTGAGGAATTACAAGGTAACCTAACCCCCGGTTTCGACGTTCGCATGGCGTACTTCCCCACGCGCACGTTCACGGTGGGCGTACAAGCTGGTTTTTGAGCATTTTATAATGATAATTCAATGGTTGTGAGTTATTTGCGAAAGCAGAATTATATATTTTTAAGTTTAATATTATTTTTAACGTCTTGTGCCCACAAAGATGCGGATACGCTTTTTCAAGAATTAACACCTAAACAAAGCGGTATCACCTTCGCCAATAACCTCACCGAAACGGAAGCATTTAACATCATTCAATATCTTTATTTTTATAATGGTGCAGGAGTCGCTGTTGGAGACATTAACAATGATGGACTTGCTGATATCTTCTTCACTGCCAATCAGTTACCCAATAAATTATATTTGAATAAAGGCGGTTTAAAATTTGAGGATATCACTGAAAAATCAGGTATTCAAGCAGACAAGCATTGGAAAACCGGTGTCACGATGGCAGATGTAAATGGCGACGGCTGGCTCGATATTTACGTGTGTCACGTTGGTAAATACAAAGTGCTGGAAAGTCGCAACCAATTATATATTAATAACCAAAATGGTACTTTTTCTGAAAAAGCGAAAGCGTATGGACTTGATTTTCAAGGCTTTTCTACACAAGCTGCTTTTTTTGACTATGACCGCGATGGCGATTTAGATATGTATTTGTTGAATCATTCCGTACACGCGCCGGAAGTGTATGGCGAGGCAAACTTGCGAAACTTGACCGATTCTCTTGCCGGCGACCGCTTGTATCGCAATGATGGTGAACGCTTTACAAATATTACAAAAGAATCCGGTATATACAGCAGTCGTTTGGGTTATGGCTTGGGCGTGGCAGTAGGCGATTTCAATGATGACGGCTGGGCAGATTTATATATTTCCAATGATTTTCGAGAAAATGATTATTTGTATTATAATGATGGTAATGGAAAATTTATAGATGAAACAAAAAAATCTCTCGGTCACACCAGCAATTTTTCAATGGGCTGCGATGCAGCAGACTTCAACAATGACGGGCTTTTGGACTTGATGACACTCGATATGAAACCGGAAGAAGAAGTCATTCTGAAAAGTTCGGTCGGTGCCGATCCGTATAATATTTTTCGTTATAAGTTACAATACGGATATCATTATCAATATCCGCGCAATATGTTGCAACTCAATCGGGGTGCGGAAAGACGTGACCCGTTTTCAAAACGGGTCACGTCTTTTAGCGAAATCGGTCAACTCGCAGGCGTGGACGCTACGGATTGGAGCTGGTCAACTTTATTTTGTGACCTCGACAATGACGGCTGGAAAGATATTTTCATCTCCAATGGCATCTGGCGGCGACCCAATGATTTGGATTATCTTCGATTTATTTCGGACCGAAAAGTACAACAAAACGCCAGCGATTTAGAATTGGTAGAAAAGATGCCGTCCGGTGCCGTAGCAAATTACGCTTACCGCAATAAAGACGACCTGACGTTTGAAAAAGTGTCTGAAAAATGGGGTTTGGATAAAGTGGGCTGTGCCAACGGAGCGGCGTACGCGGATTTGGACAATGATGGAGATTTGGATTTAATAACCAATAATTTGAACGCGCCAGCTTCTGTTTTTGAGAATAAAACCAATGCAAAATTACAACGTAACTACCTGAAAATCAAATTGCAAGATAAACAAAGTGAAAACGTTTTTGGTGTTGGCGCACGGGTACAAGTGTATGCAGGCAGACAAGTGCAGACGCAGGAATTGTACGCGACACGCGGATTTCAATCAAGTTCAGAACCTGTGTTGACCTTTGGTTTAAACAAAATAAGTGCAGTAGATTCTGTCGTCGTTCGTTGGAATGAGGGTGGTATTCAATCCTTGAAAAATATTAAATCCAATCAATCTTTAATTATAGAAAAAGTAAATAAAATTCCCGATGGGAATCTATTTGCAATAAAAAAAGAAACAATTTTTCAAGATATTACATCGAAGTTTAATAATTTATTTCAACACAAAGAAAATAATTATATAGATTTTGACAGTGAAAAATTGATGCCGCACATGCTCTCTACCCAAGGTCCAAAATTAGCAGTCGGCGATGTAAATGGCGATGATTTAGAAGATTTTTACGTGTGTGGTGCGGCAGGTCAGGCAGGACAATTATTTTTACAAACGCAACGTAATGGTTTTCAATTGGCTATTAATCATTTTCAAAACGATACCCTCCAAGAAGGCGTAGACGCTACTTTTTTCGATGCAGATAAGGACGGCGATTTGGATTTATACGTCGTAACTGGCGGCGGCGAGAGCGGACAATTGCCTAATTTCTACCAAGATATATTATATTTAAATGATGGGAAAGGCAATTTTACAAAATCTGTGAATGCGTTGCCTTCCATCTCTGCCAACGGCAGTTGCGTCGTAGCCGCCGATTTTAATGAAGATGGCGCAACTGATTTATTCACCGGAAGTCGCTCTATTCCAAATGGTTATGGGCTTTCGCCGGATAGTTACATCTTGTTAAATGACGGAAAAGGTAAGTTTACAAAAGCAGAAATTCCAGCCTTGAAAAAACTCGGTATGGTGACGGACGCGGTTTGGTTGTCAAAAGAAAAAACCTTAGTCGTGGTAGGAGAGTGGATGCCGGTTACGAAATTAAAAATTAAGAAATTAGGAAATTCACAAATCACAATTCGCAAATCACAAATCGCTTATTCGGAAGGATGGTGGAATACGGTATACGCCGCAGATTTGGACGCAGACGGAGATGAAGATTTATTATTGGGTAATGCCGGATTAAATGCTACACTAAAAGCTACGCTCGAGCAACCAGTGGAACTGTACGTCAATGATTTTGATGGCAACTCATCCATGGACCCGATTTTGACGTATTTTAAAAAAGACAAGCGTTATACCTATTATTCAAAAGATGAATTATTTTCTCAAATTATTTCCATTAAAAAGAAATTTGTGGATTACGCGCCATTTGCAAAAAGCACGTTTGACCAGGTTTTTGATGCGGAGCAACTGAAAGATGCGGACCATCGCTTTGCGTATACCCTCGCCTCCAGTATTGCCAAAAATAATGGAAATGGCGAGTTTGCATTAAAACCATTACCAACGGAAGCGCAATTTTCTCCGATTTTTGCATTTGCAACGAGTGATTTTAATAAAGATAAGCAATTGGATGTAATGGCAGTCAGCAATTGGTATGACGTGCAGCCGAGTATGGGGCGTTATGATGCGAGTTACGGTGTGTATTTACAAGGTAATAATAAAGGAAACCTTATTTCAATAGAGCCATCACAAAGTGGTTTCGTAGTAAATGGACAAGGAAGAGATATAAAGATTTTAAAAAATGGATTAGTTTTAGTCGCAAGAAATAATTTGCCGATGCAGGTGTTTAAGATAAATGAAAAATAAAGATGCCAAAAATTTCCATTATTGTCCCCAATTACAATCACGCGCCCTACCTTGCCCAGCGTTTAGACAGTATTTTCAACCAAACATTCCAAGATTTTGAAGTGATTTTATTGGACGATGCATCGCCCGATAACAGTGTAGATATTCTACAACAGTACACCGAAAATTATAAAAATAAAGTTGCTCATTTAGTTGTAAATAAATCAAATGGTGGCAGTCCGTTTCTACAATGGAAAAAAGGCATTGAATTGGCAAAAGGCGAATTTATCTGGATTGCCGAAAGTGATGATTATTGTGAGAATATGATGTTGGAAAAATTATATAATGCAATTATCAATAAGCCAAATTTGGCAATCGCTGCCACTAATTTAATTCAAGTAAATGAAAATGGAAAACATTTACTAAATAAAACAAAATATAAAAACAATACCTTCTCCAGTAAAATTGCGTTGACGAAACACTTCACTTCTGGTACGTATCTTTGGAATGCCAGCGCGGTGCTATTCCGAAAATCAACTGTTCAAAATATTGATTGGCAATGGGTTACGAGTTTGAAATTCTGTGGTGACTGGCTATTTTGGGTTCAATTATTACAAAACGGCGGCTTAATTACTTTGCGAGAATATTTGTCGTATTTTCGAGTGCATTCTAAAAGTGTAAGTAGCATGGAAGCCTCGCGTTACCGCACGTTCACAGAAGGTTTGGACATTGCAAAATGGATTTTGAGTAAGCATTCTCTTTCTTTGAATCAAAAATTATCCGCTTATTACGCATGGTGGAAGAAATTGAAAACCAGCCACTTAGACACAAATTCTGAAAAAATATTTTTAATACAAATTCGCACACTTTTCCCAATTCCAGCGAGGGGTTTGTTAGAACGGGGTTTTAAAATCTTGCAACTTCGACGTAAATTTTAACCGCAGAGAACGCAGAGGTTTACGCAAAGGTCGCTAAGTAACACGTTGCGCTCTCTGCGGTTAAAAGAAAATTGTGTTCAAATATCCTAAACTCTCTATATTTTTATGCAAATTTAAATCAAACCGTCAGTGTCCAGCGTCTGGCATCTTCCTATCTGGCATCTGGCATCTTAATATCTGGCATCTAAAAAATGGTAATGATGAAACAACAATTAATTATTATTGCAATTCTATTTAGTTTTAAAATTGCTGCGCAAGACCTGAGCCAGTCGCCGTGGCACATCCAAGCTACCAAAATTGACCCTGCAAATTATTACGGGGTCACAGTCGCAAATGGCATGATTGGCTTGGTTTCCTCGCCCGAACCCATGCGTGTGAAGGACGTGGTATTGAATGGCGTGTACGATTACTACCAACGCGGTCGGGTTTCTAACATTTTAAAAACGTTCAATCATGTCAACATGAATTTGGATGTGGACGGTCGCCGCATCAGTCGCCGCGATATTGCCAACTACGCGCAAACGCTTGATATGCAAAAGGCTGCGTTGACCACCACGTTTGATGTGGGCGATAAAGTGAGCGTTCGGCACACGCTGATGGCATTGCGTCATTTGCCTTACACGGCTTTGAGTGTGGTAGAAATCACTGCCAAAAAAGACGTGACCATCACCCCGATGAGTGTCCTTGAAGCGCCCGATCACTTGACGGATATTCGTAATTTGTATGCCGAAATTGACCGTCCGCACGTCTTGATTCCACTGATGACTTCCGTTGCAAAAAGTCCTTCTGGCAGGTTGACGGTCGCCGCATCGTCGAGTTTTATTTTTGAAGAACCGCATGGTAGCGAACCCGACTTGATTCACGAAGATTGGGATTATAATATGCACTTGGTGAAATTTTATAAAAAATTAAAAGCCGGGGAAACGTATCGCTTCTCGGTCGTAGGTTCTACCGTCGCCTCTTCGCAATATAATGATGCGCACAACGAAGCCGAGCGCCTTACGATTTTTGCCGCTTTGGAACGTCGCGAGCGTTTGTTGGAACGGCATAACGCAGCTTGGGTAGAATTGTGGAAAAGTGACATTGTCATCGAGGGCGATTTGGAGGCGCAACGAGCGGTGCATTCGGCATTGTATCATTTGTATTCCTTTGCCAGAGCGGGCACGGCGTATAGCTTGTCACCAATGGGTTTGTCAGGTTTGGGTTACAACGGACACGTTTTTTGGGATACCGAATTGTGGATGTATCCGCCGATTTTAGCCTTGCAACCCGACATTGCAAAATCATTATTAGAATACCGCTTTGAACGCTTACAACCCGCTAAAGATAACGCTTTCGCACACGGCTATCAAGGCGCAATGTACCCTTGGGAATCGAGCGCGGATGGTACGGAAGACACGCCAGTGTGGGCTTTGACTGGACCGTTTCAGCAGCACATCAGCGGATGCGTGGGTTGGGCAGCTTGGCAATATTATTTAGTGACCAAAGATAAAGAATGGTTGCGTACGCGTGGTTACCCGATTTTAAAAGAAGTAGCCGATTTTTGGATAAGCCGCGTCGAGCGCAAAGGGCTGAAACAATACGAAATTAATAATGTGATTGGTGCGAATGAATGGCAGGAAAATATTGATAATAATGCTTTTACAAATGGTATGGCAATCACGGTGTTGCGGTACGCGACGAAAGCCGCGCAGGAATTGGGCATGACTGCAAATATGGATTGGAATCACGTTGCCGATAATATTCCCATTTTAAAATTTCCGGACGGTACGACGAAAGAAAATCGAACGTATGATGGTGTCACCATTAAACAAGCCGATGTAAACTTACTCTCCTTTCCACTCAAAGTTATTACAGACGAAGCCAGCATTCGCAGAGATTTGGCATATTATGAACCACGATTTGCGCCCGACGGACCGGCGATGGGTTTTTCCGTGCTGACCGGTTTATATGGTCGCTTGGGCGAATCAGAAAAAGCGTATCAAATGTTTGTAAAAAGTTATAAACCGAATGAAGTGCCTCCTTTTGGCGTGCTGGCGGAAACGGCGGGCGGTACAAATCCGTACTTCGCAACGGGCGCAGGCGGGATGTTGCAAGCCGTCATGTTTGGTTTGGGCGGTTTGGATATTACAGACCAAGGCATTATACAATTAAAAACGAAGCTACCAAGTAAATGGAAATCGTTGACAATCAAAGGGGTAGGGAAGGAGGAGAAGACGTTTACGGTGAAGTGAGCTTAGAGTGATGGCTTAGAGTGATGACATCGCTTTGGAGCGATGTCATCACTCTAAGCCACTAAGCCAAAGTGATGTCATCCCTTGCGTTACTCCCGCCCTCATGCACGCGTATAAAATTCTCTTTCCCCTCAAACCACTCCAATACGGCGGCTCTTTCCAACTGCGTCGGCTGTTCAGAAAAAAAAATGCGGTACGAACTCCAACGGTACGTTTTGAAATTATCACTGACAGAATGATTGACGGGATTGCTGTGAATGTAAACGATTACATTTGCTAAATAAGATTCCTGCTCAATCCATTTTCGTTTGAAAGGACGCGCAAAAAGACTGCCGTTGCGATGATAAGCTTTATTAATCGCTTCTGTATAACCGATGAAAAAACGTCGAAATTGCTGACTGACCAGTTCGCCAATCTTAGCTTCTTGTTGGTTTTCTAAAAAAGAATGCTGCGTCTGGGTGCGCTCGGCGCGAGGCAATTGTTGCAAATAAGTTATAATTTCCTCCGTCTCTCGAATCGAAATTAGTAAATGAAAATGATTGGGCAATAAGCAAAAAGCGTAAGTACGTACAAACGGTGCTAAGAAAAAAGTGTAACGCTTCAAGAAATAGGCGTAATTATCTACTGATTTAAATAATAACTCTTGGTTATTCGTTCGATTAAAAACATGATAATAATAACCGGGATGAAAAGAAGCAGTTTTCATGTGTAAATCGTTTTTGCGTGAAAGTGATGTCATCACTTTTAGAATGATGACATCACTTTCACGCAAAAATAAGAAAAGTTTAGAAAGGGATGACACCGCTCCGAGCGATGTCATCCCTTTTTCCGTTTCCGTATTTCCACCCGAATCTACCCGTATTTCTACCTGATTTCACCTTGTTAGATTGGAAGTGTGCAAGGGTCTTTCTAACTTTAAGGAAATTATTATAAACACTATTTCTCAACCTAAAACTTAATCTCAATCTCAACCTAAAACTTCAAACACTATGAACTGGAAAACTACTTTTTTCGCCGCTTTTTGCATGATTGGCGCTGCTTTGCTAATTGGATTGCCGAGTTGTAAACAAGCTGAGCCTAAATCTACTGGCCAAGAAGTTGTCACCCCAAACAAGGACATTCCATTAAAAAATACGGTGAATGCGGATTCGGCGGCAAGTCAAATCGCACTTTACGAAAAATTTGCCAATACCTTGAAGGGAAAAGTTCGGGGTTACGCGATTTCCAATTACAACGTGGATTCTTTCCCCATGCCGATTCGTTACATTTCATTTTTTGGTGCTTTGATGTTTGGAAGCGATTTGAAAAAGCAAGATACAAGTAGGGTGATTTGGGCAATGTTGGCGATAGATACTGTGAATAAAGCACCCCATATCAATATGTATTTTGTATGTAAGGATACCACCGCTACCTTGCGTTATTACGACGTGACCAGCAATCCACAGGCGAAGACGCCAACGCTGTTAGATTCCCTTACAGCCCGCACCAGAATCAATACGTATCAAAAATATGTCAACTTGTTGGTTCAAAAAATTGACATCAGTAGTTTTTGCCTCGCTGCTGCACAAGGATTTCAGGTAAATTATACCGATTTGGTACAGCTCAGTGCGCAACCTAAAGCGACCAACGCGACCAATCTATATGCCGTATTAGTGCTCAAACCTTGTGAAACGGAAACAAACCCGAAACAACAAACCATAGATATGTATATGAATATTGACCTGCAGCTAAATGGCAGCGCAGCAGATGGCGGCGGTGGCGGGAATACTTATTTTGATTTTACTTTACCTTGTCCTACTAACTGTCCTTGGTAATAAATATATACAACACGGTATTAATCCGTTTTTAAGTATTAAATTCAAATTAACTATGCACAATATAAGCGTAATAATTTCAATAATTGCATACGTAGTATTATTTTTAAATATAGTGCTTTATTTGTATTACTTAAATTTTAAAAGCAATAGATTAAATTGGTTTAACACTTTTCTAATACTTGGATTAATTACTCAAATCACAGCATTAATATTTACATCACAAAAAATAAATAATTTACCGCTACTTCACATTTACACTTTATTAGAATTCATTTTTCTCAGCCTTTTTTATAAAAATATTTTAAAACAAGAAATTTTATCAAAAAAATATTTTAATATACTTATAATTTCAATTTCAATTTCAATTTTAATAATTCTAAATTCTATTTTTCTACAAAATATTTATACATTCAATAGCAATGCTAAAACTTTGACACAAGTAATTTATATCTGCTACGCATTGACTTACTTTTTTAATGTAACTTTGGAAAAAACGCCGATAATTAAATTTTTAAATTCAATAAATGCTGCCATATTGCTGTACTACGCTGGAAGTCTGTTTATCTTTATGTTCAGTAATGTATTTTTTAGCCTAAGTAAGGAACATATTGTCTTTTGGGTTGTCAATGCACTACTGTACTTGATATTTCAACTTTGGGTGTTTATCGCATTATGGACATTTCGACAACAAACGCGAACGAAATCTATTTCCTTATGACCATTGGCATCCTGATTATGCTCAGTCTTGCCTTGGCGTTTATTGTGTTTTTCAACCGGTCTCAGCGAAAAATATTCGAGGAACAAATGCGGGTACAGCAGTTGCAGCTGGAACACCAAGCGCAGCTTTTGTACAGCAATATCCGTACGCAGGAGGAAGAACGCAAACGCATCGCTAAGGACTTGCACGACGAGGTCGGCTCCAAATTGAATGTGATTCATTTGAACCTGCATCGCGTCAAAAAAGGAACGGCTGAAACGCCAACGGCGGATGATGCGGTGAGCGATATGTTTGTGCTCATCAACGACACGATTGACACCACGCGGCGCATTTCGCACGACCTGCTGCCGCCCACGCTGGAGAATTTTGGCTTGCAGGAAGCTATTAAAGAATTGTGTGACAGCTACCAAAAAGCGGATAGCGCGGTCGCTTTTCAGTTTGAATTATTACAAAACGACGAGCGCCCGACCGACAAAATCGTGGAAGTGAATTTGTTTCGCGTCTTGCAGGAGTTGATTAGTAATTCATTGAAACATGGAAAACCCTCGCAGATTTCGATTCGCTTGTGGCTCGGTTCTCAGGAGTTGCGGCTGGAATATCGGGACAATGGAAAAGGATTTGACGTGGAAAAACTGAAAGGTAAAAATGGCTTGGGTATGCAAAATATCGAGAGCCGGATGAAAATGATACATGCGAAGTATGAGTTGGATAGCAAGGTGGGCGAGGGATTCACGGCGAGTTTTTTAATTCACCACTGAATTTTTCTCAACTTGACGTGCCCTTTATATCATAATTGGAACGCGGATGACGCGGATTGGGCGGATTTTCGCGGATTTTATACGCGCTCACTTATTTAGTGAAAATAAATAAATTTTGAATTATTTACAATTTAAAACCGGTAGTATTAAGCGATAAAATTAAATCAGACAAAAAAAATCCGCCCAATCCGCTTTATCCGCTTCATCCGCGTTCCAATAATGTAAGAAGGGAAGCCATGCGAGAAATAAATGATAAACCATGAGTTGAAGAAGTAAAGAGAAAATCCGCGTTCCAATAATGTAAGAAGGGAAGCCATGCGGGAAATAAATGATAAGCCATGATAAAAGTAGCCTTAGCCGACGACGAAGCCCTCTTCCGCAAAGGAATGGCATTGCTATTAAACGATTATGAAGACCTGCAAATAACCCTCGAAGCCAGCGACGGTGCCGATTTACTACAAAAATTACGCACCAGCAACTCCCTTCCCGACGTGCTTTTATTAGATATGAAAATGCCCAACTTGAATGGCGTAGAAGCCTCCAAAGTCATCCGCACGGAATTTCCTGATTTGAAAATCGTAGTGCTTTCCACCTATTTTAGTAAGGCTTTTATTATTAATATGATAGAATTGGGCGCAGCATCTTATTTACCTAAAAACACCAACCCTGACGAAGTCGTCGCTACGATTCGGGAAGTTTTTAATCATGGATTTAGTTATAACCAAGCCGTTATGGAAGTCATCCGCGACAACATGATGCAAAAAACCAAGCCCAAAATTTCCTCTTCTTTCGACATCGAACTCACGCCCCGCGAGCACGAAATCCTCCAACTCATCTGCGAAGAATACACCACGCCCGAAATCGCCGATAAACTCTTCCTCAGCGCCCGCACCGTGGACGGTCACCGCAACAATCTCCTCGAAAAACTCGGTTGCAAAAATGTAGCTGGACTCGTCGTGTACGCCATTCAACATCAACTCGTAAAGATTCATCCTGAGACGTTTTGGTATCGGAAGGGGTGATGAGAGGATAGGGTGATAGGGTGATTCGCTCAATACTTAGACACTTCCAACCTCGTACTTCGTACTTTAATAACACCCCGTAGAAATACCTGATTTTACAAATCCCTCTTTTCTACGCTTACAAATAGGCTCCTGCGCACTGCATCTTTGCCGTAGATTTTAGCAATAACGATTGGTTTTTTAAGAAAGTATTACAATAAGTAACTCGCTTCGCGCGAGTTACTTGAATTTATTATTCACTTCTAAAATTCAAAACATCATGAGAAACACCAT
>CAZJXN010000045.1:28354-34711 GCA_964549655.1 uncultured Saprospiraceae bacterium
CTTGAATTTGAATATGATATGCAAGAATGTACTGGAAAAAGCTATTTTAAAGACCAATATTGTAGACTCCTAAAAAAGGTAGAGGGCGAGTGGGTGATTGTTCGGGAGGTGGCTATGACGATGAAGGAGTAATGTATTTATGTGTTTAAGTGTTAATGTGTTTTTGTCCCCGCATCGAACACTTGAGCACGAGTCAACGTCCTAGGCGTACAAAAACACTAAAACACAATTTTTTAACACAATATATTAAAAAAAATCATGAAAAACACATTCCATTACTCGTTTTGGCTATTCGCCTCACTGTTATTCACTTTTAATTTTTCATTATCTGCCCAAGTCGTGCAACATCCCAACGCCGAGCGCGACACCAAGATGGCACAGGAAGCCCGCGCTGCTTACGTGAAAGGCGACTGGGACAAATACAAGGCGAGCTTTACCGCCAATGCAATGGCGTATAATGTAGAGGGTAAAGATTCTATGACGGTTGCGGAGTGGATAACATCTTCCAAAGCATACCGCGCTAATCTGACAAGCGTAGCGTTGGGCGACGGTCCGATATTGCCTTTGAGCATTGCAGAAGGAGCTTTCGCAGGCGATTGGATATTTGAATGGAACGACCATAGTGTCGTTCAAAAAGATGGTAAAAAAGTTAGTTTTCTGTATCACCTCGTTTCTAAATTAAAAGATGGCAAGATAGAAAGAATCACTTTCTATTACGATGCCGCACGCATTTTGCAACAACAAGGCTGGACGTTTACGCTGCCGGCGAAGAAATAAGTACATAAAAAGTGATGTTATCGCTCAGGGGGATAACATCACTTTAATTTTAACTAAAAAGGACTTGCACAACTTCGTCTTTTGTAATGTTTTGATGATTGGCAACCTCAGATAAAATCCCAGACAGTGTACCGATTTTGAGCGGATTATGATTTGGAATAGTTAGATGATTTTCACTGGGTTCTAAAGTCGTCAGTCGAATGTGACTACCCTTTTGGCGGGTAATTTCATAGCCATATATTTTCAATTTGGAAGCTAATTGAGCACCCGTGACATCTCTGGGTATTTTCATACCGTTATAAATTCCTCTTTTACAAAATGCAATCGAATTACGCGCGGCGCTTGTTCTTCTTCAAAATGACAAAGCACTGCTTCTTTTACATTGACTTTTAATTCATTTAAGGTATCGCCATCTGTAAAGATAGCTTCCCCAAGGGCTTTTGCACTATAACCACCTTCGGGTGCTTCTTCTATGATAAAAATGATTTCATTCATGCGTATTACTTTTAGTAATTCCTTAATAACGCTTTACTTTTTCAAAGATACCCATTTTGAAGCAGCATTCCAAGCGATGTCACCACCACTACTATTTGCGCATTCTTCTTTTTGCAATCCAAGCTTTTTTAGTAGCTTCGACTTCTTTATTGGACATTAGATTTTAGACGTTAGATATTAGACCTATATATCTAAAATTTAAAATCTATGGTCTAAAATCTAATCGTTAAAGTCTAAAAATATGAGGTTATTGTTTTTTGGAATGTTGCTTTTAATGGCGGCTTGCAAGCAAGAAAAGCAAGTGGATTATCAACAAGCGGCTGCTAATCCTGAATTTTACCACGAGTCGGTACGGGAGATTACGGAGGTGATTATGCACGATATTTTTTCGCCGCCGATTGCCAGTCGGATTTATACGTATGCAAATGTAGCTGGATATGAAGCATTGGTGCCGAGTTTGCCGGAAAACCAAAGTCTGGCAGGACAATTGAATGGTTTGGAACCTTTGCCACAGCCGGAGGCAGGATTGGAATATTGTTATCCGTTGGCGAGTGTGGAGGCGATGCTGGCAGTGGGAAAAGCACTGATTTTTTCGGAAGAAAAGATAGAAGAATGTCGGCAAAAGGTGTGTGGCGAGATGATTCAGTTGGGTATTCCAGAAGAAGTCGTGAAGCGTTCGTCAGCGTATGGGCAAGCGGTGGCAAAACACATTTTGGAATGGTCGGCGAAGGATAATTACAAACAGTCGCGGTCTTTTCCAAAATATACGATTACGGATGACCCTTCAAAGTGGCGACCGACTCCACCGGATTACATGGATGCCGTAGAGCCGAGTTGGAATAAAATTCGCTGTTTTGCAATGGATTCTTGTTCGCAATTCAAACCAGCGCGTCCGACTGCTTATAATTTGGATAAAAATAGCCAATTCTACAAAGAAGTAATGGAAGTGAAGGAGGCAGTGAATGTATCAGAAGCAGAGAAAGAAGAACGCACGGAAATTGCGAAGTTTTGGGATTGTAATCCATTTACTTCCAATCATGCAGGACACGTCATGTACGCCACCAAAAAAATCACGCCCGGCGGACATTGGATAAACATCACGCGCATCGCCGCCACGCAATCCAAAGTAGATTTTTTGAAAACCGTCGAGGCGTACACGCTCACGTCGCTGGCGCTGGTAGAGGGTTTTATCAGTTGCTGGGATGAGAAATATCGCAGTCAAACCGTGCGACCAGAGACGGTTATCAATGAACACATTGACCCCGATTGGCGACCGCTTTTGCAAACGCCGCCTTTCCCGGAATATCCCAGTGGGCATAGTGTGATTTCGGCTGCCTCGGCGACGGTGTTGACTTCTATTTTTGGAGATAATTTTGCATTTACAGATGATACGGAAGAAGTTTTTGGATTGCCAGCGCGACAATTTCCATCGTTTTTCGCAGCGGCGGAAGAAGCTGGGATTAGTAGGCTGTATGGTGGCATTCATTTTCGTCCGGCGATTGAAAATGGCTCGAAACAAGGCAGAGAAGTAGGGGAGTGGGTGGTGAAGAAGGTGCGATTGAAGAAAGGGGAGGCACAATTGACGACTTCTAAGTAAGGGGTGATAGGGTGATGTGGTGATAGGTTTATTGTAGGGCGTTCGCGTGTTACTTGCTCTTCTACCATAATAGGAACGCGGATGACGCGGATTGGGCGGATTTTCGCGGATTTTTTCGCTTATTAGCATGATTTTTTACGTTTTTGGAGCTCTTACAGCATTTTTTTAACCGCAGAGGGCGCAAAGTTTTCCGCAAAGAACGCAGTGTGCTTGGAATCGGGAGAATCCTACAATCCTACGAATCATAGTTCGGACAGGGTCGGCAGTTGAGGAATAGTTTTAGAAATGATTTTTACGTTGCTTTTTTTGGAAACGCGGTGTGCGCAAGGGATAGGAGCGGTATGCCACTGTGGGATTGGTTTGGTGCGTTGGCGTGGCATGAGAGCGGATAGCCCGACCCCGCCGCCTGCCTTTAGATACGGCACACTTCCAAAATGCGCCACATCTCGGCAGGCGGCGGGGATGCGCCCAAATTATTTTTACCTAAGACTTTTTGAATATAGATTTACTAAATCTTTGAGATTTAGCAAATCGGAAGACACCTAAAACGAACATGGCGATTGAAAAAAGAATCGGACTCTTCCTCGGTCCGGCTTTGTTTTTGATTTTACTGTTGATGCCGACTCCGGCTGGGCTGAAACTAGAGGCGTGGCGCGTGATTGCGATGGGGGCGTGGATGATAAGCTGGTGGGTGACGGAGGCAGTGGCGCTGCCTGTGACGGCGTTGTTGCCTTTGATTTTGTTGCCGATGCTGGGCGTGAGTGACTTGAAAACGGCGGCTGCGCCCTACTCGAATCCGGTGGTGTACTTGTTTTTTGGCGGTTTTGTGATTGCGCTGGCGATGGAGAAGTGGAATTTGCATCGGCGGATTGCGCTCAATATCGTGCGACGCGTGGGGACAAATGCCAACGGGATTATCTTCGGTTTTTTCCTTTCAACTTTTTTCATCAGTATGTGGATAAGCAATACGGCGACGACAGTGATGATGCTGCCGATTGCGGTGTCGGTAATTGATTTGCTGACGAAAACGAATGCTGCCGTGCCGGAGCGTGCGAATGTGCCCCATTTTGCGCTGGGCATCCTGCTCGCGATTACGTATGCGTCGAGCATTGGCGGGATGGCGACGGTGATTGGCACGCCGCCGAATGTGGTGGCGAAGGGCTATTTGTTGGAGACTTTTAATTATGAGGTGAGTTTTGCGAGCTGGTTGATGGTGGCATTTCCGTTTGCGCTGCTGTTTATGTTTATCACTTATTTTTTGGTGGTGCGGGTTTTTTATCCGAATCGGTTAGGCGATTTTGAAGGGGCGGAGGAGTTGATTCAAAAGGAAGTGGAAAAACTGGGAGCGATGACTGCCGGAGAGAAGCGGACGCTGGTCGTGTTTGTGGCGGCGGCGGTGTTGTGGATTTTTCAGAGTTTAATTAATCAGGTGATTCCGGGTTTGCGCTTGAGTGATGAAGGGATTGCGATAATGGCGGCGGTGGCGTTATTTCTGATGCCGATTGATTTTAAAAAAGGGGAAATGGTGCTGGAATGGCGCGATACCTCGAAGTTGGCTTGGGGAATTTTGTTGCTGTTTGGCGGGGGCTTGAGTCTGGCGGATGCGCTGAGTAGCACGGGGATTATCAAACTGATTGGCGACCAATTTGCTGGGATAGAGAATAATGAGTGGCTGGTGGTGGCAGGTTTGGTGGCGGTGTCAGTGTTTTTGACCGAAATTATGTCGAATGTGGCGCAAGTCACGGTTTTTCTGCCGGTGGTGGGCGCGATGGCGCAGGGCATGGGCATGAGTCCGTTTGAAGTGTGCATTCCGGTGACGCTGGCGGCGAGTGCGGGTTTCATGCTGCCGATGTCTACGCCGCCGAATGCGATTGTGTTTGCAAGTGGTCATGTGAAAATCGGGCAGATGATACGCATCGGGTTTTGGTTGAATTTGATAGCGATTGCGCTGATCGTGGGGATTGTGTATCCGATGGTAAAATTGATATTTTGATGTGCCAATTTGCTGATGTGCTAATACCGCGCAGCACGAATGGTATGCAGAGCCGATTATCAGCATATTAGCAAATTAGCAAATTAAACTTTATGAGTGAATTAAACAAAAAACTGACGTTGTACGGCTTGACGATGGTGGCGGTAGGTTCCAGTATTGGTTCCGGTATTTTCATTTCGCCGAGTGGGGTTGTGGAGGCAGTGCCGCATCAAGGGTTTGTGTTGCTGTTGTGGGCGATTGGTGGCGTGATTGCGTTTACGGGGGCGTTGACGCTGGCGGAGTTGGGTGGGATGTTTACGAAAGCCGGTGGCGTATATGTTTTTTTGAAAGAAGCGTATGGCGACTTGGCGGGATTTTTGTATGGCTGGGTGATTTTGTTGGTGATAAATACGGGGGCGTTAGCGGCGTTGGGCATTGCATTGGCAGAGTACATGACCTATTTTATTCCGCTGGGCGCGAATGGGAAATTATTGTTGGCAATTGGCGTGATTGCTGGTTTGACGGGTATCAATATCATTGGCGTGAGTGTGAGTCAGTGGTTGATTAATATTTTTACGGGGTTGAAATTATTAGCTATTCTTTGCATTATCATAATTGGAATTGTTTATTACAATCCGGTGAAAGTAGATTTACAATTCTCGTTAATGGAAAATGTGCCAGTGAATTTGACGAGTGCCCTGCTGGTGGGTTTGATTGGGGTACTGTGGTCATTTGGTGGTTGGCATCATGCGTCATACCTGGCAGGAGAAGCGATAAATGCGCAACGAACCGTGCCACGGGCGATGATGTTTGGGACGTTGATTGTAACGGCGGTTTATCTGTTAATGAATTTGTCGTATATGTTATTACTCACCTTACCGGAAATTATTGATACGAATACGCTGGCGGGGACGGCAGTTGGCTCGGTTTTTTCCTTTGGAGGAAAATTTGTGGCGATTGCGATTGCGATTTCCGTGTTTGGTACCATCGGGATTTACACCATGAGTGCGCCGCGTATTTACTTTGCAATGGCGAGAGATGGCATCTTTTTTAAACAATTAGCTTACGTGCATCCGCGCTTCCGTACGCCGGTGTATGCGATGGTGGCGCAAGCCGTGTGGGCAATTTTGTTATTATTGTTTTGGGGTACATTTAGTAATTTGATTACCTACGTTACTTTTATGGATATTGCTTTTATGACCCTGGCAGGAGCGGCGATTTTTGTCTTTCGCGCTAAGCGTAAAGATTTACATCGTCCTTATAAAACATGGGGTTATCCCGTTATTCCATTCATTTTTGTATTTATTTCGGCGGCTTTTGTAATTAATACTTTGATAGAAAGACCGGAACAGGCGTGGGCAGGATTGGGATTGACGGCGTTGGGCGTGGTGGCTTATTACATACTGCGTCAAAATAAAACGCGCAAGATAGATGGTAAATTGATTGATGATGAGATGTAATATTTTTTTTAGAACGCGCTTATTACAATTTTATAACCACAGAGTTTGCAAAGTTA
>CAZJXN010000046.1:0-33478 GCA_964549655.1 uncultured Saprospiraceae bacterium
TTAAATCTTTTTCGAGGTGGGAGGTTATCGGCTATTTAAATTTTTTATGATAAAACGTCAACCAACTGCATTTGGTTGAATTAAAATGCTATTCTTTTCTAAAAAAATACTGCCTCTATGTGATCATCCAATATTTTATTGCACCGCTGCAATTCTCTCCGTACTTTTATAGCCAAATCAAACAATCTGATGCGTAAATTCTACCTGACCTTATGGAGCGTTTTCGCGCTCGTCGCTGCCTGTGGGCAAGAAACCTTTATATTACAATCGCCAGATAAAAATATCGAATTACAAATCGGCGCAGGTACGCAATTGAGCTATCGCGTGGCGTATCGCGGGCAAGCCTTGTTAGATAGTTGTCGGGCAGCAATTCAATTACAAAATGGACTGGTTTTAGGTAATAAAGTGCAAGTGACGAAAGCGACTCGGCGTTCGGTGCAAGACACGATTATCCCAGTTGTAAAAGAAAAGCGCGGTCGCATTCCCGATGTTTTTAATGAAATTATATTGCAATGTAAAGGCAATTATAGCCTGATTTTCAGAGCGTATAATGATGGTGTGGCGTATCGGTTTGTAACAAATTTTAAAGACAGCATTACTATTCTGAATGAAAATGCACTTTTTCATTTTAACCAACCACAAACCATTTACTATACGCCGGTAAATAAACGCAGCGATGCTGATGTTTTTCACACCAGTTTTGAATCGCCCTACACGCAGGCACGACTGGATACAATGTCCAAAGAAGTATTAATATTTACACCCACTTTATTATATGCTAATAATGCGCCAAAAATTATTATTACAGAATCCGACTTATTAGATTATGCTGGAATGTTTTTGCAAGCGGATGATAACAACAGTTTAAAAGGTATTTTTGCACCTTATCCTAAAAATATCATGGTGACGGAAGGGGAATTTCCACAACAAATTGTCACCGACCGCGAAAATTATATTGCCAAAAGTAAAGGAACACGCGTCTTCCCGTGGCGCGTCATCGCTATCGCTCCAACGGATGCTGATTTATTGATGAATGATTTGGTCTATCGCCTCGCTACGCCCAATCGCTTGAAAGAAACAAATTGGATTGAACCCGGCACCAGCACGGAGGAATGGATTATTGGTAGCAATATTTACAATGTGCCGTTTAAATCAGGTATTAATACAGAAACGTATAAATATTACATTGATTTTGCAAGTCGTTTTGGGTTAGAATATGTAATGCTCGACGCTGGTTGGAGTGATGTGAAAGATTTATTTAAAATCGCGCCGGGTATGAATATGGATTCCATTGCAAATTATGCAAAAGAAAAAGGCGTGAATCTTACATTATGGACACTTTCCATGACACTCGACCGCCAATTGGATGCCGCCATGCAGCAATTTCAAAAATGGGGTGTAAAATGTATCATGACGGACTTCATGGATCGCGACGATCAGTACATGGTGAATTTTTATGAACGAATCGCCGAGGCAACCGCTAAATATAAGATTATGGTTATGTTTCATGGAGCTTACAAACCGGCGGGTTTACAGCGCACCTATCCGCACCTCATTACACGGGAAGCAGCATTGGGTTCTGAATTTAATATTTGGAGTGATTTAGTTACACCAGAACATGATTTATTATTGCCTTTTATTCGACAGCTCAGCGGACCGATGGATTACGAGCCGGGTATTTTAGATAATGCGACTGCCAAAACGTTCCGTTCCATCGGTGAAAAAGTAATGACGCAAGGCACGCGCACGCACCAGTTGGCGATGTTTGTGGTGTACGAAAGTCCCTTGCAAATGTTTAGCGGCAATCCAAGCACGGGTTTTAAAGAACCAGATTTTATGGAATTATTAGGAAGTCTACCCACCGTTTGGGACGAAACGAAGATTCTAAAAGCCCAGTTTTCAAATTATATTGTAATGGCACGCCGCAACGGAAACGATTGGTATCTCGCTGCCATGAACGACTGGACTACTTATGATACAAGTATTTCCTTAGATTTTTTACCTGCTGGAAATTATAAAGCAACCATTTGTGCTGATGGCATCAACGCTGACCGATACCCTGCTGATTATTTTATTCGAGAACGAACTGTGACAGCGAGTGATAATTTGACGATTCGATTGGCGCCAGGCGGGGGATATGTGGCGCGGTTAATAAAAGAATGATGAAAAAATGGGTGATAGGGTGATGCGTGACGAAGGCACTCAACAACTAAGTAGGGAGAGAAAACTTTGCGTCTTTGCGTGAAAATGACCAAGTGATAAGTAAAAAATCTGCGGTATCTGCGAAATCTGCGGGAGATAAATCGTCTAATATCTAAAGTCTAAGTAAGTGATTAAAGTATTGATTATCAGCTCCTACGATGATGTTTTCAACGCCGTTCGACCCGAAGGAGAATTATTAATTGGTTTGCAAAAAACGGGCGAAGTGGACGTAGAAATTATGACCCAAGGTAATTCCGAATACGCCCAACGCTTCCGCGAAGCAGGTATTAAAGTAATTGATTTTCATCCAAAAAAGAAGTTTGATAAGGAAGCGGTTCAATTTATTCGTAAAATTTTAATAGAAAGCAAATATAATATTATACATTTATTCAATAACAAAGCCATTATCAATGGCATTCGCGCAGCTTGGAATTTACCAGTCAAAGTCGTCACGTATCGAGGCTACACTGGCAACATTCACTGGTGGGACCCTACGAATTATCTCACGCATTTAAACCCAAGAGTAGATAAAATCACTTGTCTGGCTGATTCTGTAAAAGAAATATTTGATAAAAATTTACTATTTCGCAAGCCCGGCGTAGCAGTTACAGTGAATAAAGGACACGATGCGGCTTGGTACGCGGATGTAAAAACGGGTGATTTAATCGAATTTAATTTTCCACCTAATGCGTTCAAAATCAGTTGCGTAGCAAATGCGCGACGCATGAAAGGGATTAATTATTTGTTGGAAGCAATGACGACGTTGCCAGCGGACGCGCCGATTTATTTGTTGCTAATTGGAAAAGGTTTAGATTCAAAACAACATTTACAGATTCTAAAAAATAATTTAAGTAAAGAAAAAGTCATCTTCGCCGGATTTCGGAAGAATGCATTGGAAATTGTAAAAGCCTGTGACGCAGCCGTTTCTGCCTCTATTTTTGGAGAAGCCACGCCAAAAGCCGTTTTGGAAGCATTATTTCTGGGTCAGCCGAGTATTTTTACGGATATTCCGGGTACACGCGGCATGGGCGTGAACGGCGAAACTGCGCTCATAGTGCCACCCCGTAATGCAACTGCTTTAGCCAATGGGATTTTAGAATTGGATAAAAATGCAGCAAAACGAACTCAACTCGGCAAAGCCGGTCAACATTTCATCACTAAAAACTTTACAGTAGAACGCTCGGTACGAGAGATGCTGGCAGTGTATAAAAGTTTGTTGCACTAAATGTGGCGCATTTCAAAAATGTGCCACATTTATTTAATCCGAAATGCTTAATTTTGGCAGCTTAAATTCAGTGATTGGTGATTTGAGATTTGTCTATGATCACCAATCACTTCTTACTAATCACAATTTACAAATCACATCATCTTATGACGCCTATTTCAAAATCAAACGACCTCGCTTTATTAGTCCTACGCCTCGCTTTTGGTGGCATTATGCTTTATTCGCATGGCTATCCGAAATTGATGCAGCTTTTGGGCGGCGGAGAAATTCAATTTATGAATTTTTTGGGCTTAGGTACACCGACTTCACTGGCACTGGCTGTGTTTGCAGAAGTCGTTTGTACGTTTTTATTGATATTAGGTGCTTTTACAAAATTAGCAACGATTCCATTGATTATCACGATGTTAGTAGCTGCATTTTATGCCAATGCCGGCAATCCTTTCGGCGATAGAGAAATGTCGCTACTCTATCTTTTTGCCTATGTCGCTTTGTTGTTTTCCGGCGCAGGCTGGTATTCGGTGGATGCGCAATGGAGGATGAGGGGTGATACGGTGATTGGATGATGCGTGAAAAGCACTTAACAAGACGATTGATTAAATAATAAGCGACCTTAACATACAAACACATTAACACCTGAATACAATTATAATGGATTTAACCCTCGACCGTGATTTATGCTTTATGGACCTCGAAGCCACCGGCTTGAACGTGGTGCGCGACCGCATCGTCCAGATTGCCATTATAAAATACCTCGCCAATGGAAAGCCGCCGGAGGAATTGTACCTCACCATCAATCCAGGCATTCCCATTTCTTTGGAAGCGATGCTCGTACATGGTATTCAAGCAAAAGATGTTGCGAAAAAGCCTGTATTTCAACAAGTTGCGCAGAAAATATATGACTTTATTGGCAATGCAGATATCGCTGGTTATAATTCCAACCGCTTTGATATACCGATGCTGATGGAAGAATTTGACCGCGTTGGGTTGGAATTTGACATCTCGAAGCGCCGCATGATTGACGTGCAGCGCATTTTTTATAAAATGGAACCGCGTACTTTGAAAGCTGCTTTGAAATATTATTGCGATAAAGATATGGAGGACGCGCATGACGCGCTGGCTGATGTACGCGCCACGATTGACGTGTTTGAAGGACAATTAGAACGATACAAAGGCGTTGATTATAAAGACGAGGAAGGCATTGTCCAAAAAGCGCCCATTAAAAAAAGTGTAGCCGAACTGCATGAATTCACGAATGACCAGCGTTTTTTAGATGCCACGCAAAAGTTGCGCTATGACCCAACGGGCGAAATCGTATTCAATTTTGGTAAATATGTCAATCAATCGGTCGTCGAAGTCTTGTCGAAAGATAAGCAATATTATAACTGGATTTTGAACAAAGAATTTTCCTCGCAAGTGAAGCAACTCGTGAAGAAAATTATGAAGGATTATGAAAAACAACAACGAAATGGAGGATAGGAAGATGGGAGGATGGGAGCGTAACAAACGTTTTCGCTTTATCATCCTCCTATCCTCCCATCTTCCTATCCTCCTATTTACCTATCTTCCTATCCTCCTCCTATCCTCTTGTTACGAAAACCGCGAAGGCTGCCTCGACTCGCGCGCCACCAATTTTGGGATAGATGCCGACCGCGAATGCGACAACTGCTGCACGTTTCCGCAATTAAAATTGGTTTTTGAACATAAATTATTGAAAGATAACGCTGCAAATCTCACCTATACTGATACCATTTACAAAGATGATTTTGATAATGAATTTCGCGTCAAAGACATTCAATTTTACGTTTCTAACGCCCGATTGGTGCGGGCAAACGGTACAGAAGTGTACCCAACAGATAGTTTGAATGTAAATATCCAGCCGCCGGGCAGTGCTGCACAAGCTGTGAAAATTAGTAATAATGTGGGGTTAGTCAATCGAAATGATTTTACCGCCCTGGAAATGGGAACGTTTATTACAAGCGGCGATTTCATGAAAGTGCGCTTCAATATTGGTTTGAATCAAATTTTAAATCAAGTTATCCCCACTTCGCTGCCCGATTCAGTTGTCAATCATCCATTAGAAAATACGGCAATGTATATCAGCGCGGATTCTGGTTTTCTTTTTAATCGCTTGCAATTATTTAATAATCCGACGAAGACCGACACCACTTTTAGAACCATTCGTATTTTTCAACCTGACTCGGTACAAGTCGAACTTCCATTTCTGGGTGGCATCAATATTTTGGAAGGCTTCAATGTAAGAATCACCCTCCGAATCAACTACCTCGAATGGTTCAAAGGCATAAACCTGAAAACCGACCCACCTGCAATGCTGGCGACAAAAATAAGCGGCAATCTGCGCAACTCGCTGACCGTTACAAGGGTTGAATTACAGTAGCACAGCGTTTACGCTGAACTCGTCCCACAACCTTTAGGTTGCAAAATAAACGTACAGATTGCAAATAGGTGCAAATAAAAAGCAAAAAATGTCCAACTTTCAGCTTGCAAAAACAAGTACCATGAAAAAAACAACATTCCTTCTCCTCTTTGCCTTCGCCCTTCTCGCCACCGACTGCCAAGACGACGACGTACAACCCCAAGCAACCGGCACACTCGAACTCAACTTCAAAGGCACTTTCGGCGCAGACCCACTCGTGATGTATGCCCGCGAGTACCCCTACGAAGCAGGTATGAAAGTAAAATTGCAATTATTTCGGTTTTATGTATCCAATATTCTATTATCAAATAATGTAAAAGTTTCAGATATAGAAGTCGTTGATTTTGAGGATGTTCAATCAGATGCGGCGGCACAGCAAGGCATTACCATTCAAATCAAAAATGTACCAACAGAAGATTATACTGGCATTAACTTTGGCGTTGGCGTTTCCGAAAATTTAAACAAAACCAATCCAGGTGGGTATGCGCCCGGCAGCCCTTTGAGCGATAACTATTGGTCAGCCGCACTGGGTTACGTTTTCACCAAAATAGAAGGCAATGCCGATGTGGATGGCGATGGGGTTTTTAATGATAAACTCACGTTTCACGCCGGAGCGAATCAATTGTATCGCAATAAAGAGTTCAATAAAACCTTCACCGTAAAAGCCGGTGAAACCACTCGCTTGAATTTTGAAGTAGACCTCCGCAAAGTGCTGGTAAAGAGCGAATCAGACTTCCTCGACTTCCGAAAAGTGACCATTGACCACACCACCAAACCAGAAATAGCGACGTTTATCAGCGATAATCTGGCGAACGCGATTGTGCTGAAATAGTATTCTCACAGATTTGCTAAATCTCGAAGATTTATTAAATCTAATCTCATGCAAGGTCAATCATGATGAAATGGTTAATAAGAATTGGATTCATTAGTGGTGTGCTGATAATTTTATCGAATTGCAGCCGCAATTCAGTCAATTCCCTTACCCAAATCCCCTACCAACCCACATCTATCACCCTGGTCGAACTCGAACGCCTCCCCAAAATGTCCATTCCACCTGACAATCCAATGACGGCGGAAGGCATCGAACTCGGACGACGACTTTTTTTCGACCCGATTTTATCGCTCGATAGCACGTTTTCCTGCGCGACTTGTCATCAGCCGGAGTGGGCTTTTTCGGATGGAAAGGCACTGGCAATCGGCGTTCGCATTCGCAAAGGGAAACGCAGTTCGCCTTCGCTGGTTAATATCGGCTATCATTACAAAGGCTTGTTTTGGGATGGTCGGGCGATGACTTTGGAAGAACAAACCCTGCATCCGATTCAAGATTCATTGGAAATGGGAAATACGTTGGAACGAATGGAAGATAATTTGCAACAACATCCCGATTATCCGATTTTATTTAGAAAAGCATTTGGTATTTCCACTAAAACACAGATTACCAAAGCGTTAATTGCAAAGGCAATCGCGCAGTTTGAACGAACGTTAATCAGTAAAAACGCAAAATTTGACCAAGTACAACGCAGCGAAGCACGTTACACAGCAGCCGAGCAGCGTGGTTATGAAATTTTCTTTGACACTTCGGAAAAGTTGCCGCACTCAGAATGTGGACATTGCCACGTAGACCCTTTGTTTACAACCTTAGAATTTCAAAATAATGGCATTCAAAAAGGAGATAATTTGATTTTTTTGGACAATGGAAAAGGCGACATCACCGGCAATCGTTTTGACAATGGCAAATTTAAAGTACCAACTCTACGCAACATCGCGCTCACCGCACCATATATGCACGACGGGCGTTTCAGAACGTTGGAAGAAGTCTTGAAACATTATGAATCCGGCGGCCATCCGGCAGAAAATGCGAGTCCGAATGTACGAAAGTTGAATTTTATCAAGCAAGACCGAGCCGATTTGATTGCATTTTTGAATACGTTGACGGATACGACTGCCATTGCAACAAAGGAACGAAATCCGTGAATTTTTTGTATTTTTATTAAAAAATCACTGCTATGACCATTGAAAGAACAGATAGTGAGATTATCATACGAATTCCTCCGGTTATTGACATTGAAGAATTGCAGCGCTTATTAAATTATCTGATTTACAAGGAAGTGACTGCGGAAAGTCAGGCAACACAGGAACAAGTAGATGCACTTGCAAAGGAGGTAAATCGAAATTGGTGGCAAGACAATAAAGACCGTTTTCTGAAATCATGAAAATAGTAGTGGATACGAATTTGGTTTTTAGTGCTATTTTAAATTCAAATGGCAAAATTGGCGATTTGCTTCTCAATTCAGCTACTTTTTTTACATTTTATAGTCCAAACTTCCTGCGTTTAGAGATTGAAAAGCATTGGGATAAACTGTTGAGGATTTCTAAATTAACGCCTATGCAACTCGAGGAATCAAAATTTCAAATTTTTGGCGTTCTACATTTTTTAGCAGAAGAGCAAATTCCTTATGAATACTGGCACAACGCACTTCCATACGTAAGAGAAGTAGATATGGATGATATTGCTTTTGTAGCTTTATCTGGATTTTTAAATAGCCGATTGTGGACAGGAGATAAAGAATTGAGAGAAGCCCTACTATCAAAAGGTTTTTCTCAGGGTTTATCAACAGACGAATTGTATCATTTACGAGAAGATTCAAAGAAAGCAAATTAATTTGTAAATCTATGAAGGTTAGAAGTTTGCTGCTTTTCAGTGTGGCAATTTTGATGCTTATCGCTGCCTGTGGCAACCAAGAACCCAGCGGAGACGAGTGCGAAAATTGCCCCATTGACGATAAAATCACCGCCGATTATAACCCAACGGCTTATAAGCTTGACGTACCAAAATGGCTCCCTTCCCCCATCATCCCAGCGGATAATGCGCTGACGGTGGAGGGCGTAGCACTGGGACGACGTTTGTTTTACGACCCAATTTTGTCTTTAAATGGCAAGATGTCGTGCGCGACTTGCCACGACCAGCAAAAAGCATTCACGGACGGCGGGGCGACGAGTTTGGGCGTACGAGGTTTGCCAGGCAATCGCAGTTCGATGTCGTTAGCGAATTTAGCATTTAATCCAAACGGCTTTTTTTGGGATGGACGAGTGGCTTCGTTGGAAGAACAAGCATTCGTGCCAGTGGAAGACCATTTAGAATTGAATGAAACGTGGGACAATATTGAAAAAAAATTACAAAAACACACAGAGTATCCGACTTTGTTTCGGCAGGCATTTGGGATTGAACGAAAAGTAAATTTGACGAAAGATTTAGTGGTAAAGGCGCTGGCGCAATTTGAGCGGACGTTGGTAAGTGGTAATTCCCGTTTTGACCGAATTGTGTGGCTTAATGAAGGTTTTTTAGAAGATGACGAAGAGCGCGGTCGTCGCTTATTTTTTTTCGAGCCGGGCGATGTGCTGCATCCGGGTTGCTCGCATTGTCATTTTGACCCGCTTTATACCGATAATAATTTTCATAACAATGGCTTGGATAGTGTGGCGAACCTGCAAAGTTTCAAGGATTTAGGACGCGGTACTTTTACAAAAAATCAATTTGACAATGGAAAATTCAGAGTGCCGACGCTGCGTAACATTGAACTCACAGCACCTTATATGCACGACGGGCGTTTCAAGACGTTGGAAGAGGTGTTGGAAAATTATAGCAAAGGCGGTCACAACATTGCCAATGAAAATGCCAATATTGCCGCTTTCCTGCTCACGGAACAAAATAAACAGGATGTAATCGCTTTTCTGAAAACGCTCACCGATACCAGTTTTGTAAAAAATCCGGCTTTTAGCAATCCATTTAAGTAAGTTGGCGACAAAAACAGAGACGTGACCCGTTTTCGAAAACGGGTCACGTCTCTGTTTTTAGTTAAAAAAAGGGGCAAATTTGAAATGTCAACCCCCAAAAGAAGTTTTTTTCATCTTTTTTGAAAATATTTTTGCGAAAAACATGGGTTCAAATTTGGCAAATTTTCACAAATTCATCTTTCACAACACAATTATGCTATTGTTTTGTGGTGCTTTCGGATATTTATAGCTTAAAATATTTTTCACAAAAGGCTTTTTTTGTCCTTGTTTGTAGGCGTAAGGTGTCGCATATTTGTATTGTCAAACGAAATGAGCTGGTAAAAGAACCGGCGACAAAAATTGGATAAATACAATGGGATATTAGTTGCGCTGATAGTAAGTCAGGATTTAGGGATAAAAGCCTGACTTACTACCCGCAAATTTCGAGGCGGCGAGTAAAAAATCCAATCACTTTTTTGAAAGAACCTGAATCAAGATATAACCGGCTTAACTGCTGGTTTCCTCAATTAGTATATGTTCATGGGATTATAAATTTGTTGATAGTGAGTCGTATCGCAGTAGTGTGATGCGACTTACTCTTTTTTAGGGCTGTACGAATCGGAAAGGTAAGTGTTTTTTTGACGGGAAGTCAGCTCTATGGGCCTATTTTTTCCAATCTTTTTTCTAAATCTGTAACAAAAAATATACTTACTCGTCTTATAAGAGTTGTTGAAGGATTTCAAGAAGTGTCAGGTTTTCGAAAACCTGACACTTCTTGAAATTTCGATTTCTACTTTTCCAAAAATCCGCTTGCTTATGAATTTTATTGATTGTGTAACGGGCACGCTCGCCCCATACGTACCGAATGCGAGTGCGCCGTGGGACAAGCGTCGCGTGCAGCACTTGTACCGACGCTTGAGTTTTGGGGCAACTCCGGATGAAGTGACGGCTGCACTGACACAAACGCCTTCCGCCTTGGTGGATTCGCTTATTAATCAAGCAGTTGCGCTGCCATTACCGCCAGAGCCGGAGTGGGCTTATTGGGATGTAACGCGCTATACCGTGCGAGAAGTAGCGGTAGAACAAATTTATGGTTGGATGCGGCGGTGGTTTTTGGATATGGTGAATCATGGCGTGCGGGAAAAGTGGGCATTATTTTGGCATAATCATTTCGTGACGCGGCTGGAGGTTTACGGTTGCCCTTCCTATATGTACCAGTACCACAAGCTGTTGCAACAGTACGCTTTTGGGAATTTTAAAACTTTTGTAAAAGAAATTGGCAAGACTCCGGCAATGCTGGCTTTCTTAAATGGCGTACAAAATACGCGTTTCCAGCCCAATGAAAATTACGCCCGAGAATTATACGAACTCTTCACGCTGGGGCGCGATAATGGCTACACGCAAGCAGACATTGTGGAGACAGCGCGCGCACTGACTGGCTTCAACAGTTTGGAAAATAATCAATACTGCGGCAAAATCAATTTTGTACCCGCACTTTTTGACAATGGCGCGAAAACGATTTTTGGAAAAACAGATAATTGGACGTACGATACTTTGCATGACTTGCTTTTTACGGAGCGCAGGGTACAAATTTCAGAGTATATCTGCCAGAAAATCTATCGGAACTTCGTGAGTCCGCAAGTAGATGAGGACATTGTGAAGCAATTAGCAGTTATTTTTAGGAATAATAATTTTGAAATCGCGCCTGTGCTGCGTACTTTATTTAAAAGTGAACACTTTTTTGATGCTGGTAATATTGGCGTATTGGTAAAAAATCCGATAGAATATCAATTGACATTCATACGCGAAGGGGGTTTTGACATCACTTGGGATGAAGAGGCACTCAATGGCTTGATATATTTGGCTTCAGAATTAGGGCAGAGTTTGTTCAATCCCGTGGATGTGGCAGGCTGGCAGGGCAATCGCACTTGGGTCAATAGCAACACGCTCACGGGACGCTGGCAGGCATTGCGTTTGGTGATTTTTTCGCTATATGAAAAATATCCGACCCAATATGTCGCCCTCGCAAAGCAACTAAGCGGTGACTCCAACGACGGCGAATTTGTGACCGAAACATTAGTTAATCACTTCTTACCCAGCGGTTTGCAAACGCAGGAAGAGTACGACCGCGCATTCATCAGCTTCAAAGGAGAAATTCCAGACCATTATTTCAGAGACGGCAGTTGGAATTTGAACTGGGAAACCGCAGCCGGACAGACCGCATTATTGATGGATCATTTGATTCGGAAACCGGAATTTCAGCTTTTGTAAAGCGGGTGAGGAGGTGATAGGGTGATGGGTGATTTTTTAACGTCAACCTTTTAAATTAAAAACAATGGCTAATCCGAATAAAATTTCTAAAACGAATCGAATCGGGAGTGCACTGGAGCACGGCGAGGCACATGAGCGCGACCATCGGCAGTGGAGCCGTCGCAGTTTTCTGCAATCGCTGGGCATTACAAGTGGTGGGTCTATACTGCTGGGAAGTTTGCCGGTCACGGCTTTATTGAATTCTCCGTTGGCAATGGCGTTGAATGAGGGTGAATCTGACCGGATTTTGGTTTTAATTCGACTCAAAGGTGGCAACGATGGCTTGAATATGATTATTCCATTGTCGGATTATGGGACGTATCAAGCCTTTCGACCTAATATTCGCATTCCGCAGAGTGAGATTTTAAATTTGAATACAGCTTTCGGCATTCCAAAAACGATGTCGGCGGCGCAGCCCATGTGGCAGGAAGGCAATATGAAAGTGGTACACAGCGTGGGTTATCCTGACCAAAGTTTGTCGCATTTTCGGTCTTCGGATATTTGGGCATCAGCGAGCGATACGGCGGTAATTGATGACTCGGGCTGGCTGGGACGTTTTTTACAAACGGAATATCCTGATTTTCTGATGAATCCGCCGACCGTGCCACCTGCGATTCAGATTGGTGGGGTAGGTAATTTGGCATTTACAGATACAAATAATGTGAATATCTCCGTGTCGGTGAATGACCCAAATGAGTTGTACGAAATTGCACAAAATGGACAGTTATACGACTTAGCGAATTTGCCAGATTGCTTGTACGGCGAGCAACTCGGCTATATGCGTGCCGTGGCAAACAGCACGTTTGTGTACGCAGGCGTGATAAAAAATTCCTATGATACTGGCAAAAATCAGATAGATTATCCGATTGGCGATTTGGGTAAGCAGTTGGCACTCGTGGCGCGATTGATTAAAGGGAATTTGGGTACAAAATTCTACATGGTCACGCTCGATGGCTTTGATACCCACGCCGGACAGAATAATTTACAACCGGCTTTATTGAAAGAAGTGGCGGATTCGGTGAGCGCATTTTACAAAGATTTAGCTTTCGCAAATAAAGATAAAGAAGTGCTGACCATGAGTATTTCAGAATTTGGGCGGCGACCCGAACAGAATGCCTCGGCGGGTACAGACCACGGCGCAGCCGCTCCACTCCTACTTTTTGGCGAGGGTTTGAATGGCAATGGCTTTGTTGGAACGGCACCGAATTTACAAGATTTGGATTCGAATGGCAACTTAAAATTCAAAACGGACTTCCGTTCTATTTATGCTACCGTTTTAGAAAACTGGCTTTGCGTTCCTTCGGCTACGGTGGATGGTGTGTTAGGAAAGAATTTTACCCGATTAAATTTGGGCTTGACTTGCATGGGCACGACGGCGGTGAGAGGCGTGGCAGCACCAACTATCAAACACGAAGCGCGATATATTTCGGCTCGGCAGCTTGAAATTCATTACACGCTACCAGAATCTGCAATGGTGAAGTTGGAAATTTTTAATGTGTTGGGACAATCCATTGCTACACTGGTGAATGCGTATGAATTATCGGGACCGCATCAAGTGACTTTTGCGCCGACGGGCATCATGGCTTCCGGGCAATATTTTTATAGAATTCAAGCAGGACCAAGTGTAGTAGGGCAGGCAGTGCGAGTATTGCGATAGTAAGCAGTTTGCAGTAAACAGTAGGCAGTGTGTGACGTGGACTCGCCGCTCACTGCCTACTGCACACTGCCTACTTTTCCAAAATACCCTCCGCTTCTGCCTCTTTATTATAGCCGTGCAACTGCACCGGTTTATAATTTTTGCGCAGACGCATATTGAGAAATTCTACTAATAAGGAGAAAGCAATGGCGAAATATAAATAACCTTTAGGAACAACGCCTACTTCTTCACCTCCAATGACGAAATGCGCCAAATGCGCCGATTCTGCAATGAGCATAAAGCCGATGAGTATCAAAAATGCCAACCCCAACATTTGAATAGTAGGATGTTTGTTTACAAAATTGCCCACCGGCACCGCAAACAACATCATAATCAACACAGAGACAACGACTGCCACTATCATAATGACCAGTGCTCCATTCACACCATTGGTCATCCCGACTGCGGTGAGAATAGAATCAAACGAAAACACGATATTGATGATGGTAATTTGTACAATGACATTGGTCAAAGTAGCTTGGGTACCGCGCGATTTTTCAAGTGACTCATCTTCGTGATTTCCTTCAAGTTTGTGCCGAATTTCTGTCGTACTTTTGTACAATAAAAAGAGTCCTCCGGCAAATAAAATCAAACTCTGCCCAGAGAAACCGCCATGAATAAAAGAGTTCTCATCGCCAATGGTAAACCACGGTTTTTCCATCGCCACCAACGCCGAGATACCAAATAGCAATACAATGCGCATCACCATCGCCAGTATCAGACCGACGTTGGTTGCCCGCGGACGCTCGGCAGGGGGCAGTTTATTGGATGCAATCGAGATGAAGATAATGTTGTCAATACCCAGTACAATTTCAAGGAAAGTGAGCGTCAGTAAGCTCATCCACACGGCTGCACTGCCAAAATCCGGCATTATTAATTCCATAGTTCAAATTGGCTTTTGCTTTGAATTGCAATGTTACAAAAAAAATATTTCCATTGTGTTATAGTGTTAAGGTGTTTTTGTGTTTTTGTTACGCTTTATCCATTCTCTTCATCACGCAGTCACTGGTCTCTTTGTCACTCATTCCCTTCCAGCAAACCCGGTCGTCGCTCTTGCGTTCGTTTCAGTGCTTGCTCATCGCGCCAGTCTTCTATTTTTGAAAAATTGCCGGAGGTGAGAATGTCGGGTACTTTTAAACCTCGAAAATCTGCGGGACGCGTGTAAACGGGCGGTGCCAATAAATTATCTTGAAAAGAATCAAATAGTGCCGATGTTTCATCATTTAAAACCCCAGGAATCAAGCGACCAATCGCGTCCACGAGTACGGCAGCAGGTAATTCCCCACCCGACAAAACGTAATCTCCGATAGAAATTTCCAGTGTGATGTAATGTTGTCGAATGCGCTCGTCTATGCCTTTATAATGTCCACTTAGGATAATTAAGTTCCCTTTTAGCGACAAGCGATTGACGAGTTGTTGATTCAAAAGAACGCCATCGGGAGTCATAAATATAATTTCGTCATACGTGCGTTGCGCTTTCAAATCGTCTATACAATTGGCAATCGGTTCTGCCAGCATCACCATACCTGCGCCGCCACCGAATTGATAGTCATCGAGTTGTTTGTGTTTGCCAATGCCGTAGTTGCGAAGGCTGTGTACGTGTATTTCCAGTAAACCGCGCTCTTGCGCTCGCTTGAGGATGGAGTGCTGAAAGGGGCTATCGAGCAATTCTGGCACGGCGGAGAGTATATCTATTCGCATTTGACTTTTATTTTTAACACCTAGAACACATAGTTTTTTACGCTTAGTCGCTTCTTCATTCCTTCATTTTTCCTTCTTTGATTATTCAACGAAACAAGTTTCGTTACTACGTTACCCGCATACTCTCCTCCTGATGCCGCCACAATTCTTGAAAAATTGGACTGTGTTCGCGCAGATATTCAAACGAACCTTCATCTACAACGTAGCCTTTGTCAAGCACATACACATAGTCAAAATGTGTGAGTAAGTGCAAGCGGTGGAGCGACGAAATGATGGCTTTATCTGCAAATTCATGAAATATTTTTTCGTAAATTTTGAGTTCTGTTTTTGGGTCTACGCTGCTGGTTGGCTCATCCAACAACACAATGTGACTGTCGCGCGCTGCCAGAATGCCTCGTGCTAATGCCAATCGTTGCTTTTGACCGCCCGACAAATTCACGCCTTTTTCTTGAATATTGGATTCCAACCCTTTTGGTAATTGTGCAATTACATCGGTGAAATGAGCCGTTTCACACACTTTTTCAATGTCTTCTTTTTCAAAAGGCAAGCCCAGCGTGATGTTGTATTCCAGTGTGTTTTCAAAAATCTCCGGCTCCTGCGGGAATAGCGTGACGTGACTGCTGATAACATTCAAATTATGATATCGTTTTCCATCCAACACCACTTCTATGCCTTCTTCTGGTGGGTACAAACCTCGCAACAATGCTAACAAGGTGCTTTTTCCACTGCCGCTTTCGCCGATGAGCGCAATACGCTCGCCACGTGCCACGCGCATGGACAAATCGTGCAAACCTTGAGTGGTTTTTACGCCGTTCCATACTTCATTGTGGGTGAAGTTGAGGTTGGAAATTTCAATCTGCTGCCAATGCTCGTCCATCGCAGCGACTTCCTCCGGTAGGTGGTGTTCATCGTAGGCATCCATAATACCTTGTGCCGTTTGTATATCGGTATTGAATTTTACAACTTGCGTATAAAGCCAAGCTACGCTGTGAAATACACTGGTAAATTTTTCTACATATCCAACCAGCATGACCAAGCCACCGATTAGAAAAACCTCGCCGGGTGTCCAGTTTTGATATATATAACCCAATAAAATAACCGCATACATAATAGAAATACAGATACCTTCCACCACAAACCACTTCCATTCGTTGATGCGAATATTTCTTTTGAAAGGCGGCAACATAGTGGATACGCGTTGCAAAATACCTGCTTCCATCCGCAATTGCAAACGCAAAGTAATGACGGTGATAATATTGCTCAGGCTATCGAATAGGGTAGAGGACACGACGTGTTCGCCCTCGTTCACTTCTTCTAAAGTTTTAATATACGGCTTGTCAAATTTCAAAATAATAATGACTACAAAAAAACCTAAAATGAGCGCTATCAACCCAAATAACGGCGCAAAATAAAGCATTGCCGCAAAGGAAAAGACGAACTTCGCCAGGGCTTGCACGTACAGGAAGCCATCCTGAAAAAATTCTTTGAGTGCCTCATACGCCTTGCGAATGCGGTTGATGGTCGCGCCGCTGTGGTGGTCTTGATGCCATTTGACGGGAAGATGAAGTGCCTTGTGATAAAGTTCTTGTAAAAAATTCCGACTCATATTGAATGCTAATTCCCGCTCTAGAATACGCGCCGGAAAATGAAACGCCCAATCCAACATCCGAAGGATAATATAAGCACCAACGTACATCCAAGCAGAGCGTAGCACCTGCGCGCCGTTTTTTTGCAAATCGTTGATAAACAATCCCCAAATGATAGGCTCCAGTGCGGCCACGAGATTGCTCATCAAAAACATCGTATACACCAATAGGTACTTGAGCCGCTCGCCATACGAGTAGTGCCATGCCGTGCGCAGCATGGATAGATAAGGATTTTTAAACAATTGGGAGCGGAAGGCAGCCATTCGGTAAAAGTTTTGTTCAGGGAATTTTGTTTAACAGCAGTCGGTATTTGAGGACGTGGCATTAACCCCGTGATCCGACCAATTCGTTCCCAAAACATAGAAAAAGATTTTTTACTGCCCTAATGACTTCATTGCAACACATCCCGCTATATGGGACAAGTTAAGCACATAGACTAAAAACCTTTGTTTTGTAGGTGTCTAGTACGTGGTAAAATTAAGTCATAAGTGCTGAGTATAATGCGTATTCCTTTCTCCTTTTTCACAAAATTTTTCAACACAATAGTCTCGCACACGTTATGCTACTTATTCTGTTCTAATTAAACCATTATGGAAGACATATCAAACATCATTTTCACCGGCGACACCAACCCAGGTTACACGCGCAAAAAACGCGGCAAAGGCTTCGCTTATCTCGACGAAAATAACACTATTATAGCGGATACAGCAATAAAAAAACGTATTCAAACCCTCATCATTCCACCCAACTGGACCAACGTTTGGATTTGCCCACAGCCCAACGGACACATCCAAGTCACCGGACGCGACGAAAAAGGGCGCAAACAATACATTTATCACGCTGCGTATCGCGCCAGCCGTCAGTCGGAAAAATTCAGCAAACTCAGCACGTTCGCGCATTTATTGCCCAAAATACGCGCTACCAATCGTCAATATCTCAACAAACGGGATTGGACAAAAGAAAAAGTCTTGGCACTGGTGGTACAAATTTTGGACGCGCTCGGCATTCGCATTGGCAATGCCTATTATAAAGAAACGAATGATTCTTTTGGATTGACCACGCTGCGGCGCAAGCATTTGCTCGTCGAGGGCGACACGGCTACTTTCTCCTTTAAAGGGAAAAGTAATAAATATCATAAACTGAGTTTAAAAAATAAAAAGTTATCCAAATTAGTAAAAGAATGCTCCGAATTGCCCGGACACGAGCTATTTCGTTACATCGGCGAAGATGGCAAATGGCACACGCTCACCAGCCATGATGTAAATACTTATTTAACCGAACTCACCGACGCGCACATCAGCAGCAAGGATTTCCGCACCTGGGCGGGCACGAGCCTCGCCGTTTTTTTCTATCCTGAAATGGTGGAAGAAAAAGAAATGAATAAATCACGCAGTACGATAGATAAAATGGTGGTCAAACAAGTCGCCAAATCACTCGGCAATACCACCAAAGTGTGCCGCAAATATTACATTCATCCCAATGTGTTAACCGCTATCACCAATGAAACGCTGCCCTCGTGGAAATTGCCTGCAAATATCCCGACTGAAACCGCACTGCCGGAACTAGTGCAAGAATTGGAAGATTATGAGTTGTTGACGTTGGAGGTAATACAGCAGGAGGTTGCGGCGGAGTAGGCAGTTAGCAGTAAGTACTGGCTTCAAACCAATATTAGCTTAGGATTGATAGGGTTTAGCAAACGAGTAATGAAAATATTAAGCGGTTGCTGCTTGCGTCATCGCTCTTAAAGTGGGATGCTGTAAGCCGGACGTAATATCTTTTCGAGGAATGCCTACGTCTAATAATTCTTCATCAATCTTTACATCAGTCCGGTTTTCTTGAATCCAAATTTTACCAGCCATGATATCGAAATGAAAAACGGTGTAATGAATATGCCGTTCTTTATACCAGCCCATCCGAATGAGTTGGTACGAATGCGTTTGTGTATCCGCTATCACTTTATTTGCGACGTCTGGCATGAAAGGCGATTGAATAGCCGCGTACGACTCCAAAATGGTAAGAATTGCTTTTTGATATTTTTTTATTTTTTCCATTGGTACAAAAGTAGGTATTTGTAATCACCCAACCCTCCTTTTTCAAAGCAGTAATAACCGTGTCGTGGAAAATATCTTTCTTCGGCATTGCCTGCAACTATTCTTACAAAGATAGTCAAAAAGTAAAAAAATTAAGACTCTATCACGATTTCAACTTGAAATTGCGCTAAAGGACAGGACTATGCTTTCCCATCTAAAAAAACTCCCTTACCTTTGCCCGTACCAAATAAAACCGTTTGGCAGCAGCCAATATAAAATTGTATTGCTATGTTGCAAGAAATGCAATCTAATATTTATAAAACTGTTGAAATCCTTTTTTTTGCAGTCCTTCCTGTAATTTTTTATCGGTTGTCCAGAGTAGGGCGTTCAATTCTAATGACATGGCTACAAAGAGCATATCTTTTTCATCTACATCTTTACAAAATTGCCAGGCTTGAATTAAATTAGCCATAGAAATCCAGTCTTCATCAATAAATTGAATGCGTTTGAGCAGTCGGTGGAGCATCTCGAGTAATATTTCTTCCGAGCATTTGCTGTATCGTGCAATTTTTTCTTTATGTTTAAAAATTTCAACAATGGCGTAGCGCGGAGTGAAAAAAGAGACTTCTTCTTCCAATAAAATTCTTTCGGCAAAAGCATTGTCCTCTCGTAGCAAAGCCGAAAATAAAACGGAGCTATCCACAATAACCTTCATTCTATACCCATTTTAGCGAGTATCCGCTCCCGATTCGCTTGCCACCAATCCTCTTTTACGGTTTCTGACAATTCCCAGGCTTGATCTGGCGTGAGTTCATTCATCTGTGTGAGTTCATAAAAAGCCAGTCGGTCGAGTAGTTTTTGCACATAGCTCTCGCTCATTAAACTTTTAGGGATGGTAAATATCCAGTTGTCTCCTTCTGTACTTACTTTTGCGGTCATAACCTTGATTTTTATTCAAAAATAGGGAATTTAAAGGAGCTTTGCAAATCTTCTCAATGCGTACTATTCTCGTTGAGTTTTTTCCCAACTATTGAAAGTCTGCAACTTTACCCCACCCCAAAAATCTTTCTCTCCCTTCCCCTTTACTATCCAACAAAACTCCCCTAACTTTGCCGCATACCAAATAAAACCAGTTGGCGCAAGCCAATATAAAATCGTATTGCTATGTTGCAAGAAACGCAAGCTATCAACACCCGCTCCCAAAATCACGCTCCGCTTACCAAAAATCAACTTTTATTGCAATGGGTAAAAGACATGGAGGCGCTCTGTAAGCCCGACCAAGTGTATTGGTGCGACGGCTCTGACGACGAGTACAATCACATGACCGCACTACTCGTGGAAAAAGGAACCTTTATAAAATTGAATGACGAAAAGCGCCCCAATAGTTTCGCCTGCTTCTCCGACCCCAGCGACGTGGCGCGCGTGGAGGACCGCACGTACATCTGTAGCCGCCGAAAAGAAGATGCCGGACCGACCAACAACTGGGTGGAGCCGCGCGAGATGAAAAATACCCTTAACGGCTTATTTGATGGCTGTATGCGGGGGCGCACGTTGTACGTGATTCCGTTTTGCATGGGTCCGCTCGGCTCGCCACTGGCGCACATCGGGGTGCAAATTACCGACTCGGAATATGTGGTGACGAATATGAAAATCATGACCCGCATGGGTACTCCGGTGCTGGAAGTACTTGGAAATGAGGAGTTTGTAAAATGCCTGCATTCAGTCGGAGCACCTTTGGAAGCTGGGCAGGAAGACGAAAAATGGCCCTGCAATCCCACAACTAAATACATCGCGCATTTCCCGGAAGAGCGTTCCATCATATCGTATGGCAGTGGTTACGGAGGCAATGCGTTGTTGGGTAAGAAATGTTTTGCGCTGCGCATCGCGTCTACCATGGCGAACGAAGAAGGCTGGCTGGCAGAGCACATGTTAATTTTGGGAGTAGAAAATCCGGACGGGGAGAAGACTTATATCGCGGCGGCTTTTCCGAGCGCTTGTGGGAAGACCAATTTTGCCATGCTCATTCCGCCCAAAGAAATGGGCGGCTGGAAAGTGACGACGGTGGGCGACGATATTGCATGGATTAAACCCGCAGAAGATGGGAAATTATACGCCATCAATCCAGAAGCCGGTTATTTTGGAGTGGCGCCGGGTACGAATGTGCAGACCAACCCGAATGCGATGGCTTCCATTAGCAAAAACACGATTTTTACGAATGTAGCGATTACGACCGACGGCGACATTTGGTGGGAAGGCATGACGAAAGAAGTGCCCGATGGACTCACGAATTGGCAAAATAAACCACACGATAAAAACAGTGGCAAACCCGCTGCGCATCCGAATGCTCGTTTCACCGCGCCTGCCGCTCAAAATCCTGCTATAGACGCGGATTGGGAGAATCCGGCGGGCGTTCCAATCAAAGCGTTTATTTTTGGAGGACGACGAAGTACGACCGTACCGCTTGTGTATCAATCTTTTAACTGGAATTTCGGCATTTATTTGGCAGCTACGATGGGTTCTGAGACGACGGCTGCGGCATTTGGAGAAGTCGGTAAAGTGCGCCGTGACCCGTTTGCGATGTTACCGTTTGCAGGATATCACATGGCAGATTATTTTAATCATTGGTTGCAATTTGGACGCGAGCTGCCCAATGCGCCGCGTGTTTTTGGAGTAAACTGGTTTCGGAAAGATGAAAATGGTAAGTTTGCTTGGCCCGGTTTTGGGCAGAATATGCGGGTACTAAAATGGATTGTAGAACGAGTGAAAGGGCGGGCTGCTGCTGTGGAAAGTCCCATTGGCTGGATGCCGCGTTATAAAGACATGGATTGGCGCGGGTTAGAAAACTTTACACCCGAAGATTTTATGGACATTATGTCGGTAGACAGTGAGGCTTGGAAACAAGAGTTGTTGAGTCATGAGGAGTTGTTTTCGAGGTTGTATGATAAATTGCCAAAAGAATTTCTCTTCACGCGGGAGTTGCTGTTGTCGGCTTTATGGCGCTCGCCCGCGCATTGGGGCATGGAGTCGGAGGAGGCGTAGGTTGGGATATTAGGATGTTTTTGCACGTATGACTTGTTCTATTATACCATTTTCAATACATAATGACGTGTATTTCTTTTTATAACACACTGTTTTCCAATGAATTCCGGCATCTGGCATCTGACTTCTGGCATCTAAAATGGTATTAGAATATTTTTTATTTTATAAAATAGTGATTTGCTCCAAGCGAATTACTATTTTTGCTTTTAACAATTTCCTGCCCTTCCTAAGCCAAAATATAGCCACTCAGGTGTTGATTTTTTAATTATAAAGACACCTTAAAATTATTTACATTGTAATAATTTGTAAAACATACAAATGATTTGTACGTCATTTTGTATTGATTATCAACATCTTTTATTTTTTAGTTAAATCAAGTTATTACCATAATAACTAAATATGAACTTATATATTCTATCAACGTTCAATGAAAAGTCTTTTCTTACATAACAAACAAAAACTACTGAATGCAAACAATGAATACGCGCTCTTCAGAAGTGAATGGAGTGCAGCACCCAAACAATGCAATGACACTCGAACCAGACATAGTCGTTTTTTCTCACCTGCGTTGGGAATTCGTCACGCAGCGTCCGCAGCACATCTTGAATCGGATGGCGAAAGATAGGAAGGTACTTTTTGTAGAAGAACCGGTGGGATATGAACCTGCTGACAAAGGAACGGCACATATAATAAATATTACTCCAAATATTACGGTCATTCAGCCCCGCATTGACTGGCACAATATGCTGGAAGCCTTGCTACCAGTGGTGCAACAGTATATGCAACAGTTGAATATCCAAACGCCTATTCTCTGGTTTTATTCAGCCGCTTTTCATGATATGATGAATAAAATTCCACATTCTTTAGTAGTATATGATTGCATGGACGAGTTGTCTGCGTTTAAAGGAGCTTCTAAGGATTTAATTGAACAAGAAAAGACGCTTATCCAACAGGCAGATGTTGTATTTACAGGTGGAAAATCATTATATGAAGCGAAGAAAAAGATTGCAGATCACGTCTATTGTTATCCAAGTTCGGTAGATAGTGCGCATTTTGAGAAGGCATTACACGAGGATACGGTCGTTCCAGCAGACATTACTAACATTCCACATCCGATTGTGGGTTATTATGGTGTCATAGATGAGCGGATTGATTTGGAATTATTAGATACCGTTGCTCAACAGCGTCCAAATGCGTCTTTTGTAATGATTGGTCCGGTTGTTAAAATAGGAGAGCATGATTTACCAAGACATTCTAATATCCATTACTTGGGCGGCAAACATTATAATGATTTGCCGGCTTACTTAAAGGCTTTTGATATAGCAATGATGCCATTTGCGCTCAATGAATCTACCCAGTTTATCAGTCCGACTAAAACGTTGGAATATATTGCAGGATTAAAACCTATTATTTCTACACCTATTTATGATGTAAAAAGAGATTATAGCCAAGTGCTTTCTATAGTGGAAAATGCGTCTGATTTTGTCAACGCAATTGATAAATATTTGGATGAAAATGCCACCGATAAAGAGACGAGAGTCCAACAATACCAGCAAATTTTGAAAGCGGTCTCTTGGGATGAGACGGTAGCCAACATGAAGAAAAATATACAGGATAGCCTGAACAGCGCCTCTATGCGCACGCAAACAGTTGTTAATAATTGATAACCACAAAAAACTTGAACATGAAAACAAACACGATTAATCAGTATGATATTGTCGTCATCGGAGCCGGTATTTCTGGCTCCGTGTTGGCAGAACGTTACGCTTCGATAGGCAAAAAAGTACTTATTATTGAAAAAAGAGAGCATATCGCGGGCAATTGTTATGATTATTATGATAAAGCGGGTGTCTTAGTTTCTAAATATGGAGCCCATTTATTTCATACAAATTTTGAGGATGTGTGGAAATATGTAAACCGCTTTGCCGATTGGTACGATTATGAACATAAAGTAATCGCAAAAGTAGATGGTCATTTAGTGCCGGTGCCTGTGAATATTACAACAGTGAATAAATTGTTTGATTTAAATATTCAGACGGAAGCTGAAATGCAAAAATGGTTGGATGATAATCAGGTGCGTTGTGATGATCCTCAAAATGGCGAAGAAGCAGCATTGGCAAGGGTAGGACCAGTGTTATATGAAAAAATATTTAAATGTTATACAAAAAAACAATGGGACAAATTTCCGGCAGAATTGGACGCTTCTGTGTTGAATCGGATTCCCGTGCGTAGCAATTTTGATGACCGGTATTTCTCTGATAAATATCAATTTTTGCCAGAAGGTGGCTACACGAAGCTGTTTGATAAAATGTTGAACCATCCAAATATCACGGTTTGGTTAAATACGGATTATTTTGACGTTCGTGATCGCATCGGCGGTTATGATAAATTATTTTACACGGGTCCGGTAGATCGGTTCTTTGATTTTAAATATTCGATGGAAGAAAAATTAGAATATCGGTCCATCAATTTTGTAATGGAAACCCATGACGTAGAATATTATCAAGAAAATTCGGTGATTAATTATCCATCGTTAGAAGATGGTAACTTTACGCGTATCATAGAATACAAGCACATGACGCAACAAAAGCACTCGAAAACGACGATTTCTAAAGAATATACAGTAGACATTACAGACCCAGCTAAACAAGAGCCTTATTATCCGGTTTTAAATCCGCGCAATCGGGAAATTTATAATAAATATAAAGAATCGGCAGATAAGCTCGTGGATGTACATTTTGTAGGTCGCCTTGCTAATTATAAATATTTCAACATGGACGAAGCATTCAAAAATGCGCTGGAATTGTTTGAAAAATTAGAAGGTAAGCAAGAAACAAAAGTAAGAAAACTCTTACCCAACGAGCCGCAAATCGCTACTGCAAAAACAGCAAGTTAGTTTTTAAATAAGAATTCCTACTTTTGGATTGGCAAGAGAAAGCATTTTTTTCGCTTCTCTTGTCAATCCTTTGTTTTTATTAAAACCAAACCTTTGCGTCTTTGCGTGCAAATATATTTACTTATTTAATCCTTTCCAATTAATGATACAATCTCCCTTTAAATCCTTTATCATGGGTGGCTTCGAGGCGTGCTACGCGCTCAATGAACACCGAGTACGATTGGACATGATAGCTACTACCCGGCACGACACGCTGTGCCGAGAAGATTATAAAATGTTGAAAGCCAGTGGAATACACACGGTGCGCGAAAGTTTGGCATGGAGCCAAATTGATACAGGTTTAGATACCTACGATTTTTCGCGTTTTGAACGGATGATGAAAATCGCGCGGGAAGAAGATGTCGAAGTGATATGGAGTTTGAATCATTTTGATTTTCCTGATTATTTAGATGTATTTTCTGAACAGTATGCACCGCGTTTCACGCAGTACGCCGTCGCTGCGATTAAAAAATTACGAGAATATACCAGCGGCGTTTTATATATCAATCCTTTTAATGAAATTTCATTTGGGGTTTGGATTTGCGCGGATATAGGTGTGTGGGGACCGCATGCGCACGGGCGCGCTATGGAGTTAAAAATTCAGGTGGTGCGCGGTGCTATTCAAGCGATGCGTGCCATTCGGGAAATAGATAATAACGTGCAATTCATTCATATTGACCCAATTATGCGTCGCATGGCAGAGCCCGGCGCGCCTGGTCACGTACGACATTTTGCCAACGGCTGGCACAACGTGGTGTGTCAAGCCTGGGATATGATGATGGGGCGGCAGTTCCCGGAGTTGGGCGGGCATCCCGACTTGGTAGATATGATTGGCATCAATTATTATGTGACCAACCAAGAAATGATCAAAAAATCGCCGCCGCACCAGAGTTATCAACTCCCCCTGTACAGCCGCTTTCGGACGCCTTTTGTGGATATGATACAATCTGTACATGACCGATATCATAAACCGATCATTATATCAGAAACTGGCTGCTATGGCAACCTGCGAATGCCTTGGTGGCGGCGGATGTTGCGTGATGTAGATATGGCTATTGAACGAAAAATTCCTTTATTAGGGGTGTGTTCTTATCCGATTATTGACCGACCCGACTGGCACACCGGACGCTTGACCAACTCCGGTTTTTGGGATTTTGAATATGGCGACCCGGAATGCCACAGGATTCCACATCAACCAGTATTAGATTTAATGGAAAAATATGCTAAAAAGCGAGGGTTAATGTCTTAACTGTGATTTGTATGATTCACTTGATTATTATGAATTTAAACATTAATTCGTATTAATTACTTGTATTAAGATTAATTGTTATCTAATCTTACAATTTCTCTGACCCCATCCTGATAACTCGTCGGTTTAACATTAAATCGTTTTTCAAATTTACTGCTGTCAAAATTATAATCGCGGTCATACTGGTACAACATTTCATACAATTCTTTCATAATCGGAATAAAAAGTCCTAATATTTTTACAAACCATTTATAGGTAACGGTATATTTCGGTACTTTTCCCATTTCTTTAGCGAATAATATTACAAATTCTTTTTGTGTAATGGGCGGAGCAGTAGGCAAGTGCCAAACTTGATTGTAAACATCTGGCGTGTTGCCGAGTAAGGCAGTGGCTTTGGCGGCGTCAGGCGTGTAGGTGTAAGAATGTTTTTTATCACCGGAAGCTAATAAATTGGATCTTTTTCCTTGTTTTAAAGGCTTGTAAACTGTTTCAATCAACACACTGGTCTCATTCTTCGGACCATAAAAGTCGGCAGCACGCGCGATGACTGCTTGAATGCGACCCGCTTTTACTGCTTCTAAAATCATGTCTACCAATTGTTTACGCACCGCACCTTTTTTACTAATAGGATTCATAGGTGATTCTTCCGTCATGTGTGGAATGGCAGACACGTCATACATATACACATTATCGAAAAAAACCAGTTTTGCGCCGTACTTTTCACAAGCATCAATTGTGCTTTTGATGAATGCGGGCCACGCGCTGCGCCATACCTGGAGTGTGTATTTAAAACCAATCGTAACATACACAATATCAGTACCTTGCACTGCTTTGTCAATGGTGCTTGGGTCGCTCAAATCCGCTGTGTAAAGCTCGTCCGTTGGATTTACTGCCTTTGGATTGCGACCTACCAGCCTGATTTTATCGGTGTATTTTTTGAGTTCTTTTGCCAAGTCCGTACCGATTGCGCCGCCTGCGCCGAGGATGGTTTGCATAATGAAGCGTTTTAGATGTATAATTTAGCTAATTTTCAAAGATAGACGAACCGTTTAAATAACATGAAAAAGGTCGAATTAAACTTTTTTATTTTACAAATAAATTCTACCTTAACCCGACTAAATGTAACTAATGTATGAACACCTTCTTCGCTGAATTTCTCGGTACTGCTATCCTTATTTTATTGGGCAATGGCGTGGTCGCCAACGTCGTATTGAACCAAACCAAAGGACAGAATTCGGGCTGGATTGTCATTACGTTTGGATGGGCGCTTGCTGTTTTTGTACCTGTTTTGATGGTGGGTTCGTATAGCGGCGCGCACCTCAATCCCGCAGTGACACTGGCTTTTATTATCAAAGGTACGGTGCCGTTGGAAGAGGCGGGCGTTTACATCGGCGGACAAGTATTGGGCGCGGCGGTAGGCAGTTTTTTGGTATGGCTTAATTATAGGCATCACATCGAAGCGACGGAAAATCCTGATGCAAAATTGGCTATTTTTGCTACGAGTCCCGCCATTCGCAATCCTTTTCAAAACTTTTTTTCGGAAGTGATTGCCACTTTTGTATTTGTATTGGCGGTCTTATTAAGTACCACGGCAAAAGTAGGGGAGCAAGCGGCTTCCTTAGGTTCACTCGATGCACTGCCAGTGGCGCTAGTCGTGTTGTGTATTGGACTTTGCTTGGGCGGTACGACAGGTTATGCCATCAATCCCGTGCGTGATTTGGTGCCGCGCATGATGCATGCTATCCTGCCTATATCGGGCAAAGGTTCCAGTGATTGGGGGTACGCGTGGGTGCCGGTGCTGGGTCCGCTCGTGGGCGGTGCGCTGGCAGCGGCTTTACATAATGTTATTTTGAAAATGTAATAAGTAAGATTTGCTAGATTTCAGAAATTTAGTAAATCTGGGGTGATACTCATTTTCGTACCAACGCCGCATACATTTCACCCTGATACCGCGAAGGCAACTCCCCCAGTTTTTCTACTTTTTTAAATCCCATGTCATGGAAAAGCCCTTCCAACGCTTGAAAACGAATCGGATAAGGCACCCACGGATTAGCGGCATCCGTTTCGTATTCTACAATTAGAAAGCAACCAGTTCCGTGTAAATAAGATTGTAATTTTTGAATTAAAGTTGCTTTATCTTTTACATAATGCAGCGCATTCGCTATTAAAATACCATCCAAATTGGTAAAAGCTAAATCCTCCTTTATAAAATCGCCACGTCTTTTTTCAATGGTAATTTCATTGTGTTGAGTTGGAATTTTATATAATGCCGCCTCGTCTTTATCCACTGCATGAATGATGCTCGGAGCTTGTAGCAGCACTGCCAACGCCAGTGTAAACGTGCCTGTGCCGCAGCCTAAATCCGCCCAATTTTGGTGCGTAGAGTAGGAGAAGTGGTCGGTTTTTATTAAAGAAACAGCTTGAGAAAGTTGCATAGTTTAATCCTTCTAAGTAGAAAGCCAAAAATAAGTTTAACCACAAAGGACACCAAGATTTTCACTATGTTGACAAGAAAAAACATTGTGCGCTTTGTGTAGACCGTTGTGACCCTTGTGGTTGAATTTAAAGTTATTTGTGTCCCTTTTACTTGAATCATAAAATTATTATTACAAATACTTTTCAGAAAGCACTTCCAGTTCCGTACCTCGGTCTTTTTCCCAAATCGGCTCGTGGAATTTGAGCAATTTATTCAACAAAATCAACAACTGAATTTTTTCTTCGGCATTCAGATTGCCAACCATTAGCGTAGCGACTCGATTGATTTTATCCAGCGTAGCCAAAAAAATGTCCTTGCCAAATTCCGTGATACGCACTCGCTTGGAGCGTCCGTCGTTTGGGTCGTTGTAGTCTTCTATCAAACCATTGCGCAACAGGCGTCGCAGCACTTCCATACCCGGCGAAAATTCCAGCATATTCATGGAAATCAGGTCGGTTTTGCGTTGATGTCCTTTGGCGAAAAGTACCGCTAAGGAAGTGAAATCGTGCAAACTTACCAGCGGCGTGTCTTTCAGCGCTGTTTTAATGTAATGTCTTGCATGGATAGATAATTTCATGATAAATGCCGCGATTTGTCCATCCTGATTGCCATACTCCGATTCTTCAGATGGAATGTCTGAAGTAGTAATCGAAGTTTTATTTAATTGATAAGAAAGCCATACTGAAAAAGATTTCACGTCACTTTGTCCAGTTTCGGTCTCAAATTGATGCATCAAATCCATCACTTCTCGCAGCGTCTCGTATCGCATTTTATGGTGTTTCTGTAGTGAAAATTATTTCTAAAAATTTATTCGAGAAATATAAACCTTATTCTGAATTGAATGTTTGAACTTTGAAATTATTTTTAAATAGCGAAAATTATTTTTAAACACCAAATCTAAATTAATCACCCGAATGAAACTAATGACTACGCTTACAATTGTTTTTTTGTCGCTAATCGTTCAAATGGCCGTTGCGCAAACGGGCATCATCAAAGGGCGCGTTACCAACAAAATTAACAACGAGCCGGTTGCATTTGCAACTTTAATCGTGGAAGGTACGACGAACGGCGCAAATTCTGACGAAAATGGCGACTACGAAATTACTGGGCTTGCGCCAGAGTTGTACAATGTAAAGGCGAGCTTTGTGGGTTTCAATGATGTAACCATTTTTGAAATTCAGGTCACCAACAGCAAACCCGCGGAAATAAATATTGAAATGGAAGCCTCTTCTCAGCAACTCGAAGAAGTGGTGGTACGCACCCCGCCATTCAAAAAGACAGAAGAAAGCCCCGTGTCCTTGCGCACCATCGGCGTAGCAGAAATCCAACGCAATCCGGGTGCCAACCGAGATATTTCTAAAGTGGTGCAGTCTTTACCAGGCGTTACCACGACCGCTTCTTTTCGCAATGACTTGATTATCAGGGGTGGTGCGCCGAATGAAAACCGTTTTTATCTCGATGAAGTGGAAGTGCCGAATATCAATCATTTTGCCACGCAGGGCGCTTCGGGCGGTCCAGTGGGCTTGTTGAATGTAAATTTTATTCGGGAAGTGGATTTTTACAGCGGTGCTTTTCCGGCGAATCGGGGGAATGCGTTGAGTTCGGTATTCAATTTTAGCCAGCGCGATGGGCGTGACGATAGAGTAGGGGGCACGTTTATGGTCGGTGCTTCCGATATTGGCTTGACGCTCGAGGGTCCGATTGGCGAAAAAACCACCTTTTTAGTTTCGGCGCGGCGTTCTTACTTGCAATTTTTATTTCAATTGTTAGACCTGCCTTTTTTACCGACTTATAATGATTTTCAAGCAAAAGTAAAGTATAAAATTGATGATAAAAACGAGTTGACCTTCATTGGTTTGGGCGCGGTGGATGATTTTGTACTCAATTTGGATGCCAATGATACGGAGGAACAGCAATTTACGCTCAACCAACTGCCGGAATCCTCACAATGGAATTATACGAATGGATTGGTTTACAAACATTATGAAAAAAATGGGTATTGGACGGCCGTTTTGAGTCGAAATATGCTCAATAATGAAGCCGAAAAATATTATCAAAATGACGAAAGCAATGCGGATAATTTGATATTAAAATATAGATCGCAAGAAATAGAAAATAAGCTGCGTATCGAAAACACCACGCGCATGGGCGGCTACAAGCTCAACTATGGCGCAAGTTATGAATTTGCAAAATATAATAACCGCACTTTCAACCGTATTTTTACGTCCTCTGGTGCGCAAACGGTGGATTACTTTTCAGAATTTGACATGAGTAAATATGCGCTTTTCGCGCAGTTGAGCCGCAAATTTGCAGACGAACGTTTGATACTTTCTGCGGGTTTTCGCATGGATGGTAATAATTATTCGGATGAAATGTCCAATCCGCTGGAACAATTTTCACCGCGTTTTTCTTTGGCTTATGCCATTACTCCACAATTTTCTTTTAATTTTAATACGGGTATTTATTATCAATTGCCACCTTACACGATATTGGGGTATAAAGAAAAAGGCGAATTGATAAATGAACAAAATAACATTACTTACATTCGTAATAGTCAGTTGGTAGCCGGGTTTGAATTTAATACAAAAACCGATTCTAAAATAAGCATTGAAGGTTATTATAAAAATTGGAATAATTATCCGTTTCTCTTGCGCGATAGCTTGACTTTGGCGAATTTGGGCGGTGACTTTGGTGTGATTGGTAATGAACCCGCTATTTCTCGCTCGAACGGACGCAGCTATGGCTTGGAATTTTTGTTTCAACAGCGCTTGTACAAAGGGTTTTATGGCATTTTGGCTTACACCTTGGGTTGGAGCGAATTTGAAGATAAACTGGACAAATTGATTCCTTCTTCTTGGGATGCACGCAATATTTTGAGCCTCACACTGGGTAAAAAATTCAAAAAAGACTGGGAAGTAGGCGTCAATTGGCGTTTTCAGACGGGGCTGCCGAGTACGCCTTTTTCCGATGCGTCGTCTCTGGTCTCTAATTGGGATGTGAATGGCGGCGGCATTAGAGATTACAATCGCTTGAACACCCTGCGCAATAGCGCAAATAACACGGTTGATATCAGGGTGGATAAAAAGTGGTTTTACAAAAAATTTAGCTTGAACCTGTATCTTGATATCGAAAATGTAACGGGCAATGCCCTCGGACAAAATCAACTCATTCTCGACCGACCCTTAGATGCTGATAATCAGCCTATTGGTAATGCTATTATAATCAATCCGGACGCGCCACGCGACCAACAACGCTACAAATTAAAAACAATAAATGAAGCCCAAGGTAATTTGATTCCGAGCATCGGGATTATGATTGAGTATTGAAACTTTCCAACTGAGTAACTCGCTCGAAGCGATTTACTCAGTTGGAAAATTACTTCCCATCCGTCCGAAATGGCGAAGCAGGCAGTCCTTCCTTATTATAAAAATTCGCATCCTCCGGATTATCCGCCCAGGCGTAGCGCACGGCAGTCGGATTTTTGATGGAATCACTCCAAACGATTACATCATTGCCTTCAATAATAGCTTGTGCCCACACGAATTTCTTATCCGTACCGGCGATGGCGAAACTTTTGAGGTAGCCATAACGGTCTTTTGCTATTAAACCGCTGCCCACGTGGTCGAAGCCCAATCGGATTTTATTGCCTTCAACTTTCATATTTTTATAAACGGGACCGGAATAGACCACTTGATTGTCGCCATACGTGAGCTTGCGGGCGGCGAGGGCGAGGCGGTAGCCCACATCCTGCTTGTTGCGCGGGTGAATGTCGTTGGCTTCGCCTATGTCAATGATGACGGCTTGACCGGTGTTGGGCGTGGCGAGGGTGGCGGATTGGGACTCGCGTAGGACTGCCCAGTTGCTTTCTACGGGTTCGGAAGTGGGTTGTTTAAAATTGGCGAGTTGTACAAAAAGAAACGGAAACGAGCCGGAGTTCGTCCAACGCGTGCGCCAGTCTTGTATCATTGTAGGAAATAAAGTGCGATATTCAGCAGCTTCGGCACTATTATTCGCATTCGACTCACCTTGATACCAAATCACACCTTTAATCGGAAAATCTAATATTGGATGAATCATTTTATTATATAATAACATCGGCGTTTGATTGATGCTATTGTCCGTACCGCCGAGGCGCACTTCGCCGACTTTATATTTCCAATCACCGTTCAAATCCTGTTTTCCTTTTGCCGTTTCTAAAAATAATAATTCCGGTTTGCCATAAATACCGCCGCCGCCGCCCGTATCCTCCACGCGAACGGCAATCACATTTTTACCAACTTTTAAAATAGAAGCTGGAATATTATAAACCCGATTGGCATTATACTTTTGAACCGTTTCACCTACTTTTTGACCATTGACCCAAGTCATATCCGAATCATCAATTGGACCGAGATTTAAAGTTGCGTCCTTTTGAATATCTTGCGCCGACAACTCCATCGTTTTCCGAAACCACACAATACCGTCTAAATCAGGTAGTTCGCTGCTTTCCCACACGCCCGGTAACGTCATATTTTTCCAATCAACATCGTTCACATCCATTGCAGCCCAAAGCGCTTTTCCGTCTTTCAAACCTTCGTCTTTCTCCGGAAAATTGCCAATTTTTTGTTGCAATTTGGCACGAGCTGCTTGTGTGCGTTGCTCGCGTTGCTGCTTTTGCTGCGCGGCTACATTTTTAAGATCGGTATAACCCAATGACTCTGAACTCATCCAAGGTTCGAGGCGACTGCCACCCCAAGAGGTATTCAAAATGCCAATCGGCAC
>CAZJXN010000047.1:0-23700 GCA_964549655.1 uncultured Saprospiraceae bacterium
TGAATAATGAATAATGAATAATGAATAATGAATAATGAATAATGAATAATGAATAATTATTTGCGTCGGTCAACTGCCTACTGAAAACTGCCTACTTCCTAATAGAAGAATCTCGTATAATCAACTCCGGTTCCAATATCACTTTTTCCGGCACATACATTTTCTGTTTATCAGCTACAATATTCATGAATAATTGGGCAGATTCCTCCCCCATTTTGACTGTTTGCTGCACGATGGTAGATAAACCTGGGGAAATATAAGCACTGAAAGCTTCATTCGCAAAACCGACTAAACCGATGCGCCACGGCTCACCCAAGCCCATTTCTTTAATTGCCTGCATCGCCCCCAATGCCGTAAAATCTTCCACCGCAAAAATAGCGTCGGGCGGATTTGCAATTTGCAAAAGTTGTTGTGCACAGGCTCGTCCAGACTCAATCGAAATTTTGCCGTACTGAATCAAATCATCATCCAAAGGTAGCCCGTTGGCGTGCAAAGCGTGTACGTAGCCGCGAAGTCGGTCATTAAAAATTTTAATATGTTGCTGTCCGGCGATGTGTGCAATGCGCTGATAACCTTGCTGAATCAAGTGTTCTGTTGCAATATAAGCCCCTTTAAAATCATCAATCACCACAGATGGTACACCGAGTTCATCACTGGCACGGTCGAATAAAATAAGTGGTATATTTCTTTTTTTAATCGCGGCAAAATGCGCCAAGCTCGTCGTTTCTTTCGCCACCGAAGCCAAAATGCCATCTACCCGCAATTGCAAAAGCGCTTCAATGCCTTCTTTTTCATACGAAGTTTGTTCATTAGACTGAAACAGCAATACATTATAGCCCTCTCGCCGCGCGATGTGTTCGATACCATGCACTACCGACCCGAAAAAATTGATTTCTGCGCTTGGTATAATCACGCCAATTACTTTCGTACGCCCGGAACGCAAAGACGCGGCGATGCGATTCTGCCGATAGTCGAGCCGTTCCGCTGTTTTTTGAATCAACTCTCTGGTATTCAACGCAATAGATGTATCATTATTCAATGCGCGGGACACTGTAGAAGCAGTCGTATTCAGTTCTTTAGCAATATCATATATCGTGGTGCGTTTATAACTCATTTTATCTACGCAATCGGTTGCATTTTATTTGCACAAAACTAACTTTTTATTTGTATAAAAAAAGAACATTTGATACATTTGTCATCTACTCGGTCAAAATCAAACATTTATTCGGTCATCGGGATGATTGTTAAAATTATCTCTTATTTTCTATATCTCAAACGGCGCAGTTTCTTTTATCACAAAAGGAAATTTTCACAATAGGGATTTGTCTTATTGAAACTATTTATACGATTTTGCAATCAGCTAACTAACTAAATTAAAATCATGTACAATCCTTTACACCACTGGTGGAGCTGCTATAATAGGCGCTCTCCGCAATTAAAACCGACGTTGGGCGATTCCATTCCTGCTCAACATTACAAAGTTCAACAGCCCTTACTCAAATTGGCAATCTTTTTTGTAATGCTCTTTACGCAATCGTTTGCGTGGGCGCAGGTAAGTGGCGTTGTGACAGATAGAAACGGCGACCCACTTCCGGGTGCAACTGTATTAGTGAAAAATACTACTAACGGCACAATTACAGATGAAAATGGTGCTTACACTTTGACTGTTTCCGGCGATACGCTCGTCGTGAGTTTCACAGGTTTTGCTTCTCAGGACATAGCAGTTGGCGGTCGCTCCGTTATCAATGTGACATTAGACGAAGAATCTACCGAACTGAATGAAGTAGTCGTCATCGGCTATCAAGAAGTGCGCAAGCGCGACTTGACGGGCGCAGTAGCGGTCGTTCGAGCATCAGATGCCAACAAAAATGTGTCCAACACGGTCGCCGAATCTATTCAGGGCTTGGCATCGGGCGTGACGGTGCGCAATACGGGTGCGCCGGGTGCGGGTGCGAAGATTGACATTCGAGGTGCGGGTACGTTTGCAGGAAATAATCCACTTTACATTATTGATGGGATGTATACAGATGCGACGCCGGATTTCAATCCAAATGATGTTGAGTCTATTCAAATTTTGAAAGACGCATCGGCGGCAGCTATTTATGGCAGTCGAGCTGCGAATGGCGTTATCATTATCACCACGAAACAAGGGAAAGAAGGTCCGATGCGCATCAGTGGTAGCGTGAAAATGGGCGTGCAAAATTTCCGCGAACGCTGGGATTTAATGGAAAGTGAAGAATACGTGCGAACGGCAACTCAAATCTATCAAAATGCAGGACAACCGCTGCCAGCCAGCTTGACTTCGCCGATTCAATACAACACGGATTGGCAGGACGAATTTATGCGAACTGGTAATATTCAAGATTATAATGTGACGTTATCTGGTGGTAGTAGAACGGCAAATTATTTAATTTCCGGTAATCATTTCAACAATAAAGGTCCGGTGATTGATAATGAATTCCAGCGTTCCAGCTTGCGCATCAACACAACAGGTGAGCGCGGTCGTTTCCGTTTTGGTGAAAATATGTTGCTGTCTTACACGCATGATGATTTTATTGCATCTGATATTTTTACCAATCCTTTTGTGGATATGGTGACGATGCTGCCGGTTGTGCCAGTGCAAGACGTAGCGCGTTACGGTACTGCGACTAATCCAGAAGGCTGGGCAATCGGTGATGACATCGCGCCCACGCTGGCTGCCAATGTTGTCGCTTTGCAAAATTTGCAACAAAATGACCAGCGCAATTTCAAAATTCGCGGCAACGCTTACGCCGATTTTCGCATTTTTGATTTTTTGACCTATCGTTTCAATGCAGGCGTGGAGACGAGTTTCGACCATTTTGCTGGGTTCCGTCGTCCGGGTACCGTGCGGCAGGGCACGCCTTCGCCACTTGCTACCGCTGATGAAAATCGCGCGAATTTCACGTCTTTTTTATTTGAACACACGCTTAATTTCAATACTAACTTTGGTCGTAGCCGTTTGAATGGCGTGGTCGGCATCAGTAATCAGACGTTTAACCGCCAAATATTGATTGGTCAAAAATCAGATTTGCCGCTCATTTCCGGCACGGATTATTTTACGGGTTTGAATCAAGGCACGGCAGCAGCAGTCAACGGTCGTACGGATAAATATGCGATTCTGGGTTATCTGGGTCGTTTGAATTATACCTTTGATGACAAGTATTTAGTGACGCTTACTTTCCGGCGCGATGGCGATTCGCGTTTTGGTCCTGATTATCGCTGGGCGAATTTCCCTGCCGCTTCCGTCGCTTGGCGCATTACACAAGAACCATTTTTTAAATTTTCTTGGTTGAATGATTTGAAACTCCGCGCCAGTTACGGCGAGTTAGGCAATAGTGAATTTTTGAGTCCGTGGCAATATTCGTATCGAATCAATCCGTTCCCGCGTGCGGTGTTTGGCAATGACCAAGAATTTTTGGGCGCGACCAACACGCAATTGGCAAACCGCGACTTGCGTTGGGAAACGAAAAAAACGACTAACTTCGGTTTAGACGCTTCTATTTTAAATAGTCAATTATCGTTCACCGCTGAATATTTTATTGCAAAAACAGAAGATGTACTCACCAGCATTCCTTTGCCCAGCACGGCTGGCAACGCAGGTGGCAATCCGCCGGTCAACGCCGCTTCCCTCGAAAATCGCGGTTTTGAATTGTCCACCACGTATCGCCCCGCCGCCGCAGGTGATTTTAATTGGAATGTGACTTTGAACCTGACGAGTATTCAAAATAAAGTGACTGGTTTGGGCAATATTGGCAGCAACACCTACATCCAAGTCGGCGATGCTCGGACGCAAATCGGACGCGCTATCGGCGAATGGTATGTGTTGAAAACCGATGGACTTTTCCAAACGCAAGCCGAAGTAGAGGCGCATAAAATTCAACCCGGCGCCAAGCCCGGCGACATCCGCTACGTGGATTCGGATGGCGACGGCAAATTGGATTTGGACAAAGACCGCGTATTTGCGGGCAGTCCTTGGGCAGATTTGGAGGCAGGTATCATACTGGGCGCGACGTTCAAAGGCTTCACTTTTTCGATGCAATGGTACGGCGTATTTGGCAACAAATTGTATAATCGCCCACGCTACAATCTGGATAGAATGGACCAGAACACGAACTTCCGCAGCGGCGTTCAACCTTGGACACCTCAAAATACGAACACCGACTTCCCGCGCGTCGCCATCGGCAATGCAGATGAAGGTATTCGTCAAAATGTACTGCCTTTCACCGACCGTTGGCTGGAAGATGGTTCTTATGTGCGCCTGCGTAACATCGAGATTGGTTACACCATTCCAACGAGTAGCTTGGGCGGTATCGGTTTTGACAACATTCGTGTCTATGTGAGTGGACAGAATTTGTTTAATTTCAGTGATTATACAGGCTTAGACCCAGACATTACAGGTGTGAATATTTTTGAACGCGGCTTGGATAATGGACAGTATCCGGCACTGCGGATTGTGTCGGCGGGTGTGAATTTCGGTTTTTGATGGGACACTGATTGTTAGAATGATTAAGATTTTTTATGATATTTTGAGTACACGAGTAAAATTCAACCGCAGAGGCGCAGAGGTTTTTGCTCTTACAAATCAAAACTTTGCGTCTTGGCGTCTTTGCGTGAAATTATAAGTTGCGGCTAAAATCATAAAAAAACATAAAAAATCTTACAAAATCAGTGTACTATATTTTAGAATATTTAAAATTTAAATAAAATGAAATTATATAATAAATATTTAATCGCTATCGGGCTGCTCTTTTTGCTGCTGCCTTCCTGCAAAGATTCGTTGGAATTAGACATTGAAGACCCAAATGATTTCACCGAAGAATCGTTCTGGACGACTGGTGAGAATGCCCTCTTAGGTGTGAATGCGATTTATGGAAATGCCTATCGCAATGGTGCGTACTCGCGCTGGCTGCCGTTTTATATGGATGTGCGTTCGGATGACGGCTACTCAACCAGCCCTTGGAATGAGTTGCGCAGCATTGGCGGTTTGAACATAAGCCAATACAGTTTTGAAGTGCAAGCCGAGACGTGGAATCACCATTGGCGCGGCGTGTACCGGGCTAATCAAGTGTTGAATTACGTGCCAAATATAAAAATGGATGCAACTTTACAGAAGCGTTATTTAGCAGAAGCGAAATTTTTACGGGCATTATATTATTTTAATTTAGTAACCATCTGGGGGAATATACCAATTATTTTAACGCCTTCCACGCCGACCGACCGACCTGCGCAAGCCACGCCAGAGCAAGTGTGGGCGCAAATCGAAAAAGACTTGACGGAAGCCACGGTTGACTTGCCTGCTTCTTACGGCGCGGAGGATGTGGGTCGTGCCACGAAAGGTGCGGCGTATGCCTTATTAGGAAAAGCGTATTTGCAACAACTTAAAAATCAACAGGCAATAGAGGCATTTCGTTGGCTGGTGGATGGCGAAGGCAAGGGCTTGTATGATTTGGTTACTAATTTTCATGATAATTTTAACCACACCACCGAGAATAATAAAGAATCAGTTTTTGAAATACAATTTAAACAGCGTGCTGAAAATGGCGGCGATGATAGTCCCACTTCCAACGTTGGTACGAGCCGTCCACCGTTTTTCGCGCCGCCCGGTCATGGCTTCAACGATGCGAATATGCACCGCTGGGTCGTAGGGGAATTTTTAAAAGAGTCTACCGCTGATGGCAAAAGAGACCCACGCTTGGCAGTGACAGCATTGTTTGATTCAACGGATGAGCGCGGTCCTGACTTCACGTTGGTGTATGGCTCGACTTTTACTTCTAAAAATTATAATCCGGATATTCGCAATCGCGTGTGGTATCGCAAATATTTAGATGATTATTTCCGTACCAATCAGTTTGAAGTGTTCAATGGTCCTATCAATTTCCGCGTCATTCGCTTTGCAGATGTGCTGTTGATGTACGCCGAAGCACTTAATGGCTCGGGTCGCACGGCAGAAGCGTATCCATTCGTAGACCGTGTGCGGGCGCGAGCTGGACTTAGACCACTTTCGGTTGCAAGACCCGGCTTGAGTCAGGCAGATTTTTTACGGCAACTGATGCACGAGCGCGTAACGGAATTGACCGGCGAGAGTGTGCGCTGGAATGACTTGGCGCGTTGGGGCTTTTTTGATGATGCAGCTAAGTTAAATGAATTAAAAGCGCGCGACTCAGAGTTTAATAATTTCCAGATTGGACGTAATAAATATATGCCGATTCCGCAGACGGATATTGATATTAATGAGAATTTTAAACAAAATCCGGGCTGGTAAATAGCGGAATATTGGAAAGTTGGAATATTGGAAAGTTGGAATGCTCGTCCAGCTTTGGAAGATTTAGGAATGGGATAATGATATTTTTCAGGCAAAGTCGCAAAGATGCAAAGTTGATTGTTTACGTTATTGTATTCTTTGCGGACTTAGCGGCTTTGCGTGATATTTTTACCGCACGTTAAAGCCATAATTCAGGTGCTTGGTACGTTTCGTTTTCTTGGTTTCTATCAAATAAAATTTATTGTAATGAATCATTCATTTATAAAAATAGGCGGTTTGTTTCTTATATTCCAATGGGCAGCGTGTTCTTCTTCACAAGTGGACATACAGCCGCAAGGACCCGTCGTTAATCAAGACGTTTTTACCAATCCACTCCTGCCCGTCGGGCCTGACCCCTGGAGTATTTTTCATGATGGTTACTATTATTACACCCATACTTTAGGTGACAAAATCGGCTTGTGGCGCACCAAGGATATCACCGATTTGAAAAATGCAGAATATCGCGTCATTTGGTTGCCAACTGCGGGTACGGCGCATTCCCAAAACCTTTGGGCACCGGAAATTCATAATATAAATGGTATTTGGTATGTGTATTATGCTGCGGATGATGGTAAAAATGAAAATCATCAATTGTTTGTATTAGAAAACACCTCGAAAGACCCGTTTGAAGGGCGTTTTTTTTGGAAAAATAAATTGCAAACCGACCCCAATAATAACTGGGCAATAGACGGCTCAATATTTGAGCACAATGGCGGTTATTACATGGTATGGTCGGGATGGCAAGAACCGCGCGGCACGTCAGAAACGCAGCGCATTTACATTGCAAAAATGGAAAATCCTTGGACGATTGGTTCTCAACGAGTTATGCTCTCTAAACCGGATTATAACTGGGAAAAAATATGGCAAAATCCTGGCGAATGGCGCAACTCGCCTTCTTACACCGTCCACGTAAACGAGGGACCTCAAATTTTAAAACATGATAATAAATTATTTCTTATTTACTCAGCCAGTGGCTGCTGGACTCCCGATTACGGTTTAGGAATGCTCTCAACAAATGCATCCAGCAATGTACTTGACTCTACCGTTTGGACGAAATCTACTACTCCCATATTTCAACAAGCACCCGAAAACAGTGTATTCGGACCCGGTCATAATTCTTTTTTTAAATCGCCGGACGGCACGGAAGACTGGATTTTATACCACGCCAATATTCGACAAGAAGACGGCTGTGGCGACAAACGCTCGCCCCGCGCCCAAAAAATAACTTGGAAAGCAGATGGTACACCAGATTTTGGCAAGCCGCTACCGCTTTATACACCAATGAAAAAACCGGCGGGGACGGTGGTGAAGTGAGTAAAGCTGACCCCTTTAAACAAAAAAGCCTTACAATCAGTTGAATTGTAAGGCTTTATAAATTAAACTTAGCAGTCCGTACGGGAATCGAACCCGTGTTACAAGAATGAAAATCTTGCGTCCTAACCCCTAGACGAACGGACCGGCTCATGGTGCTTTTTGAAAAAGCGTTGCAAAGATACTTTAATTTTGAACTCGGCAAAATATTTTTCAAAAAAATCTTCTTAGCTGACCTTTTCGTTGACTCATCCCAAAAAAAGCAAGAAAATCCTTCCAAAAATCCGGCAAATCCTTTAGCCTAATTATCTTCGCACCGTTTCTAACAATCAGGTGCAAATATTTGTTCCATGAATAAATATTTTCTAATTATTGTTACTTTTACACGAAGTATTCTAAACATCAAATAAAACTAAAAACTCATGGCTAAAAAGATAGCAATCAATGGCTTTGGTCGCATCGGTCGGCTCACTTTTCGCATTCTACTCGACAATCCTGACGTAGAAGTAGTCGCCATCAATGACCTTACAGACAACGCAACCCTCGCCCACCTACTGAAATACGACTCGGTACACGGCAAATTCAATGGCACCGTCACTTCTGACGACAATAACATCATCGTAAACGGTAAAGCCGTTCGCGCACTGGCGGAAAAAGAACCCGCCAAATTGCCTTGGGGCGATATGGGCGTAGATGTTGTATTAGAATGTACCGGACGCTTCACCGACAAGGAAAAAGCAGGTTTGCACCTCCAAGCCGGCGCTAAAAAAGTAGTTATCTCCGCCCCTGCTACTGGCGAGATGCCGACCATTGTACTTGGCGTAAACGATGACCAAATCAAGGAAGGCGAAAACCTTTACTCCAATGCTTCTTGCACCACCAACTGCCTCGCGCCGCTGGTCAAAGTGCTCGACGATTTGCTCGGAATTGACATGGGTTTCATGACCACCATCCACGCGTACACCGCCGACCAAAACCTACAAGACGCACCACACAAAGACCTCCGCCGCGCCCGCGCTGCTGCACTGTCCATCGTGCCTACGTCCACAGGTGCTGCCAAAGCCGTCGGTATCGTACTCCCCCACTTGAAAGGAAAACTCAATGGTAACGCCATGCGCGTTCCCATCCCCGACGGTTCCGTCACCGACTTCACAGCAGTAGTGCGCAAAACGGCGACCGTAGAAGAAATCAACGCTGCTTTCAAAGCCGCCTCCGAAGGCGCGATGAAAGGCATCCTCGAATACAACGAAGACGAAATCGTGTCCGCCGATATCATCGGCAACCACCATTCCTGCATCTACGACAGCCCGCTCACGATGGTCATCGGCAACATGGTCAAAGTGGTCGGCTGGTACGACAATGAAGCCGGCTACTCCGCACGACTCGCTGATTTGGCAGTACGGGTATAAATGTGAAATGCGAGATGTGAAATTTATTGCATCGTTGTTTTTTGGGGCAATGCTTGGATGTATAAATGTGAAATGCGAGATGTGAAATGCGAAAACGTTTCAAATTTCACATCTCAACTTTCAAATTTAATTTTTGGGCGTGCCCCTGCCTTTAATCATAGTAGTAAGGCTTCGCCCGCCGAAGATTTATCGAAGGCGGGGTCGGGCTATCCGCTTGTACCTTCCTACGGTCGGTATCGCTGCTATCCCTCACGCGCACCAATCAAAAGCCGTGATAAAAAAGAAAAAAAATCCGCGAAAATCCGCCCAATCCGCGTCATCCGCGTTCCAATTATGTAATAAGAGCTGCAAAGAGCGCAAAACAAAAAACTCCAAACTTCCAAACCTTAAACTTTAAACAATGAACTTCGATTTCAAAAATAAAAAAGTATTGATGCGCGTAGACTTCAACGTGCCGCTCGACAAAAGTTTCCAAATAACCGACGACACCCGCATCACGGCTGCCATTCCCACCATCCAAAAAGTGCTGGAAGACGGCGGTTCCGTTATCCTCATGTCCCACCTCGGTCGCCCACAGCGCAAAGACGGCTCTATGGACCGCGAGAGCAATACGCTGAAACACATTATCCCACATTTGAGCGAATTACTCGGTCAAGAAGTCAAATTTTCCGAAGAAACGGTCGGCGAAGTAGCAGAAAAAGCAGCCGCCGATTTAAAACCTGGCGAAGTCCTCTTGTTAGAAAATACCCGTTTCTACCCGGGCGAAGAAAAAGGGGATGAAGATTTTTCCAAGCAACTCGCTAAACTTGGCGACATTTACATCAACGACGCATTCGGCACGGCGCACCGCGCTCACGCTTCCACGACGGTTGTCGCTAAATATTTTGATAAAGACGCAAAAGGCTTCGGCTATTTAATGTCGGATGAAATCGAAAATGCTAATAAAGTTTTGGACAATCCAGCTCGTCCACTCACGGCGATTCTTGGCGGTGCAAAGGTTTCCGACAAAATTTTGATTATCGAGCGCATGATTGATTTGGTGGATAACCTGATTATTGGCGGCGCGATGGCGTACACGTTTTTCAAAGCGCAAGGCGGAAAAGTTGGTAAATCATTAGTCGAAGAAGACCGTTTGGACATTGCAAAAGAATTGATAGAAAAAGCAAAATCAAAAGGCGTTCAATTATTGCTACCCGAAGATTCTATCATTGCCGATGATTTCAATAAAGATGCGAATTTCAAAACCGCTCCCAGCGACGACATTCCCGACGGCTGGATGGGCTTAGATATTGCCGACAAGGCACGTACCGCTTTCACCGAAGCCATCAAAAATTCCAAAACCATCCTCTGGAACGGTCCAATGGGCGTATTCGAAATGCCGAATTTTGCAAATGGTACGAAAGCCATCGCGGAAGCGATTGCGGAAGCTACGAAAAACGGCTCGTTTTCCCTTGTTGGCGGCGGAGATTCGGTTGCAGCGGTGAATGATTTGAATCTGGCAGATGAAATGAGCTACGTCTCCACGGGCGGCGGCGCGATGCTGGAGTTTTTTGAAGGGAAGGAACTGCCGGGTATTGCAGCGATGAAAGATTAAGGTTGAGATTAGGGTTGAGGTTAAGATTGGGATGATATCTTTTCAGGAGATAGTTAATTCATTTATAACTGCGCCAAGAGGCAACTCTGGTCCGTTAACATGGGCGTATTCGCAATTTTTTCGCGCAGGATTTTCGACCGCTTTTTGCCGTGTCGGAATAATTCATATAAGATATTTACAAAATTCAAATAAGGCGTTTTCACTTCTTTCGGCACACTTTTATTGCGTTGCAAAAAAACGCGAAACGTGGAAATGAGGGACGCGAGTGCTTCTGTTTCCTGTGTCTCATAATAGATTTTGAGCAGCATTACTTTTGCACCCAAATGATAATAGATACCAGAAAATGCTACCTGATTAAAATGTTGTAATGCCTGATTATATTCTTTTCGATGATAATACAAGTCCGCTAAATTAAAATGATACGCATCTTCGCGTTTGTCAGCTTCGAGTTTAGAAATATAATCAGTCACAAATTGCTGCACCCAATCGTACTGCTGCAAGCCCAAACCCAACTTTACCATATTTTTAAACGTCCAAGGCGTGATGTGTCCATTGTCCAATAAAACTTCACTTTCCACACCTTCTCGGTAGAGCGAAAGCACGTCGTCAATATATTCTTTGGCACCAAAACGAATCTGCCGGACGCGAAAATTGATCGCAAACTGATACAACAAACGCATTTCTTCAGCCGGAAACACCTTGGCAGCCGTTTGCAACAGTTGTCGGAATGCATGAAAATAGGGAGTTGGTTCAGGCTCCGTGAGCGCAAGTAACAATTGATAATAAATCGCAATAGCAGGCGTGTCCGCAATAACTTGATTCGACAAATACGTTTTCAATTCCTCCAAAAAGTGAAGTTGATAATCGGCTGATACAACTTGCTGTCGGTCAAGCATTTGGCACAAGTATTTCAATTTTTTAGAGAGGTAAAACAAGTCAAAATAATCGGCTGCGTCCTGCAAGGCAGCATCAAATCGGCGTTCATTTTTCGTCGTGAAATGCGCATCTGCTACGTCGGCAAGCAAATAACGTTGAAAAAAAAATCTTCATTGCGGTAAGCAGCCCGTTCCACTTTTTCCTTAGCTTGCTGAAATTGGTACTGATAATTTTTATCCAAATGGCGTTCCACAGAAGATTTAAGCACTTGATAATCAGGCACAATCCCCCAATTTTCATATTGTTGCAAGCCAACAAACTGCTCTGCTAATTTCAAAAGCAGACTCATTGTGTAATTTAATTGTCGCTCATCACACGCTTGATTCGGATAAATTGCAGCAAAAACGGTCGCTCGTTGTAGCTTGGGGGCAGGGAAATCATTCGCAGCAATTTTTTTTCAAATAAGCATACAATCGGCACACTTCGCCCTTTTTGTTGAAATATGGAGCTGCCACAAAATCCTTAAAAGCGCGCAACTCACTGGCATCAAACGTCCGAAGCAATGCTATCAATTTACTGTTTTCCATTTTACTTTGTCATTTATTACACAAATTTAAAGCGTTTTTTGCAAGCAAATCAAAAAGTTTTTCCGATAAATTTTAAAATTATAAATAAATCAATTCATTGATTTTCAACATATTAATCACCCCATTACCCCGTCACCCCATCACCCTTTTCCCGATAAATGCCTAAAAATGTAATTGTTGTAACTATATAAAAATATTAAATAGCACTATTAAATAAATTCATTTTTTTAATTTAATTTCTAAGCAATGAAATCATCGAAAAAAGTTTTACTATTTACATTCTTAGTGGCTTTTATAAGCTTTCAACAAACTACCTTTGCTCAAGGTCGTGGCATCATTGAAGAGGATTTGATAGGGTTAAGGACTAATAATGGAAATTCCAAAGCCACCGCCGTTGCCGGTATTTCAGCTAATTCTCAACGGACAAATTCGGCAGGATCAATTATAGAAGAAGATTTGATTAGTTTACGCGCAAATAATGGTGGAATTTCAGCAAAAGATATGTATTACTTTTTTTTGAATTGGTGGTCTACAAATGTTAGTAGCTTATTTTGTAGCAATGATATGAAAACGCAACGATTTCAATTAAGATAAGCAAAGGAATATTTACAATAAGCAAAAATGTACTATGGTTATCTGTAGTACATTTTTTTTATTTAACCCCAACCTTTTCTGCTTTTTTATACGTCTTTCCATTTGACTCTTCATTTCTTTTTTAATTACTTATCCCATCAGTAATTAATCAAAATTAGAAAACAATCTAAAAAAATGCAACACATGAAATCATTTCTAACATTCCTGATGGTCTGTTGTCTTGGCTTGGTCGGGGCGCAAAATCTAATCGTACCATTGAAAGTATCGGGTAAGGTTTTTCTCGGCGAAGAGGATCAGCCTGCCCGCAGTGTTCCGGTCAATTTTTACACAGAAAGTGGTCGCACCTCGGTGTTGACTAATATGGAAGGATTTTACGCAGCGGCTTTAGACGTAAAGGTGGAACCCGGAGCGCCTTACGCCAAGGTGACTATGGTGGTAGATAATTTTTGTAACAATATTCCGATTCAAAAAATATTATATGTCAATCGGGATAGTTCGGTTTTTAAAGATGTAAATTTCCGCATTTGCGAAACGAGCAACCCGCCGCCGCCGCGCGAGGAGTGCAAGGCGTTTTTCAGTCATAAAGTAGACCCGGCTGCGCCCAAAACCGTTTATTTTCAAGATTTATCCGTCCGTCCTACTTTTATTTTTGAATGGAAATGGAATTTTGGCGACAGCACCACCAGCAATTTACAAAATCCGGTCCACACCTACGCCACCAGCGGCATCTACACCGTTTCGCTCACCATCCTTTCGGAGGCGACCGACACCGTTTGTACATCTTCTTTCCGCACGAGCGTGTATGTGCGCGACACCGCCGACTGCAATTGCACGCGAGAATATCGTCCGGTGTGTGTGACTTCGCCGAATGGCGCTACGATTACTTTTCCCAATAAATGCGTGGCACTATGTGCGGGTTATAGCGAATTTCAAATCGGTGCTTGTCAGGATACGACTTGCGTTTGCCCAGCTATTTATAACCCTGTTTGTGTAAAATTGGAAAATGGAACGATTAAAGAATACGGCAATTCTTGTGAAGCGGCTTGCGCAGGTTTTACGGAACGCGATTTTGTGGAATGCCAAAGAGACCCATGCGATTGCCCGACGGATGAATACGCCCCCGTTTGCGTGGTTGTAAATGGTGATACCCTTACTTATGGCAATATTTGCCGTGCCAAGTGCGCCGGTTTTGAAGAAAGTGATTTTGTAGAATGCCGCGAGAATGAAGGTTGTAATTGCGATTTAGAATATGCACCCGTTTGTGTAATTAGTGAGAATGGCGATACCTTGACTTTTAGTAATAAATGTTTTGCGTATTGTAAAGGTTATGAAGCGCAGGATCTTTTTTATTGCAACCAGAATGATTGCATTTGCCCGGCGATTTATGATCCGGTTTGTGTAAAATTGGAAAATGGAACGATTAAAGAATACGGCAATTCTTGTGAAGCGGCTTGCGCAGGTTTTACGGAACGCGATTTTGTGGAATGCCAAAGAGACCCATGCGATTGCCCGACGGATGAATACGCCCCCGTTTGCGTGGTTGTAAATGGTGATACCCTTACTTATGGCAATATTTGCCGTGCCAAGTGCGCCGGTTTTGAAGAAAGTGATTTTGTAGAATGCCGCGAGAATGAAGGTTGTAATTGCGATTTAGAATATGCACCCGTTTGTGTAATTAGTGAGAATGGCGATACCTTGACTTTTAGTAATAAATGTTTTGCGTATTGTAAAGGTTATGAAGCGCAGGATATTTTTTATTGCAACCAGAATGAGTGCATTTGCCCGGCGGTTTATGATCCGGTTTGTGTAAAATTGGAAAATGGAACGATTAAAGAATTTGGTAATTTCTGCGAAGCTAAATGTGCCGGTTATAAAGAAAGAGACTTAGTGCCTTGTGATACAACGGGTTGCAATTGCCCTAAAATTTTAGATCCGATCTGTGCAGTAGGTCCGAATGGCGATACGTTGACTTTTACCAATAAATGTTTTGCGGTTTGCGAAGGTTACACACCCGAACAATTATTCCAGTGCCGCCCGAATGCTTGTCTTTGCCCGCCAGTGATTGACCCCGTTTGTGTAAAATTGGCAGATGGCAATATTATAAAATATAATAGTAAATGTGAAGCGATTTGTAATGGTTTTGACGAAAGTGATATCGTGCGTTGCGATTCCAACAGTTGCGTTTGTCCAGAATATTATGACCCCGTTTGTGTGGTTGTAAATGGTGATACGTTGACGTTTGATAATCCATGTTTTGCAAGATGTAAAGGTTTTGGAGAGCGAGATTGGTTCCGTTGCCGCCGCGATGACGATGACGACTGCGCTTGTCCGCTCAATCTCGACCCAGTTTGTGTAAAAATAGACGGTGCGATTAAAGAATTCCCAAATGCTTGTGTGGCAAGATGTTATGGATTCACACAACAAGATTTTGTGCCTTGCGTACGCGATACGAGCGATTGTTTCTGCCCCTTATATTTTGATCCGGTGTGTGCGATTGGTCCAAATGGCGATACGATTACGTTTTCTAATAAATGTTTTGCAGCTTGTAAAGGCTACGATGGCAATGACCTTTTCCGTTGCGAAAGAGAAGATGACCCGAATGAAGATTGTACGGCATCCTTTAATCCAATTCTACGCGATAGTTCTTTGACGGTTGATTTTAAAGATTCCTCAAAAGTATTGCAAGGCACGATTTTAGGTTGGAAATGGGAATTTGGCGACGGCACTTTTGGCGATTCTCAAAACCCGACGCACACCTACGCACGTCCGGGTGTTTACAGAGTGACGCAGTACATTGCAACTTCTACAGGTTGTACGTCCAGCACTACGCAGGTCGTGTACGTTGGTCGAGGCGACGATAATCCTAGACCGAGATGTCAGGCAATGTTCACGTTTGCACAGAATCCAAATAGTCTGAACACGATTGAATTCAAGAATTTGTCTTTTGGCAATATTTCTTCCATTCTGTGGGAATTTGGTGACGGCTACACGAGTTCCGAGAAAAATCCGACGCATACTTATAGCTCCAACGGCGTGTTTTATGTACGCCTGACGGTTCGTTCTGAGAATTGTGAAAGCACGACCAGCATGATTGTTTTCATAGACCCGAATGCTTTTTATGACAATGAATGCAACGCGCTATTCCTACCAATGCTATTTGTGGATTCGCTGCAAGTCGCTTTTCTCAATCTGTCTTCAACGGATGCCACCACCTTCAAATGGAACTTTGGCGATAGCACGACGAGCGCGGAGGCGAGACCATTACACACGTACCGCACGCAAGGCATTTACGAAGTGACGCTCACGATTACTACTGCGAATGGCTGCACGAGCACGTTCCGCTCGACGATTAATTTGAACACGCAAAACTTTACCGGCAACCCAGCATACCGCACGGCGACTGTGACCACCAACGCGGATGAAGTGGAGGCGATTCGCAACTTCAAGTTGTATCCAAATCCGGCGAAAGAGGAATTAACTTTAGAATTCAATGCGCCAACTTCCGGCAATTATCAGGTACAAATTTTTAGCTTGGAAGGTAAATTAATGCAAACGAACCGCGAAAGCGTTACATCCGGCAGCAATCGTACACCACTCAATATCAGCAACTTACCATCTGGAATGTATTTATTAAGAATTCAAACCGATGGACAAACGAAGAGTGCGAAGTTTATTAAGCAATAAAAAGAGGTGGCGCACTTCCAAAGTTTGCCACATCTACAAAAACGATTTGAAAACAATCCCATGAGCGGCAGCCTCCAGCAACGGAGGCTGCTTTTTTATTTCAGGTGACATTTCTGAAAGAGGTGTCAGCTGAAATTAGTATACCTTATTTTTACAAACTTTGTAACTATCTTCTAAAACGCAAGTAACCCTTTTTGAAATCAGAAATCTAAAATGTGAAATTAGAAACAATGCCATTTTTTCAACTTTCAAATCTTAAATTTCACATTTGAGTATGGTTATGCACCGAACACCTACTACCGTAAGCGACGAAGAATGGATGCAACGCTTGAGCGTGGGCAACTTAGACGGCGCAAGTGTGCTATTTGAGCGGTATCAAGTGCGCTTGTATAATTTTTTTTTACGGCTGGGCTATGAGCGGGTGGCGAGTGAGGATTTGACCCAAAATGTATTTGAAAGGCTATTAAAATATAGACAATCGTATCGGAATGAGACGGCTTTTCAGTCGTGGATTTTTCAAATTGCTCGGAATGTGAGCGCGGATTTTCATAAAAAGAATCGCCTGAAGTTATCAGATTTTAATGGCTTGGATATAATTACTGGCTCGGATGAAAGCGTTTTACACCAAATACAAGAAGTAGAAAACATAGAAACCTTGCATCAAGCAATGGCAAAATTACCGGACGACCAGCGCGAAATTTTAGTATTGACTCGCTTTCAAAACCTAAAATACAGCGAAGTTGCCAACATTTTGGGCTGCACAGAAAGCAATGCAAAGGTAAAAGCACATCGAGCCATCAAGCAATTGAGAGAATTATATCTTAAACTCGAAAACCTATGAAACCAGATAAAACATCACAACTTATTGAATATTTGGAAGGAACGCTTGCTAAAGAGAAAGTTACGTCCCTAAAATTAGAATTAGCGAATTCGCCGGAATTGCGCCGCGAATTGAAAGAATTAGAAATATTGTTACACACAATGGATACAGTAGAAATGGAGCAGCCGAGTGGAAACCTATATCGAAATTTTCATCAGCTATTGGAAAAAGAGCAACGTCCTATTTTAAAAGCCTTAAAACCAGAACCGACACGAACTATTAAATTACAAAACATACAACGATACGCAGCCGCAGCCATCATTCTATTAGCCTTAGGACTTGGGTTTGGGACGCTTTGGTGTAAAAATTTAAACCAGCAAAAACAAATTGATGCCTTGGTTACTGAAATTCAACACTCCAATAAAACCTTGGTTTTGAATCTATTGCGCGAAGAATCTGCCAGCCAGCGCATCAAAGCTGTGAACACGGCGGTGGAGGAAGAAATAGCGGACCCACAAGTAATTGAAGCACTCGTCCATACCCTTTATTTTGATGAAAATGTAAATGTGCGCACCAAAGCCGCCGAAGGATTGGCGCAGTTTGCCCGCGAGCGCACCGTCATCAACGCGCTAACCAAAGCCTTAAAAAAAGAAAAAAGTCCTGAAGTGCAAATTACACTTATTGACATTCTCACTAATCTTAAAGCACATCAAGCAAAGGACACTTTTAAAAAATTATTAAAAGATAAAAATGTAATGGAAATTGTAAAAAATAAAGCGGCGTATGGCGTGGAAGTTTTATTGTAATGAAGGAATGGGTTTATGGGGTGAAAGGCTTATGGAGTGATGCTTGACAAAAGTATTATACAAATAAAGATAAGCTTTGCGGCTTTGTCCCAATGTATATCGGGATAACAAGAAATAATATCATAATATATAAATCACCCGAACTATTTTCTTATCCTATTATTTACAAAAAATTATTAAAATTGACAAAATCATGAAATGTGCTGTAACACTCTTGTCATTGGTATGCCTATTTGCGACCATTGCGCAAGCTCAAAAATTCTCGAAAGCCTTTAGTGGCGGCGGATCTAAGCGAGTCGTCATTGAAGCGGATAAAGCAGATTTGAAAATCATCGGCACGAGTGGCAACGAAGTCACCATCGAAGCGGATGGCGATTTTGAACTGCCCGAACGCGCCAAAGGTTTGAAGCCGCTTTATCGCAACGCGCAGGACAACACTGGACTTGGACTGGAAATAACGGAAGCAAACGGTGTAATGACCATCCGAAAAGCAACGGGCAGAGACGCCGAGTACACCATTAGAATACCCGCCGACGCGGCACTCAAAATCGAGGAAGAAAGCTGGGAAAGCAGTGAATTCGAGATTTCTAACTTGAAAGGCGAGATTGAAGTACAAAGCCTGGGTTCAGATATTGTCATCAAAAACGTGACAGGTCCGGTGACAGCCAACACGACTTCCGGCGACATCACGGTGGTTTTTTCGCAAGTGAATCAAAATCTGCCCACTACGATTTCCAACATTAGCGGTTTTATTGATGTGACGATGCCTGCTACAACTAAAGCGAATATTAGAATGACGACGATATCTGGAGAGATTTTTACGGATATGGATTTGGGTAAAAGTGATAACAAACTGACGCGTATCGGCGGCGGAAAAGTGACGAGTAACATTAATAACGGCGGCGTGGAAATTACATTAAAGACGATAAGTGATAATATTTATTTACGAAAAAAGTAAGTATAGGGAGGATGAGAAGATAGGAAAATGGGAGGATTTCGCTCTTTTCTTGTCCTATCTTCCCATCCTCCTATTCTCCTATTTTTAATTTTAAAATTAAATATTATGAAAAATATTATTTGTTTTTTGATCATGGTGTTGAGTTTTCATTTAGCTGCGGCGCAGATTGAAAAGAACAGTGAAAATACTTGGAAACTGCCTGCCAGTAAAAGAGTGTCGCTGGATTTAAAATTTGGACAAAATATCAAAGTCAGCACTTGGGCTGGTAATGAAGTGAAATTGAAAACGTTCCTCCAAGTCTCAAAAGAAGAATTTGCGAAGATTCACACTATAAAAGTGACCGAAATCGGAGATGAGTTACAGGTTAAAACGGATTATGATTTTAAAGAAGAGAAAAAATATCGACAACATGACTGTAATTGTTTTGAAAACTGGGATACTGATTGCGTTTGCGTTATTGTACGCCTTTACGAAGTATTGGTTCCTGTAAATACGATATTACATTTAGAAACTATTTCTGGCGATATTGAAATCAAGGGCTTGCCGAGTGAGCTTTCCGCCAAGAGCATCAGCGGTTTTGTTGACTTATCATTACAATCGAATGCCAAGGCGGATTTGAATTTCAAATCGGTGACGGGCGAAATTTACTCGGATTTTGATGTGAAATTGGATGCGAAGAGTACGTCGTATTCCAAGCGATTGAGTGCGACGATTAATGGTGGCGGCGCACGCGTGGCATTGGAAACAGTGAGTGGCGATATTTTCTTTCGGAAAGTAAAGTAAAAAGTATTGTAGTTGAGTAACTCGCTCAAAGCGAGTTACTCAATTATGAAAATTACCTCAGCACATAGCGCACTGCAAATGCGCCGTATCCACCGCCAAAGCCACTACCATAGCCATTCACAAAGAAGATGGGAACCCAATCCACTGAAAGGTTGATAGGCGCATTCTCGAATTTGTAATCCAAGCCTAAGTTGCCCAAGATGCCAAGGCTAAAAGAACTATCGTCGTTATCGCCAAATGCAAAATTGTTATCATAATTCCAGAAAAAGGCAGCAGCACCGCCACCAAAATACCAGCTCAAGCCATCTAAGTCTGGAATAGGTTTGTGATATTGGTACAAGCCACCCACGTTGAACCAGCCATAGCCGGAGTAGCTCCGAAAGCCCCCAAAGACTTCAATCGCGCCATTCTCGCTCAAAAAATGCTTGTAGGAAATAGAGAGCGGTACGCCCAGTCGAAGCCCGATGGCGGAGTTGTAATTTTGCGCTTGCGCAGCGAAGGTGCAGCCAATAACGAAGGCTACAATCAGAGCAATTTTTCTGATTTTCATGTTGTTTGATTTTTGGTTTTTCATTATTGAAAATGCAAAATTAAAGTATTTTGACAATTGTCGCTATCATCTGCTGTAATTTTCTACCAACAATATTTTTGCAAAGATCAATTTGCCTTTTTTATCGGCTACTCAATCTCTAAGTCTGGGAACAGGCTCTGATTACGCAATTTCGGTACTATGCCTAAGTGTTTATATGCCTTTTCCGTCGCTTCTCGCCCACGCGGCGTGCGTTGCAAATAACCTTCCATAATCAAAAACGGCTCGTGTACCTCTTCAATCGTACCTGCCTCCTCCCCTACCGCCGTGGCGATGGTGCTGATGCCGACCGGACCACCTTTGAATTTATTGATAATCGTAGACAAAATGCGATTGTCCATTTCATCCAAACCATGTTCGTCCACATTGAGCGCGGTCAAGCCATATTTTGCAATTTTGACTTCAATCGTACCGTCGCCTTTAATTTGCGCAAAATCTCGAATTCTACGCAACAGTGCATTGGCAATACGGGGCGTACCTCGGCTTCGACGCGCAATTTCGTGCGCACCTTCGTCGGTTATTGGCACGTTTAAAATATCGGCGGAGCGTTTTATGATACGTTCCAGTGTAGCTACATCATAATAATCCAACAAACAATTAATACCAAAGCGAGCACGCATTGGCGCGGTGAGTAAGCCCATCCGTGTGGTTGCGCCTACAAGTGTGAAAGGATTAAGGGTAATTTGAATACTCCGCGCACTCGGACCACTATCAATCATGATATCAATACGATAATCTTCCATTGCAGAATATAAATACTCTTCTACAACCGTATTCAGTCGGTGAATTTCATCAATGAACAGCACGTCGCCTTCTTCGAGATTGGTTAACAAACCTGCCAAGTCGCCCGCTTTTTCTAACACCGGACCGGATGACATCTTTAAACTTGAGCCTAATTCTAATGCAATGATATGCGATAAAGTCGTCTTGCCCAATCCCGGCGGACCGTGCAGCAAGACATGGTCAAGCGCTTCGCCCCGTTGCTTGGCGGCGGCAATAAATATTCGGAGATTCTCTACCAACTTCGGCTGCCCGCTAAAATCTTCGAGTGCTTTCGGTCGTAGCGATTTTTCTATTTGTTGCTCTTCGGGGTTTTGTTGTTTGCCGCTCGCGTCTAATATTGGATTCATTTATTTCATTTCAAGTTTCTGGTTTGAGGTTCTAAGCTAATAGTACTACTTTGACTAAATTGAAATAAACCTCATTCAAGTGGTCAAAATCATTATCAGTTGTAATAAGTGTAGCATTTACAACATTGGCAGTGGCAGCAATCCACAAGACGATATGCTTTCTCTATATTATCTTTCACCCTGTGTTCTCGCAAGTAAATGAGTGCAATATTTGTATCGAAAAGGTAATACATAATCAAATCATTTTCAATAATTCCTCAATGGACTCTTCAATGTCTATTTCGTCAATAATTTTTTCCAGACTTTCCTTATTTGGACCTGCATAGTTTTGCTCTTTTATTAAATCTTCTATAAGCATCTGCTTTCGCATTGGTTTTGCAAGTTTGAAAATAACCGAGTCTTGTTCAGCAGCTACTTTTGCCAGTGTATCTTCTAAAATCTTTAACACCGCATCATTTTCAATGCGTGTAATTTGATTAATCAATTGATATTTACGTGCTTCTACGGTCATGGCATTCTATTTTAAAATCTAATGTCTATTGTCTAATATCTATCGTTTTACAAGAAAAACCTATGTTCCAACACTCAAAAAAACGAATAAATTGTTACTTTTGCGTACTTTTTGCGAAAATTTCGTTTTCTGTAACGGTGACCTTTAGTCGCCGAAAACCAGTGGCGGATAAAGTCCGCCGATACACGAACCTACATTCACAACAAAATACAACAAAAATATGAGTGGTACAAAAGTAACAATTGAAAACGGTAAACTGACCGTCCCGAATGACCCCATTATTCCATTTATTATCGGCGACGGCACGGGTCCTGATATTTGGCACGCTTCGGTGCGCGTATTTGATGCGGCGGTGGAGAAAGCGTACGGCGGTGAGCGCAAAATAGAATGGTTGGAAGTGTTGGCGGGAGAGAAAGCATTTAATGAGACGGGAAGTTGGCTGCCGGATGAAACGATTGACAAAATTAAAGAGTGTTTAATTTCGATAAAAGGTCCACTCACCACACCCGTGGGCGGCGGTATTCGCTCGCTGAATGTGGCGGTGCGACAGTTGTTGGATTTGTATGCGTGCGTGCGTCCGGTGCGTTATTTCGATGGTGTTCCAAGTCCGGTGAAGCACCCAGAGGCAGTGAATATGGTGATTTATCGCGAAAATACGGAAGATATTTATGCTGGGATTGACTTCAAAGCTGGTAGCGATAAAGCGATAAAAACGTTGGAATTTTTGAAAACGACCTTTCCAGAAGAATTCAAAAAAATCCGTTTTGGCGCAGAGGCGATGGCAGAAGTAGGCATTGGCATCAAGCCGGTGAGCAAGGAAGGGACCAAGCGTTTAGTGCGCGCTGCATTGGATTATATCATTGCACAAAATCGCAAAAATCTGACCATTGTACATAAGGGGAATATCATGAAATACACCGAAGGTGCGTTCATGGAATGGGGTTATGATATTGCAAAAAATGAATATGGCGCAGTGGAAATTGACGGCGGTCCTTGGTGTTCGTTCAAAAATCCAAACACCGGTCAAGAAATTATTATAAAAGATGCCATTGCAGATATTACATTACAACAAGTATTGACACGCCCAAAAGAATTTGATGTTATTGCAACCTTGAATTTGAATGGCGATTATTTGTCGGATGCACTGGCAGCGCAAGTAGGCGGCATCGGTATCGCGCCGGGTGCGAATATCAACTACAAAACGGGTCACGCAGTGTTTGAAGCCACGCACGGTACGGCTCCCAAATATGCCGACCAAGATAAAGTGAATCCAAGTTCCGTAATTTTATCGGGTGTAATGATGCTCGAATATATGGGCTGGCAAGAAGCAGCAGATATGATTACCGAGGGCATTGAAAAAAGTATTTCCGGCAAGCGCGTGACGTATGATTTTGCCCGACTCATGGAAGGCGCTACAGAAATCAAATGCTCGGAATTTGGCGATGAGATAATTAAGAATATGTAAAGGAGATGCCAGATTGATAGATACCAGATGCCAGATTAAGAGATGCCGGACTAGGGAGTGTCAGATATTTTCTGATTGACATTGATTTCATGGTATAAAATAAGCCCGGCGGTTGATCCATTTTGGTGGACAATCGTCGGGCTTGTATTTTTTAAGCAAATTATTTGACCGCTCATACCCCTATTTTAATATGCTAAAGTAAAGTCCAAATATGCTCGTATAACATGGCAATCTGCTCGTATAACATGGCAATCTGCTCGT
>CAZJXN010000047.1:23800-32838 GCA_964549655.1 uncultured Saprospiraceae bacterium
AAATACGCTAATGCAACATGGAAATACGCTAAAGTAAAATCGGAATATGCTCGTGCAACACGACAATACGCTAATACAACATGACAATATGCTAATGTAACACGACAATATGCTAATGTAAAGTCGGAATATGCTAATGCAACATGACAATATGCTAATGCAACATGGCAATATGCTCGTACAACATAGCAATACGCTCGCGCAAAGTCGGAATATGCTCATGCAACATGACAATATGCTAAAACAAAACCAAAGTTGGTTCGGGCAAAGGGTCTATTGCATCACGCCGGCTATGATTTTTATGGAGAAAGGTTATTATGCATTTATGTAGCCGTCGGCTATGAGAAGTAGTGCATAGGTGGGCGATTTTACTTATTTATATAGTTTTCAACTATTTGCGAAACTTGTTCTTCGGTAATTTTGAGTGATTTTGCAATGATTGGAATAGGAACACCATTTTCATAAAATCCAATTATGGCAGCATTTTTTTCTTCTTCCCTCCCTTTATTTATTAAATCTTGCGCATCTGCCATTTTAGTATGCTGTTCACTCGCCACATCCCGCAATTGTTTCAGATACCTTTTATAGTCCTTTGCATCTTTCTCCTTTAACTTCATTTCATCCAATCGCTCACTTACCTCTTTCAAACCCTTGGCGGTGGAACCGCTCTTTATTTCTGCATTCTTGAAAAAATATATCCACTCGTCCAACTTGTCCTTGACCCGGTTGTGGAATTTTCCAACCTTGATGACCCAGTACTCCGCGTAAATTTCATGAATAATGGTCTTTTTATATAGTTCTATCTGCTTATCAGCAAGGGTTAATATATCGTTTTTGTGTAAGCCCCTGAATACCGTCGTCCCGTGGTAAACGTAATCCTCCCCCTGCCCTAAATCAAAGTAGGCAATGGTGATGGAGATTACCTTTTTTACTGCTGCATAAGCCTCCCCTTCTTTGATGTGCTCGGTAATGGCTTTGGAGGTGCCGTACAGCATCCGGTGAAAATAGTCATACTCCTTGCTGTTTTGCACTTCGATGATGACCAACTCATCCTTGGAATTCTCTACCAGGATGTCCACCCGGTTGTGCTTGTCATCTTCCGTCTCCTTGTTGCTTTCGCTGTCGAGAATCTGCTTTATCTTGATTTCTTCTCCGAGTAATTCTGATAGAAAACCTTCCAAAATGTCGAAGTTGGCTTTATGGCGAAGCATCTTTTTCATCGCCCAGTCAAACCGGACTAATTTTTTTGCCATTTCACACGAATTTTCCTGCAAAAATACAAGATTTTGCAGTTTAGGGTTAGAACTTGTTTAAAATGGATGAAAATATAGAAGATGTTTTCCGAATGGGTACTTACAAAGTCGTAAGTGTCAAGCCAACCATACCTTTAACCACAAAGGGCACAAGGATTTTCACTATGGAACACTTTGTGCGCCTTGTGGTTAGAGGGATTCATAAAGCCTTAATCTGTTTTTTAGGGCATTTAATTCATTCCATAATTCCCTTTCCTTCTCTAATAAATTAAACACCACATCAATGCCTTCCAGGTTCACGTTTAATTCGTTGTGAAGTCTGATTATTTTTTCCAGATCACTGATTTGGTCTTGATGTATAAATTCATTTTGCTCAATAATTTCGATTTGGATGAGCCCTATTTTGTTTAAAGCATCTACAAATGAAATTTCAATATCATAATGCGAACAAAGGGTTTGGGTCGATATCAAGTATTGTGCTTTCATTGTGCTTTCATTTTTTGCAATTCCTTGAATAACTCTATTTCTCTTTCGCTCAGATCAGTTGGCATCTTTATATGATAGGTGATGATCAAATCCCCAAATGCGCCTTCTTTTTTATAAACCGGAAATCCTTTCCCACTCAATTTTACTTTCGATTCGTTTTTCATCTCCGGCTTTATATGGAGTTTTACCTTACCGTTAAAAGTATCTACCGTTATCTCTCCACCCAAAATGAGTGTATATAAATCCAGATCAACATCTGAATATAAATTATTGCCATCCCGTTTGAACTGCGTGTGATTATCAATGATGAATTTGATATACAAATCCCCAGCTGGTCCCCCATTGATTCCTAATCCTCCTTTTCCATTAATTTTTATCACTTGACCGTTTTCAACTCCTGCGGGTATTGTGAGCCTGATTTTTTCACCATTAACTGTTAGGACTTGTTGTTGAGTGGTATAAACATCTTTTAAATCGAGATGTAATTCAGCATTGTAATCCTGACCTTTAAACTTTGGACTGTGACCTTGGTTGTAGGATGCTCTTCCTCCACCACCAAACATAGATTCAAAAAAATCAGAATATTCTTCGTTTGAAAAGTCTTGCTGACCTGATCGATACGCAGACTGTTCTTGCCGTTGCCGTTGGGCTTTTTCATATTCCGCTCCATGTTCCCAGTCCTTCCCATACTTATCGTATTTCTTCCGATTTTCAGGGTCGCTCAACACTTCGTTTGCCTCATTTATTTCTTTGAATTTTGTCTCCGCTTCCTTGTTTCCCGGGTTGAGATCAGGATGATACTTTCGGGCGAGTTTCCGATAGGCTGCTTTAATTTCCTTTTCAGTTGCAGTTTTAGAAATCCCCAAGATTTTATAGTAATCTATAAATGCCATTTATTGATTTTTGCTTTTATTGTTTGTTTCTTAATTGGGCATAACGGTTTGGCACACACGACGTGCCGACGTTAAGATGCATGGTCGCTGTGTGCTTTGTTCTGCGATTCATTCTTTATTTAATTCATATGACTGTTTGATTAGATCAAAAACTGCATTAAGATTCTCATCACTCTTTATAATCACTTCATAATCTCCATTCCCTTGATGTCCAATATTAGATACATTCTTAGTGATATTTTGGAGGTCAGACAATTGGCCATAAATTACATTAAGCCAAACCTTTACAGATTTCTGTTGAACTTTTACATCAATTACATTTCTACTCAATTTAAATGATATATAATGTTTGTTATATTTAACTTCTATGCCTTCTAAAGATAACAAGTAATCTTTTATTTTTCTATAAATATTAATAATGCTGTCGTTCTTTATCTTATTAATATGATATCCTTCATTAACTTCGATTTCATCTGAAATGACTTCGTTTAGACGAATAATTTCCGCAATTTTATTATTTATAGTAATAGGTTCCACCTCAAAAGCAGAGCTATGAACAACTATATTTCTAAATTTATATATATTGCTAATTGCGTCTATAGTTTCTTTAGGGATGAGGTTGATTTTAGAAATCGCATTTAAGCTTTTGGATAAAGGCATGATTTTTTCTTGAAGAGCATTGTTTGAAGCACTGATTTGATGACTTAATTTAGACAGATTGTTTTCAAGCGTCTTAAAATTATTAATAAAGTTCCCTATTTGCTCATTGCGTTCACTTGCAACATTTTCTACGATATTCTCTATTTCGTCATCTGGCACTACAATGCGAGTTAGTTTATCTATAGCTTCTTCAAGTATTGGAGTAATCTCATCAACTAAATCTTCAATTTCACTTAACTCGCCAATCGTGATAAACCTGCTATGAGCTATTGAATTACGTAGATTGTAAAGTCTCTCCCACTTTTTACTTAAAAATTCCCTTTCGCAATCTACTAGTTCTTCAAAATACCTACTCCAATTGCTTTCTGGTAGTAAAGACTTTATTTCAGACAAATCTAATTCACCAATGTTATTAGCCTTACTAAGTTTTTTTATCAATGATTCTTTATGATTAGGATATTTCTCGCTAAATAAGAAATTACTCAACTGTATGAAATCTACATTATGTAAAAAATTCGGGTCTTGATTCCCCGACTTGATAGACGTTATTACTTCTTCTGGCATTCTATCAGATGTCCAATTGATACCCAAATTTATATACATAAACTTGGTTAAAAGTTTTCTCATTAAGTTTTCAACGCGATATATTTTGGCATACGCTTTTTCCGAATAATATTGAGATATATCATCCCAAAGTTTATAAATAGTTGGATTGATTATGGAAAGTACACTTCTTATAACTCTAATTGATTTTACAAATTCGGGTATATGTTTTTCCTCTTCACACTCAAAATGAAGCCACAAAGTAAGTCGGTTCCTTGTCAGCATTTATTTTTCCAGTTTCTATACGATAACTAAATTCAAAATTATTAACGCTTATTTTTGAATTGGTTACTTTTTGAATATCATCGTCAGAAAGCAAGAGGCTTTTCAACGCTCTCAGAGAATTAGTGTTTCTATTTGCAACAATTATTAAGAATTCTATCCTGTACATACTTGCGTTTTTTGCTAAAATTGAATCTTTTGTTTTGCAAAACTCTTGTATTAACGCATCGCGTGTTTTACTTAGTTAGTGGCTATTGCGTCTATATTCCCAATATACGCAACCCTTCCAAAAATGTTTCAAAGATCAGTGCAATCATGCCTTTTATCAAGCCCTTTACAAACAATTCCTTATCTACCGCCTTCTATCTTCCACATTCTTTTCTATTGAATATCTTCTATTTTTATCTCTGAAAGCGCTTTTTGAGAAAGCATTTTATAATATGCTGCTTCCTTTTTATTATCCAATTTTACATACATTTCAGCGATTCGAATGGTTATTACCTGAAAGTCAAGTTGTGTTTTAATGCCAAGTAATAAATCTTTTGGAATCAAATCGTTATTCACAGCAGTATTTATTTTATATTTTATATTTGCTCTGCCATTATGATTGCTGCTGCTGCTCCACCAATTACGAAGGGCATCCTGATAGTACCGAATAACCGCGAAGGCAGCATTCTTTTGTTCTGATTTACGATTATAATAAATATGCCCCAATTCTAAAACAGGTAAATAATCCATTCCATCTAAATACATGGCTTGACGAAGCAAGGACATGGCTTGAGTTGTGTCGCCTTCGCGTTCGGCAATGATGGCGAGGTGGTAATAAGGGCGATTCAAATCTGGCAGTTCTTTTGCGACGCGTTGTAATATTCTTTTTGCTTCTTGAATATTTTCGGTATTTATTAATAATTTCCCTAAACGTGCTGCAATAATCGTGCTTGGATTCTCTTCAAAATTATCAACCGTTTTTTCAATTATTTCTTTATAATTGTAAGAATTTCTATTCATTATATCATTATAGTATTTAGAATCTAAAATTTCGGGGTCAAGTCGAACCGCTTTTTTGTAAGCCTCAAAAGCCGCTGTCGTGTCCTTTGCATATTCTAAAACAATTCCTTTTCCAATCAAAAATTCCGAATTATTCGGCTCTAATGCTAAGGCACGATTCAAATATTCCAACCCTGTTTTCGAGTCTCGATTTTGTAAAAAATGAAGCCAACCAAGATTGAAATGATAGCCCGCATCCAGTGGATTGAGTTGTAATGCTTTTTTAAAATGAGTAATGGAATTTGTAATAGAAATTTTATCTGTTTGTACACTATCTTTTAAAAAATCGGAAAGTGGTGCGTCGGTTTGTCCTTCTATCAATCCAGCTAATGCGTGGTAAGGCGCTACGTTTGGCGCGTGTTGAATGGCTTTTTCTACATTTATTAAAGCGGCTACTTTATCTCCTTTATTCCACTGTATAATCGCTTGTTGTACAAGCTGTTCTGCTTTCTTATAATAACTTTCTTGATATAATATCCAACTTATTCCTAATACTAAAATTACGCCAAAAAGTACCCAAAAAGTGTTATTTTTACTGAATTTCAAACCATTTCCTGCTGCACTTGCCGCTGCAAAAACGCTTACCAAAGTCAGTACGCCATTGCTATATAAAAAGGAAGAAAAGAAAAGCTCCCGAAAACAAAAGGTCAAAAATCCGGCAAGTAGTAAACTATTTACTAAACGCATCGTTTGATCGGTCTCTCGAATAATATTTCTAATGAAATTTATAATAATAGCCAGAAAAAATAAGCCGTAAGCTGCCAATCCCAATATTCCTTTTTCGATTAATAATTGTAAATAAGTGTTATTTGTAAAGCCGCTATAACCTTGGTCTTCGCGTGGTGTGGTGCATTGGTCGTTCACAATCGGATAATTATTGCCACCAACGCCGAGCCACCAGTTGTTTTTTGCAAGGCAAAGTCCACTTTCTAGAATGTCGAATCGCCCTTGTGTGCTGCGTTGCTGCGTTACGGTTTTATTCATTGCAAGTGTAGTAAAAAAGGGAATTCGTATAGGAATAATGAATAGAATGATTAAAAGAATGAATACACTTATTATTTTTAGTAACTTTTTGTAATTTACTAATTTAAAATAAAAAATACTGACGATAGCAATCAACCAAAACAAACCCAAAGACAAATAAGCACCTCTTGAAAACGACACCAACGCACTGGCATTCACCATCGCAAAAGCAAGCGCGCAAACGAGTAAAGCGATTTTAAAACGCGAAAAAAAAGCAGCGACAATCAGCGGAAACGGCAATAAACATAGGGCGATTGTCGCCCACTCATTGTTGAGCAAGCCGAACGGACTGTACAATCTTTTGAATTGAGAAGCGTCCTGCCAGCCTTCGAGTTGTAGTTGCGTTTGTAATAAAATAAAAGTGAGAAAAGCGCCCATTGCTAATAGAAATCCATACCCACTTAATGCAACTAATATGCTATTTTTGGCAGTGTTAGTCGCAAATGTAAGCCGTAATAAACTATATAAAAGTGTAAAAAATATTATTTTTTGTAAAAAAACGAAACTATTTGGCGCATAAATCGAATAATTATAATTGAGGACTTCGCTTACAAGCAGCACTGCCAGTATGGCATCTACAAAAGAAAAAGAAGGTAATTGTTGTCGAAAAGCGGGCATTGCCGTACTCACTAAGCCCAAAGTAAGTGCCAAAGCAGGAAATATTACATTTATATTCCAAAAGCTAATAAACACAGCGAGCGTAGTGATAATCAAGAGAAAAAAATAGCGCCAATTATAGTTTTCCGGCAGTAAATAGTTCATGTAATGATTTTTCGTTTGTTAGTATTTACACAATATTTAAAATACAAAGTCAAGTTAAAAATTAAATGCAAATGTCTATAAAATATTCTCAATTGTTTTTATTTTTAATCTTGTTAGCCCTTCTGAATCAGCAGTGTAGCTCGGAATCAATTTCTGACGATCCGTTGGAACAAAACTTGCGCCTCGCCGGGAAAAATCGCTCGGAACTCGAAAAAGTGCTGCAACATTATCGCCAACGCCCAGAAGACAGCTTGCAATTAAAAGCCGCTATTTTCCTGATTAGCAATATGGAAGGCGGACATTATTATAGCAGTAAACAATTTGAAAAATATAATTATATTTTCAATGAAATTAACACAAAATCGGAAGCCGATATCTTCAAACTAAAAGATTCTATTATTAATGAAAATGGTTTTCCAGAAAAAACTTCGCTTCGTGTAAATCAAGACCTTCGTTTTCTGACTGCCGATTATCTGATTCAAAATATAGATTTAGCTTTTGCAGTTTGGCAAAGTGCGCCTTGGCACGCAAGCACCAGTTTTGACCTATTTTGTAATTATATTTTACCTTATCGAAATTATAGCGAATATCCTGACACTTGGCGACAATCATTACATGAAAAGTATAAAGAAATTCCATCCAATTACAAAACGCCCGACGAGGTCTGCTGCCAGTTTAACGACGATATTAAAAAATGGTTTCGTTATACTAATGCTTTTAATGATTATCCAGGCAGAATTAGTGCCAATAATCTGCTGAAAGGACAGCACGGCAATTGTTCGGATATGGCGGCTATCGCCACGTATAGTGCACGGGCACTGGGGGTTCCAGTTGCGATTGATTACACCCCACAATGGGCAAATTATCATGATGGTCATGCTTGGAATGCCTTGATTTTCAATGAGAAAGAGTCTGTTTCTTTTCTTGGCGCGGAGGGCAATCCGGTGGACTATTCCATTGTACAACAGGCAGAAAGTAAGTCGGCAAAAGTGTTCCGAAAAACCTTGGCGAAGCAGGCGGAGAGCTTTGCAAGCATCGCAAGTGGCATCAATGAAAAGGATATTCCAGCTTATTTGCAGAATTCTCGCATTATAGATGTAACGCATATTTACACCAATGTGTCTAATTTAATTGTCACTATAAAAAATAGTAAAGAAAAATTTATTTATTTATGTATTGCTAAACAACGCACTTGGGAAGCCATTGCCGGTAGCGAGTTGAATGTGCAAGGAATTGCTACGTTTCAAAATATGGGTAGAAATATTCTTTATATGCCCATGTTTTATAAAAATGGCGTTTACAAAGCCGCCGGGCATCCCTTTATTTTAGATTTTGATGGAAAAGTGCAGACATTAGATATTGATGTAGTTCAAAAACAGGACGTTGATATAAAGCGAAAATTTCCGATAAAACGGGAAAATATGAAGTGGGGCTATGCCGAATATTTGCATCGCGCACGGCTGGAAGGCGCACAAACGCCCGATTTTAAAGATGCCACTACCCTACTTACTTTGAAAGAACCAATGGAACACTGGGGGGTAAAAGATAATGGCGGCACTGCCGTGCGCGACCGTTTGGAATATGAAAGTCTTTGGGAGGAAGCGGCAGTTAGTAATAAAAAAGCGGTTCGGTACGTGCGTTTGATGCTACCTGACAGCCAGTTTCTAAAAATAGGCGATTTGGAATTTTTTGCAAAGGATGCTACAAATCCCTTACAAGGCACGCCGATTGGTTCTGTATCGCACCCGGAATGGGCTTTTGATGGAGTAAATGGATATAGTTTGATTGATGAATCGCCCGAAGGCGCACAGTGGGTCGGACTGGATTTAGGAAAACCGACTTCCATTGCTAAACTTAGATATTTACCGGCTTGTGGTACGAATCAGGTCACACCCGGCAAAACGTATGAATTATTTTATTGGTCTGGCAAATGGACATCATTAGGGATACGAACAGCGACGCAGCATACCATCCCCTTCGCGCAAGTGCCTGTTAATGTGCTTTTTAGATTGCATTGTCGGGATTGTAATGATGCATTGGAACGTCCTTTTACGTATGAGAAGAATCGGCAAGTGTGGTGGTAGGTGGT
>CAZJXN010000048.1:0-32764 GCA_964549655.1 uncultured Saprospiraceae bacterium
GGGTTGTCGGGTGGTGTTTTTGGGTGACGGCGAGTTCGACGGTTTCAAACTCCGCTTGAATTGTATCCAGATAACACGCCACGCCTCGGTTATGTCCCCCTTGTAGGAGTCAAATTATTGTTTGTCAATTGTTTATGCTATTTTTGCTTCGGTGGTTTAATCCTCTCGTCGCAATAGTAGTAATCTAATATCTAAAGTCCAATATCTAAAGTCTATCAGAACACTGTTATTAAAATCTTAATCAGACTCATATACTGGCAATATTCATCAAAATGACCTAAATTTGACGCAATATCCAAAAACAAAAATCAAATATGAATCAAATTATTGCTTGTCTATTTTTAATAGCCACTTTTTCTCTTTCATTCAAAACCACTGACCCATTGGAAGACAGCGTCAAACGCGGCAAAGATGTGTATAGTACCTACTGCGTTGCTTGCCACCAAGCGGATGGAAAGGGATTAGAAAATATCTTCCCGCCTTTGGCAAAATCAGATTACCTGATGGCGGATAAAAAGCGATCCGTCAAGCAAGTGCTGCACGGTGCCACCGAGGAACTGACTGTAAATGGCAAAAAATATAAAACTCCAATGATGGGCTTCCCCAACCTCACCGACCAAGAAGTAGCCGACGTGCTCAACTACGTGCGCAACTCATGGGGCAACAAAGGCGAGATCGTGAAAACAGAAGAAGTAAAAAAAGCAAGAGGCGAGAAGAAGAAAAAAGGATAAGGCAGTTTAAAGTTTGGTAGTTCGGAGGTTTAACATAGCACGAAAATTGTTTAAACCATTGGACTACCAAACCTCAAACCCTTGAACTATCGAACTTTGCCTTTTGGATACTATCAAGGAAGACGTGAACAAAAACCACATGGCCGGAATAGCGCTTACCAACCGTGCAAGAGCTTTTGCCATTGAAATACAAAAGGGAAAGTTGAAATGGCTTTAACAATTATTTCTCAAATTTTTTTTGCTAAAATGTTTCTTCTTTCCAAAATATATTTTATTTTTGAATCAGAAGAAAGTATATTAGTTGTTAAAGTCATTATATAACGTTTTAAATTATCCCTTATGAAAGCTGTAAAACTTTTAGTTTGCACTTCTTGCTACTTCTTGCTACTTCTTGCTACTTCTTGCTACTTCCTGTAATCAGGAAAAATTACAAAGTGACAATTCGATTGAAAATCTTATCTACGGAAAAGACACCACGCTACTACAGAGTTACGTGGAGAAGCCGTTTTACTTTCACAATGCAATATTTGAAATAGACGAAGCTGATAACACGATTGACTGGGATGGATTAACGAAAGATTTGAGTGCTATTACGAACGAAGCAGATTTTGATAATATTTTAGAAAAACGTGGACTACTTGCTTATCCAAACTTTAGATATTCTGCTCTGGCGTACACAGATGCCAAACTGAAACTCATGACTAACTACGGCGATATATTATCATCGCTAAACGAAAACAATAAGCAAATATTTAAAGACGCTTATTCGGGGTACTATATTGATTTACTATTTGCTGCGACATCAACTATCAAAGATGAAAATCAAGTAACTTTTCGGCAATGTCCTTTTGAACTCTGTATGGTGAGATGTTTTAACGATGGATGGGATGATGCCTTAATGTGCTTAATTGCGTGCATACCTCCAACTCCCTGGGGATGTTTAGGTACAGCGGCATGTGAGATTATATCAGCCAGAAAGATGAATAGATGTTACGATGGTTGCAGAAGTGAACACTAGCCTTGCCGTGAGCGGTAACTTAAATCAAAAAGTAAAAAAAATAATAAAGCTATGTATACATTGGACAGAAAAGAGTTATTTTTCAATTCAGCCCCCATCATAAATTTTCTCGTGATTAAAATGCTATTTGATTATTTTGAGTTGCATGGCACGATTTATGGTAAGATTTTGATAGGAGTAGGTTTTTTGGTAGCATTTGTCATTGGATATTTTTATATGAAATATAGAAAAGAACAAGGACTATCTGTTATTCCAACTGGAGCTATAATTCCTGCTGTATTTGCATTTTGTGTATTTGCATACATCGTTTTGAATAAGCCATTTTAAAGTAAATAGTAGTCAATCAGTTGATAGGTTGAATGTTATTTTTAATCAAATTTCATTTAACTTATCAACTCTTCAGCTTCTCTACCGGCAGCGACGCGAACAGCATTTTCAGCTCCGTTGCCTGTTCCACTTTCATCCGTCCACTCAAAATCAAGCGCAACTCGCGGCGGCGGATGGCGCTATCATATCGCTGTTGTTCAATTTCTGTCAACGGCAGTACTGGCGGGACTTCTATCGGTTTGCCATTCTCCCCATCCAATGCTACGAATGTGTAATAAGCGTGATTGCTCCGGCGGTTATTTTGTCCTTTAATATTTGCAGCAAAAACTTCTACATAAATTTCAACAGAGGTGTTAAAAGCTCTGGTCACCGTCGCTTCCATCGTTACAATTTCTCCCATTTTAATTGGCTTAGTAAAAGAAACGTGATCCACAGAAGCAGTCACAACGTGCGCCTCGCAGTGGCGACCCGCACAAATGCTACTCACGATGTCCATCCAACGCAAGAGATTTCCACCCATGAGGTTGTCCATCGGGTTGGTATCGTTAGGCATCACCATTTCGGTCATCACGGCTTTGGATTCGCTGACTCTTTTTGGGTTCGTTTTGCTTGCTTCCATTATTTTATTGTTTCCATTATTCCACTTACCGTATCATCACCCCTTTTCGATTCAAAAAAGGAATAGTCGTAAAATTAGCTTCCGAAATACTCTCTTGCACAAATACATATTTTTTATCATACATATAGCCATCATGCACAAAACTTACCCAGTATTCGTTGGCAATTTTGAACAATTTTATCTGAATAGGTTCGATTTGTACACAAGCCAGCGGACCGATTTCTTCAAAAAAATGCCGAAGAATCGTGGTACGCATCTTCTCGCCATCAATGTCGCCGTAGCCACGCGAATTGACCAACACGCTGCTAATAGCTTCGTCTTTGAGATTGAGGAGGTACACATCCCACAGGTCTTCCTCATCATCGGGAATACGGTCTTCGCGCGGTGCAATCGCGATTGCCAAGTCTTCTACTTTATAAATTGGAATGTCTTTTTTCATAAATTTTAAGATGCCAGATACCGGATTAGGAGATGCCAGATGTTACTTGGTCAAGCTACTTAAATCGGTGCAGTCCCGAATTCAAATTCAAACAATTTTGCAAACTGTTGTTTTAATCGTTCCTTTACTTCTTCTATATCTATTATATAACCTAACTCTTTCTCCATCGAAGTCACGTCCTTATCGTCGTCTGCAATGCCGCAGGGTATAATATTTTTAAAATGTGTAAGATTTGTATTTACATTAAAAGCAAAACCATGCATCGTTACCCAGCGGCTCAAGTGTACGCCGATGGCGCAAATTTTTCGCTTTGGTAAATGTTCAGTCGCTTCCAGCCATACGCCTGTGTAGCCTTTTTCTCGACTCGATGCGATGCCATATTCTACCAAAGTACGAATCACTGCCTCTTCCAGATAACGCACGTACCGATGCACATCCGTAAAAAAACAATCGAGGTCAAATATTGGATAGCCTACAATTTGCCCCGGTCCATGATACGTGATGTCGCCACCTCGATTAATTTTGAAAAACGCAAAGCCTTGCAATTGAAGTTCTTGTTCATTGAGCAATAAGTTTTGCATAGAGCCGCTTTTACCGAGGGTATAAACCGGAGGATGTTCGCAAAACAACAAATAATGCAATTGAGAAAATAGCGGCTGCGATTCCGTTTGCCGGATTCGATTTTGAAGTTTGACCGCAATCAATTCTTGAAGTCGTTCCTGTTGATACGCCCAAGCCTCCGCATAAGGAATGCGCCCTAAATCCTGAAAAATGACCCGCTCCATGCTTTTCAAAAATGTCCGCAAAGGTAAGCAAAAAATTATTATTTTTTTGAATGAAAAACGTTAAAAAAATTGCTTTCCGTTTTGCAAAAAAACAGTAGCTTTGATGTCATTCTACCCTACTCTACTGCATTATTCTATATTGGTAAGCTTCTGTCTATCAGAAGGATGGTCTCATTTTTCCAAAAACTAACAAATTATATGAAATTCATTTTCACACTCTTTCTTTTTTACGCTATAGCTGCGCAAGTGTCCGCACAGACTGACACCCTACCACCCGCTCCTGATTTTACAATCACTACAAGCGACAGTATACGCCGCCAACTGTATGCTGATTACTTGAGTCAAGGAAAAACCGTTGTTCTGTATGTCTTTTTTATTGATTGTCCAGTCTGTCAAGAATTAGAACCTTTGCTCACACCACTTTATCACGAATGGGGAAATGGCACAGCCGGCGTCGAATTCCTCAGTTTGAGCACTCAATTCAACGACCATAATCAAGACCTCAACACTTTTATAGGCATGGTAGAACATCCGTTTCTTGCGGCTGGCAGCGACGGCGGAAGCTTAGAGGCAATAGAACCTTACACGAACGGCAAATATGGACTTTTCATCGGTACGCCACTATTTGTCGTCATTGCACCGAATGGCAACGTAACGTATGATCCGAAAGGCGAATCCTTAGAAGCAACGATTGACGCACTGAACCAAGCCATCCTTAATACGGGAGTAGAAAAACCAGCGGTCGCCTTTCAACACAGCGGTAGCATCACATTCCCAAATGGCAATGGAGTGGCGAATGCCAAAGTAAAAGTGCGCAATACAGATACGGATTTTACGACTACCGATTCAACAGGCGCTTTTCAATTTGAAACTTCCTTGATAGCTCGAAAAAACTATAGCATTCAGTTGGAGAAAGAAGGCAGCATTCTAAGTGGTATCACAACACTGGATGTAGTCAAACTCCAAAGACACATACTGGGTATCGAACCCTTCACTTCTCCTTACCAACTCATTGCCGCTGATGTAGACCGCTCTGGCACGATCAGCGTCAGCGATGTTATTTTGCTGCGCAAGTTGGTGTTGAATTTGGAAACCACATTACCCAATAGTTCTTGGATTTTTATCAATGCAAACTATACATTTGGGAATCCAGAAGCCCCTTTCTTCGAGGTGTATACGGGCGACGCTTCTGCGTTTCCTTACAAGCCTTTGAGCAAAGAAGTGGCGCCTTTTAAAATTATTGCAATCAAAATAGGCGATGTAAATTTTAGCGCTACTTAAAGATAAATGTTTATTGGTGCACCAAGATATAGAATTTTGGCGCACCTTTCTTTTTCAAAGTTATGACAACAATATGAAGTAATATTTTCTTTCCTCTGCTCATGGAATCCTACTTTTGCAAAAAAATAGCGTTCATGAAATCATTCCTTTATTTCGTAATTATAATATTAAGTGTCGCTTGTAACACTACTAAAAAAAAGACTGAGACACCTGCTACCACTGCTGATGCTGTTTCAGATACTTTGCGTTACGCCGAGGAAAAGCACTTAAAAAATCTAAAACAACTCACGTTCGGCGGTGACAATGCCGAGGCATATTTTAGTTTTAACGATAAATTCTTGAGCTTTCAATCTACCAATCGCAAGTGGGGTACGATGTGCGACCAGATTTTTTATATGCCAATAAGCGGCAAATTTGAAGGCAATCGCCCACCGATGGTGAGTACAGGCAATGGTAGAACGACTTGTGCCTACTTTCTTCCAGATGACAAACAGGTGATTTTTGCGTCTACGCACTTGGCGGGCGAAAATTGCCCGGAAACGCCCCGTATGGTCGCTGGCAAATATGTGTGGGCAGTGTACAATACATTTGATATTTTCGTATCTGATTTGAATGGTAAAGTGCTCAAGCAACTCACTAACTCACCTGGATATGACGCGGAAGCAACCGTTTCGCCCGATGGCAAAAAGATTGTTTTTACCTCCACGCGCTCTGGCGATTTGGAATTATACACGATGAATATTGATGGCTCCGACGTAAAACAAATCACGAATGGCTTGGGCTATGACGGTGGTGCTTTCTTCTCGCCGGATAGTAAAAAATTGGTATTCCGTGCTTCTCGCCCAAAAACGGAAGAAGATATTAAAAATTATAAAGACTTACTCGCACAAAATTTGGTACAACCCACCAATCTGGAAATTTATACTTGTAATGCAGATGGTACTGATTTAAAACAAATTACAAATCTGGGCGGCGCGAATTGGGCACCTTATTTCCATCCATCTAGTAAAAAAATTATATTCGCTTCTAATCACCACACCACCGGCGGTCGCGTTTTCAATGTTTTTGCAATCAATTTAGACGGCACTGGTTTGCAGCAACTAACGCATGATAAAATATTTGATTCCTTTCCCATGTTTTCGCACGACGGTAAAAAAATCGTCTTCGCTTCCAATCGAAATAATGGCGGCACAAGAGATACGAATATTTTTATCGCGGATTGGGTAGAGTGATATGGATTTTTGAGTCTGCTTACCGAGCTTGAATAGGACACTGATTTTTTATGATGACTAAGAATATTTTATGATTAAATCAGTTCAAGTAGCGAGCGCATATTTACTTATAATTTTCATGCAAAGTCGCAAAGACGCAAGATTTACATTATCAATAAAACAGGCTCTGTGTAACTTTGTGAACGCTGTGGTTTAAATATTCTTCACTAATTAAATCATAATCATCATACAAATCAGTGTCCTATATGTTTTAAGCGGGCGTTAAGCATATAATATTAATGAAAATAGCATTCCCAAACGACTTCTTCTGGGGCACTTCCACCTCTGCCGCTCAAACCGAGACGGCTTTTGACCATCAATGGAAAGGCTTTCAAGCAAGAGGCGGTTTCCTATTTGACCGCACAACCGACCACGAACTGCGCCGCGACGAGGATTTGGAGTACATTTGCCAATTTGGAACCGTATATCGCTGTGGCATTGATTGGTCTAAATTACAACGATCTGCTTTTGAAAAATTTAACGAGAAAACTACGGATGAGTACAAGCATTTTTTAAATAAGTTAAATAAACGCGGCATGAGCATCATACTCGTGCTGCATCATTTTGCCAATCCAATTTGGTTTGAAAAAAATGGAGGTTGGTTGAATCCTGCAAACGTTGCCGCTTTTGGCAATTATGCCGAACAGTGTATTGAGCATTTTGGATCCTATATTTTCAATTGGAATACCTTCAACGAACCAAATGCCTACGCCAATTGTGCATACGTACTTGGCACATTTCCACCTTACAAACGCAATCCAAATCTTACCATCCGCGTCTTGCGCAACATGGGAAAAGCACATAGTCAAGCGTATGATTTAATTAAAAAGTCATATCCAAAATCGTCGGTAAGTATTTCATTGAATACTGCTTATTTCAAAGCGGTGCATCCACTGGGGCGCATTCCCGCTGCTATTTTCGATGCTTGGTATCATCGTCTTACGGTTCGTAATTTTCGCAAGATGGATTACTGGGGGATTAGTTATTATACCTTTATGCCATTTGCACCTTTTCCGGTTACAGAAGTTGACAATCCGGGCAAACTTGCCAAAATGGGCATTCCGCACGATAAAATGTGGGGTTATTATCCGCAAGGTTTGGGTATTATTCTAAAAAGATTATGTAAAATCCGGCGCATTCCGGTCATTGTCATCGAAAATGGCATTTGTACGGATGACCCGCAAGTACGCATTCAAAGCATTAAAGATTATTTGAAAGTGATACACGATACGATGCAAAGCGGCGTGGACATTAAAGGTTACATCCACTGGAGTACTTGGGATAATTTTGAGTGGAATCTCGGTCCCACCTATCGTTTTGGCTTGGTGCACGTGGATTTAGAAACTAAAAATCGGACGATGACGGCAGCGGGGGAATTTTATGCGAAAGTAACGAAAGATAATGCAATAGAAATTTGATATAGTACACTGATTATTATGATGGTTAAGTTTTTTTATGATTTTTAAGGTTATATTAATCAGATCACAACCTATCATATTTATCATAATAATCAGTGTACCATTTGTATCTTAGCAGCCACATAATGCACCGTTTTATGAAGCAAATTTTTCACATCTTATTTATTTTCAGCGCATTATCTATTTATGCTCAAAATAGTGTTCCTTCCATTGCCGGTGCACGCGGCGCAGGAATGGCGAATGCGTCGGTCACGTTTTCCGATATTCATAGCGCGTTCAGCAATCAAGCAGGGCTGGCAAATCTGGAACATTTTTCCGTGGTAGCTTTCGCAGAACAACGTTTTTTATTGAATGAATTACAAACCGTTTCCGCAGCGGCGGCTTATCCAACGGCTTCCGGCACGTTTGGTTTGACACTCCAACACTTTGGTTTTGAGGATTTTAACGAACAAAAAATTGGTCTCGCTTATGCGCGAAAGCTGCTTGACGGCTTGTCTTTGGGCGCACAGGTTTTACTCCTCAACACCCGCATTCCTGAATATGGCAGCAAAGCGAATATTACATTTGAATTGGGTATTATAACACAATTATTACCCAAGTTACAATTGGGCGCGCACGTGTACAGCCCAGCGCAATTAGAATTAGCAAATGGTGAAAATTTACCAACCGTTTTTAAATTGGGTTTAGCGTATCTACCTTCCGAAAAATTGTTGTGCACCGCAGAAGTAGAAAAAGACATTGACTATCCAGTGAGAGCAAAGTTTGGTATTGAATATCAAATAGTTGAACCCGTTCACCTTCGAGCGGGAGTTGCTACCAATCCAACAATGCTGGCATTTGGGGTAGGTTATCAATTGAATACCTTAATACTCGACATCGCTTCTTCCTATCATCAAACGTTAGGTTTTACGCCAACAGTGGGCTTTGTGTATCAATTTAAGAAAAAGCAATAGTACACTGATTTGTTATGATAATTATGTTGTTTTATGATTATTTCATTTCATAGTCGCTCTTAAAAAATATTATATAATCAGTGTACCATTTATGAATTTACTAATCGTCTCCGCCACCTCTTTTGAGATTGCGCCGCTTTTACAACATTTAGAATCCACCTTTATAACAAAAGATTCCGCACATTTTCAACGGGGCGAACTGTACGTTGCTGTGTTGATTACGGGCGTTGGCTTGCCATTGACAGCTTTTGCAATGGGGAAAATATTAGCGTTTAAAAAATATGATTTGGCAATAAATGTTGGCATTGCAGGTACATTCAATCGGAATTTGCAAATTGGAGATGTAGTGGAAGTAACCTCCGATTATTTTGGCGACTTGGGTGTGGAAGAAGCAGATGGAAATTTTATTAGTGTTTTTGAATTGGGTTTAATCGAATCGAATCAGCCGCCTTTTACAAATAGTGAATTACAAAATCCAAATCCGGGTAAATTTTTACCAACGGTTAAAGGATTGAGTATTAACAAAGTACACGGCTTTGAGCCGAATATCGAAGCGCAATTGCAACGATACCCAGCCGATATTGAAACGATGGAAAGTGCCGCTTTTTTTTACGCTTGCCTCATGGAAAATCAAAAATTCCTCGCCATCAGAGCCATTTCAAATTACGTGGAAGCTCGGAATCGCGCGAATTGGAATATCCCATTAGCCATTGAAAATTTGAATAAAATTTTGATTGAAATGCTTCAATTGTAGGAGGTGTCACCTTGCGAGCAAGCTGACACCTCCTACGATTTTCCTCACGCTTCCTCCTTCTCGGTTTGCGTCTGCGGACGAGTACCGGCACTACGCACTTGAATCAGTTTTTTCAATAAATCAAACCAGAACGGTGCGCCCAACGAAATTGCCAATGCAGTGACGATCCAGCCTGCAATTTTTGTCAACCAAGGAATGGTTCCCTCTGGTACTGCCTGCCAGCCTAAGCCCAGCGGAGCCGGCACCGTTTTAATTTCTTTCACAATGTAGTCATCCACTAAGCGACGCACCTCGGCGGCTCGTTCCGTATCTTCCGTAGCGTTTATCCGATTCGAGTCCAGCCGATACGTATAAGCGGCAAGCCGGTCTTCCGTTGTAAAATCCTGGGCTAATTGTAATAGTTTTTGTCTGTCGTCTGGGTAGCGCGTGAGATTCGTCCAAATTTTAAAAGTATCGGCATCAAAAGAAATCGCTATTAATAAACCAATAGTAATCAGGCTCCACTGAATACCGCGCTTATACCAGTCGGTAGCACGGTCCATGATTTCGTTGTATTGTTTTTCAAAAGCGGATTTGGCTTTTATTAATAGATCTTGTTGGATCGGTGCTTCTTCCGTACCGAGCAGCGACCGTTCTCCTGGTAGGGGCATAGCAGGACTACTTTGAAAAATAATATTCAACTGTTTTCGCAAATCATCCTGCTGCATATTGGATAAGAGGGCTGGCTGCGGCATAGTTATGGATTGTGGAGCAAACGTCAGGCTCCGTTCACCCGTTGCAGGCGGCACTTCTGTTGGAATCATCGTTTCCTTTTCCAATAATTCTTGGATAACAGAAGTCACTTGTTCTGCCGAAAGGTAAGAGGGCAGTTGTTTCAAACCCAAGTATTTATCGCTATATTTTCGATATACCTTGCTGTCTTCAATCTTTTTTCTAAAGTTGGCAAAAACTTTTTCTTTTGTGGCACCTGTTACTTCCGATTCATTTTCCACTTCCAACAATTTGGCGATGGCTTTAAGCAACATCTTACCGCGCAAGGAGGTCAAAGATGCCCATAGCTCTTGTAAAATAGTAGCTAAGAGGCTCACTAACAGGTAGATAAATACCATTCCAACAATAATTTCCAGTGTTTCCATTCGTATTTGTTTTGATATGTCTTTAATTTTGTATTAAAAATAGATTTTTTAAACGGACGGTCAGTCGATGCAAGCTAATTTATTTTGCAAGTGTAGGAAAAACATTTTCAGCCTCCAAGAGTTAAAGAGTATAATTTCGCTGTGCAAACTCCAGCAAGGATAATATATTTATAAAAGTAAAACAATTATGATTACCATCATTTCCGGCACCGACCGGAAGAAGAGCGAGAGCCTCAATTTTGCAAAGAAATATGCAGAACTTATTGCTATCAAAACGGATGAACCCGTGAAAATATTGGCACTGGAAGACATGCCGCACGACTGGTGGCACACAGGTATGTATGAAAACGACGGACAAACCAGAAGCCTTGTGGAACTTCAAGATGTGTATATGACACCATCGGAAAAATTTATTTACATTACACCAGAATATAATGGAAGTTTTCCGGGCGTGTTGAAACTCTTTATTGACGCGTGTTCCGTGCGGGCGTACAAAGCCACGTTCAAAGGAAAAAAAGCAGCATTGGTAGGCGTTGCAACGGGCAGGGCAGGAAATTTACGTGGCATGGATCATTTAACGAGCATTCTGAATCATGTCGGCACGATTGTGATGCCCAATAAATTACCCTTTTCAAAAATTGAACACTTATTAGATGCAGATGGAAATATTGTGGATGAGGCAACAATTCGGACTATCGAGAAACACGTAGATGAATTCTTAGCGTTTTAAACGGGAGTAGTGATTTGTGAGTAGTGATTTGGGGGGGAAGAGAAATCTAATATATATTAAAATCAGGTCCATCTTCGAACCAATAAATCAGGGTCAAAAATGTAAAAGGTGAAATGCTATTTATCACATCTCACCTTTCACATCTCACATCTCACTTATTACTGCTTCACTTGCGGCTGCGTCGTCGTCGCGTCCGTTCCACCGGTTACTACGCCTTTCAGCGACAAGAATGTCTGCGGCGGGTTTGTATTTGCGGTCAACGTTACTTTTTGGTTACGATTTCCAGATTTGCCTTGCGTGTTGAATTCTACTACAATATCACCGGATTTGCCTGGAGCAATCGGCTCTTTGGGCCAGCTTGGCACTGTGCAACCACAGCTACCTTTTGCATCACTGATGATAAGCGGCTCTTTACCCGTGTTTGTAAACTTGTAAGTGTGTGATACCTTCTCGCCATCTTGCACCGTACCGAAGTCAAAGTCTATTTCTTTGAATTCCATCGTAGTGGTAGGGCCCGTAGGAACAGAGGGTTGCACAGTAGCTGCATTGGGATCAGCCGGCATGGGCTGCTCCGCAGTGGAGATACTTTCACGAGCTTGCTCTTTTACATCTTTGTTCGCCGTTTGGCAGCTTGCTGCTACTATCAATAGGGCAACCGCCATCAGGAGCGTTCTAAATTGCTTTAACATAATTAATTTTGTTTTTTAAAGTGATGAATTTCTCGAAGTTGCAATGTTCAAAAAATCAAAATATTCACGCCACAAAGGTATAAAATGGACATTCAACTTGTGTTAACAGCTTTACAATTATTGTTAACGAGGTGTTAATCTGGAAGGGAGGAAGGGAGGATGCATGGTGTGCTCCTATCTTCCCATGTTCCTATTTTCCCAATATCAATACCAAAGCCGTGTTTGCTGGCACTATCAAAGTATTTATTAATTCATACACTTTATCACTCAATACGTCTTTACTACTTTTAGCATCTGCCATTATTTCTTTAAATCTTGCGAGATTCAGGGTTTGTTCGGTTTGATTTTTATTTAAAATAATCATAATTTTTTGGTCGGCGTTATATCTAAAATAGACATATACATTGTCTTGTGGGTCAAAATGTAATAATTTACCGTTATGAATAACGGGCATATTTTTGCGCCAAGTAGCGAGTTTTTTAATAAATGCTTTAGCGTCTAATTGTTGTGGCGTCAAACCCTGATTGGTAAAAGCGCTCATGCCATCATTTTCCCAGCCGCCGGGCAAGTCGGTACGGATAATGCCATGATCATTTAAGTTATTAGAATTCGACATCAGCACTTCTGTTCCATAATATAACTGCGGAATGCCGCGCGTCGTTAAAAAATAAGTGATGCCGAGTTTAAATAAATCCAAATTTCCATTCACTTGCGTATAAAAGCGATCCATATCATGATTATCGGGAAAAACGACCAAGTTGTAGGGATCGGCATATAAAAAATCGCTTGCCAGGGTTTCATAAGCAGGCATCCAACTGCTTTCTTGATTGCCCAAAGACCGTCGCAGTGCTTCTTGCATCGGAAAATCCATCAAACTTGGCAGGCAAGAAACATAGCCGTTGGGGTTTACTTTTCCACGTTGCCAAAATGCTACAATCGCTGGATTTCCGTTCCACTCCTCTCCTACTATATTAAAATTTGGATACGCATCCATTACTTCACACGTCCACTTTGTCATAAAATCTTTATCAGGATACGGATAAGTATCCATGCGAATGCCCGCCAATCCTGCATATTCTATCCACCAAATCGTATTTTGAATTAAATAAGTTGCTAATAACGGATTGCGTTGATTCAAATCGGGCATCGTCTCTACAAACCAACCATCCACAAACCTCCTGTAATCAATCTGTGCCACATAAGGGTCCTGAATGGTAGATTTTCTATGATTCGTAACAACAAATTTATTATCAAAATTGATCCAATCGGAAGTTGGCAAATCTTTCATCCACCAATGCCCGGAGCCACAATGGTTTACAATCATATCCATAATGAGCTTGATATTCTTGCCTTGCGCGAGTTTACTCAGTTTTTGATAGTCATCATTGGTGCCAAAACGTGCATCTACCTTATAAAAATCAGTGGTCGAATAGCCGTGATAGGAATACGTTTCCTGATTATTTTCCAAAACCGGATTCACCCAAATCGCTGTAAAACCCAAGTCTTTGATATAATCCAAACTATTAATCATGCCTGCAATATCGCCGCCGTGCCGTCCGCCCGGATTTTTTCGGTCTGCTTTCTCCAACAAACTCGCTACACTATCATTTTTTGGATCACCATTTACAAAACGGTCTGGCGTGATTAAATACATTACATCTGACGTGTTAAAACCGATCCTTTCCGCAGCGCCTTTTTCACGGGCCAATAAACGATACGTATATTTTTGTACGGATTTGCCATCCTTTTGGAAATCAATCTCGAAATTGGTAGCCTTGTTATTATCTATAATTAACAAATCAATAAATAAATAATTTGGGCTTTGTACTTTTATAATCTGCTCAATTCGTACTCCGGCATAACTTATAACAGGCTGTAACATCCCAACTTTGTCCCCATAAACCAACAGTTGCAAGCGTGGATTTTTCATACCCGCCCACCAAAACGCAGGTTCTACGTGCTGAATAACGGTTTTTTGCGCTATTACATTTGCACTTATAAAAAAACACAGCAAGAACGTTGCTAGGAGCGAAAATCGGTTAGAAAGGTTGATCGTATATTTCATAAATATTACCATTATTATATTTTAATTAAATTTCAAAGGAACACTATTTGCTATGATAAATATGATTTTGAGTCTATCATAAGCTATCTTAAAAGTCATAATAATCAGTATCCTATCTTAAAAACAAGGGACTATTCCATCCGTAAATAGCGTAGTCCCTTCAAGATGTATGAATCTAAATATCCTCAAGACGCGTCACGTCTTTACTAACTACTGAAACGAATAAGCACCCGTATTTACATTGAAAGTAACCGTATATCTTCCTATTGGAACTGGAATATTATCGCCACCCAAATGGCACGTCGTCAATCACGTACAGCAGTTCGTTACTTGCATTCACTGACGTGCCGCCCCGGATGCGGATAGAGGTTGACCCGCCGGGTTCGCTACTGTTAGACGTGATTTGTACACCCGCGACTTTACCTACAATAAGTTGGTCGGCAGAAACGATGATACCTCTGTTAAAATCTTTGCTGGACACCGCATTTACCGCACCCGTTGCGTCTTCTTTTCTAACTGTACCGTAACCAATCACTACGATTTCTTCCAATGCTGCACCAGCTACCAACGCTATGTTTATTACGTTGGATGCGCCAAGTGTAAGTCGTTGTTCGTCATAGCCCACGTAAGAAATGATTAATTCAGTGGCGGCGGCAGGAACTTCGAGGGTAAAATTGCCATCCAAATCTGCTGCGGTACCAACCGTCGTACCAGTTGCCACAATGTTGGTACCAATGAGTGGTTCGTTGGTTTGTGCGTCTGTTACCTTGCCGGTAATCGTGCGTTGTGCTAGTACAGCATGGCTAAAAAACACCAAAGCCGCTGAGAGCATCAACCACTTGAAGAAAGGGTCAATTTTCAGTTTCATAAACGAGTGCATTCAGTTTTAAATTAAATCATGGACACCCAATTGGCTAAATTGACTACCAATGAAAGCAGTAACTCCCCAGCCAATTCGATGTGCGGCGAATGTATAAATTGTATGCAAAATTACCAATTTTTGCTGGTTTACAAAAAGTAATCAAAGTAATTTAATCATCTGATCATTAACATTTTAAATACCTTTTCTTCGTGTAATTACGACAATAAGTGCAGCAGCTTTGGAGAATGTGTTTACAGATTGTTAGATAGTCGCCAAACTTGTTTGGTATTCATAGGCAAATTGTCAGAATTTATAATCATCTTAATGGAAGCTTTTACTAACAATGAACCAATTTCTACTGACTTTTGTAGTTGGTAGAGGGTATAAGGTAGAGGGATGGGCTTAATACGTGATACGTGTAAAACTTCAAACCGCAAACTTTAAATTTTTAAACTATAATTATTTTACAACACCGGACTATGAACCCGGTCTAAAAGTTGTACCAAATATGAGTAAACTCGGACGCGTCCTCGTGGCGATGAGCGGCGGTATAGATAGTACCGTGACGGCTATGATGCTTCACCACGAAGGCTATGAGGTGATAGGTATCACCATGAAAACGTGGGACTACGCCACTTCTGGCGGTTCGCACAAAGAAACGGGCTGTTGCAGCCTCGACTCCATCAACGATGCCCGTCAAGTAGCGGTGGACATGGGCTTCCCGCATTTTATTGTAGACATTCGACAAGAATTTGGCGATTATGTGATTGATAATTTTGTGGACGAGTATATGGCTGGTCGCACGCCCAATCCTTGTGTGCTTTGCAATACGCATATCAAGTGGAGTGCTTTACTTAAACGTGCCGACGCGCTGGATTGTGAATTTATTGCAACGGGTCATTATGCCCAAATCAAAGAATCAAACAGCAGAAAATATATCACGCGCAGTGTAGATGACAACAAAGACCAGTCCTACGTCTTGTGGGGTTTAAGTCAAGAATGTCTGAATCGTAGTCGCTTCCCGCTTGGACCATACACCAAGCCCGAAGTGCGCCAAATGGCGTATGACTGGGGCTACGCCGATTTGTCAAAAAAAGCGGAGAGTTATGAAATTTGTTTTGTACCGGATAATGACTATCGCAGTTTTCTAAAACGACGAGTAAATGGATTGGAAGCAGAAGTAAATGGCGGTGCATTTGTGAATATGAAAGGCGAAGTCATGGGCAAACATCAAGGGTATCCATTTTACACCATTGGGCAGCGCAAAGGGTTAGGCGCAGCGTTTGGAGAACCAATGTACGTGACAGAAATTCGACCGGAAACCAATACGGTCGTGCTTGGTCCGATAGAAGAATTGATTCGCAACGGCACGACAGTTGGGCAAGTGAATCTGATGAAATATGAGTCCATTCCAGCCGGACTGGAAGCGGTGACTAAAATTCGTTATAAAGACGCTGGTGCATTAAGTACCTTGACTCAAACTGGTGATAAAGTGGAAGTAGAATTTCATGCCAATGTAAAAGGAGTAGCACCGGGACAATCCGCCGTTTTTTATGAAGGGGAGGACGTTATCGGCGGCGGTATTATTTATGGTAGTTATTTATCATCCAAAACGCAGAATCAATGAAACAATTAGCAGTTGGCCGTTGGCAGTTGGCAGTATTTCTACTCTTTTTCTGTTTTTGCGTAATGAATATAGCCGCGTGTGAAGAAAAGACGGAAGCGCCTATTGATTTTAAGTATGATTATTTTCCGCTGGCGGTGGGTAAGTATTGGGTGTATCAAGTGGATTCGGTACTTTTTGTGCCGACATCTGGTACTACGAGGCTTGACAGTGCTACCAATTTTATAAAAGAAGAAATTATAGCATCATTTATTGATAACGTCGGCGATACCATTTACAGCGTAGAACGTTTTGAACGAGCGCGCGACACGGAGCCTTGGCAATTTAAAAAAGTTTTCACAATCCATCAGAATCGAACGCAAGTCATTCAAACAGAAGATAATCTTCCACTTATCAAATTGGTTTTTCCATTACAAGAAGGGAAACGTTGGAATAGCACAGTTTTTCTACCGGATGTAAACAATTTTAATATTGATATTGCGAAGCAGTCGGTAGCTATTTTTAAACATTGGGAAGCAGAAGCCGCCGCAGTAGACAAACCCTTGCAAATTGGGTCTTTTAACTTTGAGGAAACAGCGACCATTTCTTATGCCGACGAAACTACCGTAACCATCGAATATCGTGTTGTCAAAGAAATATATGCAAAGGGGATTGGGCTGGTCAAGCGCGATTGGTCTATTTTAGATGCACCTAATTGTGACAATTCCGCTTGCATTAACGCTGCGTGGGAAAAAAAAGCGAAGAGAGGATTTATTTTAAAACAAATATTAATAGCGCATAATTAATGAAACCTATAAGGTTTGGTAAACCTTATAGGTTTTGTGCCGTACTCAATTCGTATGATCCAACACGATCACCCAATCTCCATTTATTTTTTGAAAAACGAGTGAAAACTGACCACTCGGCTGATCGTTCTTGCGCACCAGCGTATATTTTCCAAGTACCGTGATTATGGTTTTGCTGCGTTGCGTAAGGTTCTGAATATCAAAGGAAAGTGTTCCCATTGCGTCTCGATTCGGATAGTTTTTTTTATAATTTGCTAAGGTGTTTTCCCAGCCATACGTAGGTCCTTTCGAGCCAATAAATTGCAATTGCTCCGACTTCCAATAATATTCCATAAATGCATCAATATCGCCGCGATTCCAAGCATCTTGCTGGGTTTTTAATACCGCGCGCACTGCCTGAATTGCTTTATTTTCGGACGCTTGCGCAAATAACGAACTTGTAAAAAATACCAGTAGACAGACATAGAGCACATTTTTCATACTACATTTGTGGGTTTTATAAAAAGTCGGAAGTCAGAAATTGCATACCAATAAACTAATTGCCCGTCACCAAATTTGTCTTGTTCAATCTAAATTAGAACAAAAATGGAAAACTTAGTCAACATAGGCAGTACCAAAAAGCCACACGGGCTTAAAGGAGAATTAAAAGTACACATTGAGGACGAATATGTGGACGATTTTATGGAAGCAGAGGTTGTTTTTATAGAAATAAAAGGCAAACAAGTGCCATTTTTCATCACCGAAGCGCGGGAAGGTAATGATATGCTGGTCAAATTAGAAGATATTGATACCAAAGAAGCTGCTACCGATCTTTCTGGCAGAGCATTGTTCCTACGAGAAGAAGACCTCATTCCATTAGAAGAAGGAGAAGAAAGATATGGCGATTTTACGCAATACATTGGTTATCAGCTTGAAGATACGGAGCTTGGCAAAATAGCCGAAATCGAAGATGTCATAGAATATCCACAACAAATGCTGGCGCTCCTCACTTATAAAGACCGCGAAATCCTTATCCCCATGCACCAAGCCTTCATCCGCAGCATTCAACACGATGAAAAAATAATTGTAATGGAATTGCCGGAAGGATTGTTGGATTTGTAATAGATTTTGATATTAAACTAATCGTATTTTTTTAATTATTTAGTTGTCAACATTTTAACTGCTGCCTACCGCTTACTGCTTACTGAAAACTGCCTACTGCTTACTGAAAACTGCTTACTGGCTTACTCCATATCCCACACAATCGGAAATTGTTGAATCAGCACAGCCGAATCTGGTATTGGCATAGTCGCAAATGCACTGGCTTGCCATTGATAAAGAGAAACCGAATTTTCATACGAATGAGTTGGTTCGTCTGTTTGCACATTTAAGGTATGTTGGGAATCCCGTACAAACAATTGTTTTTTACCATCGGTTTGGACGAACCAACTTTTACGTAGCACTTGTCCGCCGTCGCCGCCATAAAATTCCGATACCGGTAAGAGCTCAATGACTTTTTCTGTTTTTTTATCAAAAATTAAAAGCGATTGATTGCGAAACCAAAAGGCGCTAATATCCACTGCAAGTACATCGTATTGGTCATCCAAAGGAAAGCGTCCTGCTGCCAAGATAACCGGCTCCTCTGTATCTAAAATATGCTCAATTTTAGTGCGAAGTGAATCAGATACATATTTTTTAAATAATACATACGAAATCGTATCCCCCATAGTCGGCAGCGTTTCATTGGCACTCCCCCACTCTTTTGAAGCAAAAACTAAAGTATCGGTAAAAGGTGGTGTTTTAAAATAATCTGCGAAGGTTGCATCTGCTGGAGAAGCAGATTTAGGCTGACAGGAAGTAAAAAATAATGCGACAAGTATCCAAACTAAGGTTTTCATTTGCAATTGTTTGCCAAAAGGTACGCACTATTTTCAATATTCTTGTAAAGCATTTCTTTTCTACGCCATCTTTCCATTTTATTGTAAAAATGAAAAGCAAATCTTACATTTGATTGAAATCTAATTGTTCTCGCCACAAAAACACGAAAACACTAAATTGCACGAATTTTTTGTGGGTTTTGTAATTTTGAGATTTAGTGGCAGCATAAAATTTTAAAATGTATTTTGTTTAAGGCTCAATTATGATTTCAAGTTGCTTTTTAGGATTGGGCTAAAGCCCAGAAGTGGTCTACTATTTTATCCCCGCGCTAAAGCGCGGGGCAACTAATTGTCAACGTTTTACCAGTTGCCCCGCCATTTATGGCGGGGTTAAAAGCAAAAACTTACTCGGCTTTAGCCAAATTTTTACACAGCAACTTGAAACAACAATAGAGCCTTGTTTAATATTAGAGTTGTTCAGAAATAATAAGTTGCCCCGTGCTTTAGCGCGGGGAAAAGAAAAATACAAGTTTTGGGCTTTAGCCAAACTAGATAATGATTTGGCTAAAGCCAACAAATATAGCTATACTACAACCCCGCGCTAAAGCACGGGGCAATTACAATTGATAGGCTTAAAAATTAATTTCCGACAAGTCTATTAATTATAATTTAATTGTGTTTGCAACTTAAATTAGCTTATGTATGAAGCGTCTTTTCCTTTTTCTTCTTTTATTTTTAACAATTATCCAACTAAATGCGCAATCCAATGAACGCATCACGTATTGCAATCCGGTGGATATCAATTATCGCTATAATTTTGAACAGATTCCACAACAAATTTCTTACCGTTCGAGCGCTGACCCAGTTATTATCAATCACAAAGGTGAATATTTTCTATTTGCTACCATCGCTGGCGGTTATTGGCATTCCAAAGATTTAAAAAACTGGAAATTCATCGAGCCAAGTCGCTGGCCCTTTGAAGATAATTGCGCGCCTGCCGCGTGGTCGTTTGGCGATACGCTGCTTTTATTTCAATCTACTTTTGAGCAACGCCCGATTTTATACTCCACTACACCTGAAACGGGCAAATTAGACTTTTATAATCGCTGGCTCCCGATTCTACCCAATAAAATGGGACCTTGGGATCCCGCGCTATTCCATGATGAAGAGTTGAATCGTTGGTTTATGTATTTTGGTTCTTCTAATGTGTATCCATTATATGGCGTAGAATTGGATTATAATAGAAGATTAACGTATAAAGATTCCCCACGCGGACTTATTTACCTATACCCACATGAGCATGGCTGGGAACGGTTTGGTCCCAATCATACCAGCACCATTACACCATTCACCGAAGGTGCATGGATGACTAAATATAATGGGAAATATTATTTACAATATGGCGCACCCGGCACGGAATATAATGTGTACGCCAATGGCACTTATGTGGGCGAAGACCCGCTCGGACCCTTCACGTATGCACCTTACAATCCCGTTTCTTATAAGCCCGGCGGCTTCGTCACGGGTGCAGGACACGGCAATACTTTTCAAGACAAGCACGGAAATTATTGGAACACTGGTACGCCGTGGATTGCAGTCAACTGGAATTTTGAACGTAGAATTGCTATGTTTCCCGCAGGATTTGATAAAGATGGACAAATGTTTTCCAATACCCGTTTTGGCGATTTCCCGCAGTATGTACCTGATAAAAAGTGGCAAGACCGCAATGATTTATTCACCGGTTGGATGTTATTATCTTATAAAAAACCAGCTACGGCTTCCTCCGTGCGGGATACTTTTGCTGTCAATCGCATTACCGATGAAAATCCGCGCACCTTTTGGGTAGCCAATACAAATGGAGTTGGCGAAACCGTTACCATTGATTTACAAAAAGTATATGATGTAAAAGCATTACAAATTAATTACACCGATTATAAGTCTAACATTTATAACAACGACGAAAAAGTGTATATCCAATTCAAATTCTATGCTTCGCCAGATGGTAAAAATTGGAATATTATTAGTGATTTAACAAAAGAAAAGCAAGATAGACCGAATGCTTATATCGAACTGCCGCAAACTGTAAAAGCACGTTACATAAAGTACGAAAATACTTACGTTCCCACGCCGAACCTCGCTATCAGCGACATCCGCATCTTCGGCAACGGCGATGAAAAAGCACCTGCTACACCCGCCAATCTGAAAGCCCAACGCCACACCGACCCACGCGACGCGACTATTACTTGGGACGCGGTTCCCGATGCAGTCGGTTACAATATCCTCTGGGGCATCGCGCCTGATAAATTGTACCAAACCTATCAAATCTGGGCAGATGCGGGTACAAAACTGGAACTCCGTGCGCTAAGCATTGGCGTAGATTATTATTATGCAATAGAAGCTTTTAATGAAAATGGCGTATCAAAAGTAAGTAAAGTGGTGAGTGAGCGATAGGGATGGCGTAAAAATTGGCAAACTTTATAAGCAGCTTGCTTTTGAACTAAAATGCAGGTACATTCGGTTTTAATTAAAAAAAGCGAACATGGAAACAAGCTTGCGAACGCCGATTTATAATTTGTAAGAAGATTATTATGGATGATATTAAAATTCAGCATTATCCCCCAAAGGCTTACCTTAAGCAGTTTAGTTTTAATACAAAAGGAGATTTATATAGATTTAAGATTAAGTCGCCTTTTCCTTATGTTTCAGTAGAAATTAAAAATAAAAATGCTGTCTGTTATCAGCCATATTTTTACAAACTAAATTCGAATTATTAAAAAAATAAACTATCAAAAAGCTACTTCGACATTTGTTGAACTCACCAATAAAGCAACAATTATAAACTGAGATGAATCAATTTTTAGCAATCAAAAGGATATATTAAATAATTTACGAGATAAATATCACAAGGATTTCGTTAAAAATTTGGATGGACAATAACTTCGAAGGCTTCGCTATTTTTATATTAAGGTCACAATTATAAATTTGCAACTAAAGGATTATATATTGATTTTATTTTAAAACCACCAACACCCTCCCCCCACTCAACAAATACGGCGGCAAGTACGCCGGTATATTACTAAAAGGCAGCACTTCCGGTTTTAATGATATACCTATTACATCCTGCATAAAAGTGCGCCGTGCCTGTATCCGTTGCCACATTTCAGGAAATTGTTGAGCGATTTCATGGCGCAAGGCTTCATCCGCAATGGCAATGCCGTCTTCAATATTGATGGTGTGGTAATCGCTGCCGGTGGCGGGTATGACATCCACTTGTAATGCCACGCCGCTTTTGATTGTAATAGTACTGTTTTTAAATATAGGAGAATGCACCCATTCGTCGAGGTGAATGTAATGTCCGGGGTTGAGGTGTACGCCGAAGAACGGATCACCGATTTCCTGATGGATGATACCATAAAGCTCGCCGCCGGTGACGCCGATGCCGATGTGCTCGTACCACCGCGCCACGGCACGGAAGTAAGGAATGGCGAGCTTGTCCACGTAGTCACGAATGTTTTCCGGTAGTTCGGTTTCGTCGCGCACGAGCCAGCCTGCGCGGGCATTGAGCGCGCCCCATAGGCACATCGCCATCGTGAAACGCTCGCCCACTTTCAGCGTATTCATGGAGGGGCTTGGCAGTCCGTAAGTCGCGCGGAGTCCGCAGGAGAGCATCGTGTGTGCGCCGTGCGGAAAGCCGTTTGCGCGCATCAGGGTAGCAGCTTCATATTCCGTCATGCCGGGGCGCATATTGAACAGTACATTTTTAATTCCATTAGATGTGTGACAAGCGGCAAATTCAAAAGCCGCTAATTGTTCTGCTTCATTGAGAATACGTAGCCCATTTTCGGGACTCATAAAAATGGCATTGACGTTTATAACCTTTTCATAGCCAACTATTTGACGTAAAATGTCTACAATGTAAGACGGCGTTTCAAAAATAGTTTCCGGCGTATCAAATTCTTCTTTTATAAAATATTTCCAACCGGCGACGCCTACTTTTTTATCGGATGTAATGTTTTCGGCTATAAATATTTCATTCAAAGTTTGACTTTTACTGCGGTCTTGCCCCATCAAACTAAGCGGCTGATACAAAATGCGCCGAACAGGAATCGGACAAAGTTCGGCGTAACCCATTCCTTCATTGCCGACTAGTAAAGCGGGTATTTTTTCTGATGTAATAATTAGTAGTGCTTCTTCAAAACGCGGGTCGTAGCCGCAGAGGTAGGTAAGGTTGGCGGTGTGCTCGCGGTCGGCATACACGATAATAGCTTGTAAATCTTGCGCTTGCATGATTCGGCGGAGCTTGTTGAGGCGCTCTAAATAGGCATTTTCGGAAACGCTGGGTTCCGTTGTGGGCATTCCGAAATCTGGTAGTGTGACGTGGGCGAGGTGGATGTTTTTCATGTTGTAAATATAACATTGCTGTTAGCACTCCAAGTGCCAACAGCAGTGTTATATTTGCGAATAATTGAACTTATGACTGTATCAGAAAAAGATGCTCGCTACGTTTGGCATCCTTACACCCAAATGAAAACCGCCGCGCTGCCACTGCCCATTGTGCGAGGAGAAGGCGCGTTACTTATTGCAGAAGACGGAAAAACTTACATTGACGCAGTCTCGTCGTGGTGGGTAAACCTGCATGGGCATGGGCATCCGTACATTGCAGAACGTATTGCAAAACAGGCGCTTACATTAGAACAAGTCATTTTTGCTGGATTCACGCACGCACCGGCGGTCGGGTTAGCGGAGCAATTAATACAGATTTTACCATCTAATCAAGCCAAGGTTTTTTATTCGGATAATGGCTCCACTGCGGTAGAAGTTGCTATCAAAATGGCGATTCAATTCTTTCATAATCAAGGAGTTAATCGAAAAATAATAGTTGCTTTTGAAAATGGATATCATGGTGATACCTTCGGCGCGATGTCGGCGAGTAGCGATTTATCATTTAATAATGCTTTTCAAGATTATTTATTTGCAGTAAAATATATTCCGCCGCCGCTGCCAGGGCAAGAAGCGCAAAGTTTGCAAGTATTACAAACTATTTTAGAACAAAATAATGTTTGCGCTTTTATTTTTGAACCGCTTGTAATGGGTGCAGGTGGAATGCTGATGTACACGCCTGAAGCATTGGATACTTTAATTCAATTAGCTCAATCACAAGGTATTATCTGCATTGCAGATGAAGTGATGACGGGCTTTGGGCGCACGGGAAAATTGTTTGCTTCGCATTATTTGCAACAACAACCGGACATTTTTTGCCTCTCCAAAGGGTTGACGGGCGGCTTCCTGCCAATGGGCGTGACGACTTCTACCCAAGCTATTTTCGACGCTTTTTGGTCAGATGATAAACGGAAAACTTTTTTTCACGGACATTCTTACACCGCGAATCCACTTGGCTGTGCAGCAGCATTAGCAAGTTTAGATTTATTACAACATGAAGATTGTCAGGCAGATATTCAACGAATTACGCAAAGTCATCAACATTTTAAAACCCACATTTTATCTCATAGAAACGTGCAGAATGTGCGGCAAACGGGTACGATTTTGGCAATAGAATTTAAAACTTCGGAAGAAACTTCTTATTTTAATAATTTGCGCGACCGTTTATATAATTTTTTTATAGAAAAAGGGGTGTTATTGCGTCCGTTGGGGAATATGATTTATATTTTACCGCCGTATTGTATTACAGATAAGGAATTGGAGTGGGTTTATAACATAATTGAAGAAGCGTTGGAGATAATTTAGGATATTGTGATATTAAGATATTTCGCTCATTTCGTCGCTGGCAGTCTGTGGTTCCGGCAATGCTACTTTGTGATAAATATCTTTTAATTTAATAGTACAACCAGCAATTTCAAGCGTTTCCTCTTCTTCTTCATAAGCAGAATATTGCCAATTATTTGGCGCTGGCTGGCGATTGAATAACTCAATTTCTTTACGCTTTTGTGAAATTAATACGTATTGCTGTAGGCTTTCAATTTTACGATAACAATGCCACTTTTCGTCACGGTCATTATCCTCCGTGCTGTCAGAGAGGACTTCTATTAAGACAATTGCTTGCAACTCGGCTTCCATTTTACCTTTATAAGCATAGGATTCAGCATATTCGAGTAAAATTATTAAATCAGGATAATAAACTTTATTGCAATCAGGCACATAAACCATTCTATCTCCTCCATATATTTTTACAGGGCTATCCAATAAGCAATTACCTAAAAGTCTATCAATATTGTGTACAATTGTTCCGTGCGGTCTAGAAGTGTAAGCCATCGGTATAATTTTTCCATTGATATATTCATGCCGGGTCGTTGAATTATATTCTAATTCAAAATATTCTTCGAGTGAATAACGCGTTTGAATCTGTACAGCCATAAGGATTGGTTTAGACTTTCAAAAATAGTCATTTTGAATGAAAAACTCAAGCTCGAATCGCTTATCTTGCCGCCGATTTGTATTTTAAAAAGATGTTAGACGATAGATATTAGACATTAGAGGAAACGGAGCGTTCTAAAGTCTATCATCTAAAATCTAAGGTCTAATATCTAAAATCTCAAAAATGTTATATAGGTTAGTTATTGTTTTAGGCAGTATTTTACTCTTTATTAATAGCTGCAACAGCGTTCTTTCTGGGCTAACAGGTACGCACAAGCTGCGCCAGTTTACGATGGAACAAGTTGAAAAAGAGGGAGTTGGCGACTCCGATTTTGTAGAAATTACGGGCGTGTGGGTGCCAGGTGACTTCCTGCACGTGCCACCAAAAAAAGGAGAGCGAAAGGGGGTTGTGCAATATCCAGCGTTGAGTCAGGAGCGTTACCAGCAATTGCAAAACGCGCAGCCAGTGCGTACTTCGGTCGTCGTGTGGACGCAAGGTTTTGACCCAAATTGTGTAGGAAGAAAGGATTGCATTACAGCCGGTCAAAAAACAATAAAAGGAATTGTAAATAAAATGCAAAATGCAAAAAATAAAGTGAAAGAATTATCTGCTAATTATCAAATGCCTCAACACGTCATTTATATCGAAACGGAACGCGCGCCTATGGCATGGTACTGGCACTTGGCAGTGATGGGAGGCACTGCGTTGCTAGTTTTGGGAACCGAATTTTATTATAATCAACGAAAAAGGAAGTCAGAACGGTTGAAGGTTCAATAAATAAGTAGGCAGTTTTCAGTAAGTAGTAGGCAGACCCATAACACGTTGACAATTAATTACTTTTTAAAATAAAATGTCACTTATCTGCTCACTTATTTACTTCGTTCAAAGGAATTCAATATAGTGTGAATTAATTTTACGAATGCTTCCTCCCGCGCGTGGACACCCTTTAGGGATGGGGAAAGACTACCAGACAATTTAATTCACAATGTATTCAATTAAAGCACGAAACATTTACAAGCCATGGCATTAGTAGTGATTGGAGACGTCGGAGAAGAGGCGATTGCTATACGAATTACCTTAGAATATTTTGGTTTCCGGGTCATTTATTATCCAATTGGGCGACCCAATGATTTTATAAACATTTTGAATAGTAATGTGCTTTATGATGATATTTCGGATATAATAATTTGCTCGCATGGCGAAGAAGGTGCATTTATCATGCCACTATTAGGAGTAAATATTTATGAAAAGGGAGAACCACTCGGAAATTTTAATCCGGATGTAATAAAACGGTTCGGCAAATTAAAGAGAAAAACGGTAATAACCACAGGCTGTACGCTTGGATTTGAAACAACTGCAAAGGCTTTTCTTGATATCGGTTGTAAATATTTTATTGGCGCAACGGATGATGTGGATGGAAATGCAGCTTTAATTTTTGTGCAATCTTTTTATTATAAAATTGCCAACGGAGCAACCATAGAAAGTGCTTATACATTTGCAAATAAAATAGATGAGCAAACAAGTTTATTTAAATTGTATGATAATCAAAAAAATTTATGAATAAAAACGCAACTTGGAATTTGCAAGATATTTTAACAATTTATAACACGCCTTTATTAGAATTAATTTATAAAGCCGCCACTATTCATCGAGAATATCATAATCCGCAAGAAGTACAAATTAGCACGTTACTATCTATCAAAACCGGCGGCTGTCCAGAAGACTGTGCCTACTGTCCGCAAGCGGCTCGTTATTATACAGATATTGAAAATAATGATTTGTTATCTATCGAGGTGGTGCGTACGGCGGCACAACGTGCGAAAACGTTCGGTTCTTCTCGCCTTTGTATGGGTGCAGCTTGGCGCAATGTAAAAGACGATGCCGATTTTGACCATGTGTTGGAATTGGTAAAAACGGTGAATCAACTTGATATGGAAGTGTGCGCGACGCTGGGCATGGTGACAGAATCGCAAGCGCAAAAGCTCGCCGATGCTGGTTTGTACGCTTATAATCACAATTTGGATACCTCCGATGAATATTATACAGAAATTATTTCTACCCGAAGTTATGATGACCGTTTAAAAACATTGGAAAATGTACGCAAGGCGAATGTAACGGTTTGCTCTGGAGGCATTATAGGTATGGGCGAATCGGTGGAAGACCGTTGTAAAATGTTGTTAACGCTTTCCAACCTTACCCCGCAGCCAGAGTCCGTGCCTATTAACGCCCTTGTCGCAGTCGAAGGTACACCCATGGAAGAACAAGCGCCGGTTTCGATTTGGGAAATGGTGCGCATGGTAGCAACGACGCGGATTATAATGCCAAAGTCAGTCGTTCGTTTATCGGCGGGTCGCACGAATATGAGTACGGAAGGACAGGCGTTGTGTTTCATGGCAGGAGCCGGTTCTATTTTCGCGGGTGATAAATTATTGACTACGCCGAATCCCGACATTTTTGAAGATTTAGAAATGTTTGAATTGTTGGGTTTAAAACCGAAAAAGTCTTTTGCAGATATGCCCAAGCCAGAGATTAAAGAATCAATTGATTATCAAACAAATGAATCAGTGAAATGGAGCCGTCCGGGGCATACGATTGAGAAAAATGTGGAATATATGGAATTGGCGAAAGAAAAAAGAAGGGAGGATAAGAGGATAGGAGGATAGGATGTATCATAACTTATCGTAATTATCATAACAATCAGTGTACTATTATGAAAAAAAGACAACACATCGTTGCCGGTAATTGGAAAATGAATAAAACTTTGGAAGAAGGACGCGACTTGGCGAAAGACATCGTCGAGCGTTTGCAGCCTTCGGAGGTAATTGTTGTATTGGCAACGCCATTTATTCACTTGAATAGTATTGGCAATGTAATAAATGGAATTTCTAATTTAAAATTAGCTGCTCAAAATTGTCATCAAGAAGAAAGTGGTGCCTACACGGGCGAGATTTCGGTGGCAATGCTGCAATCGGTAGGCGTAGAATATGTAATTATCGGACACTCCGAGCGACGGGAATATTTTAATGAAACAGATGAATTATTAGCCAAAAAAGTAAATGCAGTTTTAAATAAAGGATTAATTCCCATCTTCTGCTGTGGCGAAAAACTCGACGTACGCGAATCCAATCATCAAACGCAACTCGTTGAAAATCAGATTGCAAAAGCCTTATTTCATCTTTCAGCGGAAGTATTTGAAAAAGTCGTCATCGCTTACGAACCCGTCTGGGCAATCGGCACCGGCAAAACGGCTTCTCCCGAACAAGCACAGGAAATGCACCTCTATATTCGCAATTTGATTGCAAAAAAATATGGGGAGGAATTGGCGCAAGCCACTACAATTTTATACGGCGGTAGCGCAAACGCAGCCAATGCAAAAGAATTATTTCAACAACCAGATGTGGATGGCGGCTTGGTAGGCGGTGCTTCTCTGAAAGCGGAGGATTTTATTACGATTGTAAATAGTTTTTAAGTTGTGTTTATGTGTTCGAGTTTTCATGTGTTCAAGTAGTGCTAACAAGAACACCTGCGTACTCGAATACATGAACACAATGTTGTATCACTTTTTTGGTATAAAAACCAGCTCTTTAGTACACATTTTAGGAACAGTTTTGTTAGATTTGTTAAAGTCCTGTTTCGTAAAATGTCGTACCTCAGATGAATAACATTATTACTCAACGCTTTATTAAATGTCAGGAGCGACTGCGCGAGGAGAATCGGGTGCGCTCCAGCCGCCAGTTTGCGATTGCATTGGGTTATTTGCCGCAGAGCCTCAGCGAAATACAGAAAGGTAGAAGAGATGTGACCATTGACCTGATACGCAAAGCGGTGGAATTGTATAAAATGAATCCGACCTATCTTTACACGGGCGAGGGACCGATGTTTATGACCGAGGAAACGCATACCGATTTTCGAGTGCTGACTATCGTGACCAACGCGGAGGAAGATGAGCGCATTGTACACGTACCCGTGCCGGCGCATGCAGGCTACACGAGCGACGCTAGTAATCCGACGTTCATTCAGGATTTACCTACCTTTACACTTCCTGATTTTAAGTACAAAACCGGCACGCATCGTTGCTTTGATGTAGCAGGTGATAGCATGGAGCCTTCTTTATTTGAAGGGGATAAAGTGGTGTGTAGCTATGTGGAACCAATGCTTTGGGAATCAGCCATTAAGGATAATCATGTATATGTGATAGTGACGCGGGGCGATATTGTTGTAAAACGAGCTGTGAATAAATTAAAAGACGAAAAGCATTTAGCATTACATTCTGATAATAATTTTTATGATACTTATAAAATGAATGCCGTTGAAATCCGCGAAGTGTGGCTCGTGCGCACCAAAATATGTCCGTTCCTGCCGTCCGTTCCGCAAAATCGCAATCATTTGTACGAAGAATTAAATGAATTGAAAAAAGTGGTACAAGAACAATCGCGTTTGATTCAGGAATTGTCAAATGGACTGAGCGCCCAATTGACATGAACACGCGAACACAATAAAACCATAACACAACAAAAAATGAAAATCAAAGGAAAAGTAGTGTATCAAAATCTCGGCACGGGCTTTTGGGGCATCGTAGATAAGCAAGGCAACGAATGGCGACCCACCAATATGCCAGAACAACTCAAGCACGAAGGTAGCGAAGTCTCGGTCGTAGCCAAAGAAGTGGACGAAGTGTCTGTCTTTATGTGGGGGACGGCGGTGGAGATTGTGTCGTTTCAGACGATTACACCGTGATTAATAATATTTTATAATTATTTGAATAATTATTTACTATGCAATCCGTAACTAAAAGAAAAGAAAATTCTTCGGCAGGACTTCTGATAGGTATTATTGCTGGCTTTACTTTTTTAATTGCTTTATTTGTCGGAATAGGTATATCTAATGATACGCTTCTTCCAATTGTTTTTGTCTTTGCAATCTGCTCAATCTCAATTAGTTTACTTTTATTTTCTACAAAAAAGAAAAATTTGGAGTAATCAATTCTTTCAGCTCTCCAACATTTCTATCTCAAAGCCTTCCAGGACGATGATTCCGTGTTTGGCACTTTTAATAATTTTTTATTTTCTTCATATAATCTCACTGCCAATTGCGCTGCAATTGCCGCCTCGTCTTTCTCTTTTTCTTTTAAAGCCTCCGGTGTAAAATACTGTTTTACAAAATCCGTATCAAAATTACCGGAAATAAATGCCCCGTGTTCCATTACAAATTTGCCGAAAGGCAGCGTCGTGGCAACGCCCTGAATTTCATAATCCTGAATGGCATCCAACATTCGCCGAATTGCCGCGTCCCGATTCGCACCCCACACAATCAATTTTGCTAAAAGTGGGTCATAATAAATGGGAATATCCATGCCTTCCTCATAGCCATCATCTACACGAATGTTTTCGCCCACCGGTTTTCGGTAGCGTTCTAACGTTCCAACATTTGGCAAAAAATTATCCAACGGGTCTTCGGCGGTAATCCGCAATTCAATGGAATGCCCGTGAATACTCAAATCTTCTTGTTTAAAACTCAAAACTTCGCCTCGCGCAATGCGAATCTGTTGCTCCACCAAATCTAAACCTGTAATAAACTCAGTCACCGGATGCTCCACTTGCAAGCGCGTATTCATTTCCAAAAAGTAAAAATTCAAGTTTTTATCCACCAAAAATTCGACCGTTCCCGCACCGAGATATTCGCAAGATTTTGCTGCCAAAACTGCCGCTTCGCCCATGCGCTTTCGCAAATCTGCATTTACAACCGCAGAAGGTGCTTCTTCCACCAATTTCTGATGCCGCCGTTGAATACTGCATTCGCGTTCAAACAAATAGACAATATTGCCATGTGAATCTGCCAACACTTGAATTTCAATATGCCGAGGTGAAGTCACATATTTTTCGATAAAAACCGATCCATCGCCAAACGACGACACTGCTTCGCTAATCGCCCGTTCCATCTGTTCTGCCAGTTCTGCCTCGTGTTCTACCACACGCATCCCTTTACCACCGCCGCCTGCCGAGGCTTTTATGAGAATCGGATAACCAACTTGAATTGCGATTTCTTTCGCTTCCGCAACATCCGTAATCGAGTGTTCCACGCCCGGCACCATCGGGATATTGAATTGTTTCGCCGCTTCTTTCGCCGCCAATTTACTCCCCATTATTTCAATCGCCGCTGGATTTGGACCAATAAAGGTCATCCCATTTTCTTGCACCAACCTCGCAAAACCCGCATTCTCACTCAAAAAACCATAACCCGGATGAATGCCATCCACGCCGAGTTGCTTGGCTACTTCCATTATTTTATCGCCCCGCAAATACGAATCTTTCGACGCAGCCGCACCAATACACACCGCCTCATCCGCATAGCGTACATGGAGCGCTTCTCGGTCTGCTTCAGAGTAAACGGCGACCGTTTTGATACCCATTTTCCGCGCCGTACGCATGACGCGAAGGGCAATTTCGCCTCTATTTGCAATTAGGATTTTTTTCATACTGGCTTGTAATCAATTTAAAAGTAGATAAAATTTTTATAATTTATTAATTTATTATGAAATATTTACTATTTTTCAACTATTTATGATGTTTTTTCTAAAATCCTCCGCCAAGCGTATCATATACTCCGGCGCTAATTCCATCAACGCTTTCGACTGAATGTCGCTGCGCTTCGGTGCGTATTTGCGATTTGGCAGATTTTCAAACTTCGTTTTCCATTCACTTGATAATTTATTTATATCTAAAATTGTGCCGTCGCCCCACACCTGCGGGTCTTGCTTTTTATATTGCGCTTCCGGCGAAATCAGGAAATTACACACCGCCATCGCTGCTGCTTTATTACCTGATTGTTTCGGAATACCCATATAATGCGAGTTCTGAATAGAACCAAAATCCGGCACGTAAGAACGGGAAGTGTTTGAAAACAAGCCTTCCAGCACTTTATTATCTACTTCACAGTCATTATTACTCATTGTAAACCACAATTCGCCATTCGCAAAAAGCTGGTGCATCGGCGCAACACCTTCGGGAAAAGTTTTGCCTTGTTTCCATAAATACGGCTGGATTTTTTT